>NZ_JBVVQA010000010.1:60722-202893 GCF_055811455.1 Mesorhizobium sp. WSM4845
TGGCCGCCGCGGGGCCCAAGCTCCCCCCCCACAGCGCCCGTAAAAACCACAACAAGCTAAACACGCCCCCGCGCGGATTTTTGGTTTATTTTTTCGCACCCGGGGCCGGGCGCCCAAACGCCGCGGCACCACAGCTTGACCGGCCTGCCGGTCATAGCACCCTGACCGGCCAGCCGGTCATAACAGCTTGACCGGCCTGCCGGTCATAGCAGCCTTCAGTGAACGGACGGGACGCGTGGCTGACCAGACCTTGCCCACCAGTGCGTGGCCGGCAAACGCCGCTCCATCCGATCTGATATCGCCGGGCCGCAAGCGGCTCGGCCGGGCGTTGATGGCCGCTGCGACGCTCGGCCTGCTGGCCGTGATCGCAGTCCAAATCCTTTACAAGTCAGAGGTCAACACTATCGGCTTCGAGACCTGGCGGCCGGTCGTCTATGCCTATGTGCTGTGGGGTGTTGCACTCGGCGTCGGCCAGGTGCTGACACGCGGCGAAGACGGCCAGCGCGCGCTGTTCCTGCTGCCGGCGCTGCTGTTCACCATCGCCATGGTGATCTTCCCGACGCTGTTCGGCTTCTACATTGCGCTGACCGACTGGAACCTCAGTTCCTTCTCCGGCCGCAAGTTCAACGGGCTCGACAATTTCTGGCAGATGCTGGCGGATCCCTATTACCGCAACGCGCTGTTCAACATGGTGCTCTATGTGCTGGCGGTGCTGGTCGAATACGTCATCGCTTTCGGCCTCGCTTTGCTGCTCAACGCACAGATCCGCGCGCGTAAATTCTTCCGTGTCGTCTTCCTGATGCCGTTGATGCTGTCGCCGGTCGCGGTGTCGTGGATGATCGGCAAGTCGCTGATGGAATACCGCTTCGGGCCGGCCGCGGCGCTGGCGCGCCAGCTCGGCTGGGAAAACCCCGCCTTCTTCTCAAACCCGATCACCGCCCGCATCTCGATCATGGTGCTGGACGCCTGGACGTTCATCCCGTTCATGATGATCATGCTGCTCGCCGGGCTTCAGGCGATGTCGCGCGAGGTGCTCGAGGCGGCCAGGGTAGACGGCGCCAATGCCTGGCAGACCTTCTGGCAGGTCACCTTTCCGCTGATGCTGCCGGTATCGGTGACGGCGATCATCCTGCGCATCATCTTCAAGTTGAAGCTTGCCGACATCATTATCACCGTCACCTCGGGCGGCCCGGGCGGCGCGACCGATTCGGTGTCGAGCTTCATCTACCGCGAGTATCGCGACCGCTCGAATGTCGGCTACGGCACCATGCTGGCGATGGCCTACCTCATCATCATCATCGTGTTCGTGACGTGGCTGTTGAAATTCGCAAACCGCTTCGTGCGCAACGTCAATTGACAGGCGGCCAGATGAGCGTCCAGACCACCGACTATGCCGCTTCCGAAATTCGCTCGCCGGCGAGCTTTTTCGCCAACCGCGTCTTCATCTATGGCGCGCTGGTGTTCTGGGCCTTCATCTGCCTGTTCCCGATCTACTGGACGATAACCACCTCGTTCAAGACCGCGGTCGACGTCACCCAGGGCCATCTCATCCCGTTCGTCGACTTCCAGCCGGACTGGAAGGGCTGGCGCTCGCTCGGCCTGTCGCCGGATGCGATCTTCCGGACCTCGACGGTGCGCGACGAGTTCATCAAGCGCTTCATGAATTCGGTCATCACCTCGGTCGGCGCATCGAGCCTCGCCATCGTCATTGGCAGCCTCGCCGCCTACGGCCTCACCCGCTTCCGCTATCACTTCGCCTGGTTCAAGAACGAGGACATCTCCTTCTTCTTCCTGTCGCAGCTGATCCTGCCGCCGGTGGTGCTCGCCCTGCCCTTTCTCGTGCTGTACCGGGAAGTCGGCATGCTCGACACGCGCATCGGGCTGATCCTGCTCTACACGCTGATGGTGCTGCCGATCGTTATCTGGATCATGCGCGACCAGTTCAACTCGATCCCAGTCGAACTGGAGGAAGCAGCCCTCGTCGACGGCCTGTCGATCTGGGGCGCCTTCTTCCGCATCGTCATGCCGATCGCGCTGCCGGGCATGGTCGCGGCGTTCATCCTGGCGATGGTGCTGTGCTGGAACGAGTATTTCTTCGCCGCACTGCTGACCTCGACCGACGCAAAAACCATTCCCGTGATGGTGGCGAGCCAGACCGGCTCGCAGGGCATCAACTGGTGGTCGATGGCCGCACTCGCCACCGCCGCGATAACACCGCTCGCCGTCATCGGCATCGCGCTGGAGCGCTACCTCATCATGGGCATGACCGCAGGCGCGGTGAAGTAGGCCCTCGCCACTCCTTCGAGCGTTGCAACTGTGGATGCTTTTGAACGCCGGCGGGACAGCGCCCCCCTCTGTCCTGCCGGACAGCGCCCCCACTTGGGGGGAGATCGGCCGTCACGCCGGTTTTCGCTAATCTCCAACGCCGCAGGAATGAGCGGGGCGCTGAAACAGCGAATCTCCCCCCTTGTGGGGGAGATGTCCGGCAGGACAGAGGGGGGCGCGAAGGATCGCTACGGTTTTCATCCTGCATCCTGCAACGCTCGAAATGGCGCATCCGTTAGCGTGACAATATCGCCCGCATATGCTCGAGGATCATCGCGACACCCTTTTGCCCCAGTTCCGTCGAGGCCTCAGGGGCGGTCGCCGTATACCATCCCGTATTGTCGGCGAAGTGGCCGGCGTCCACCGCTTCTGGGCACAGCGCCAGCATCAGCGACGTCTCGCCGATGCCGGCATGATCGAAGGGATACTGGCCGTCCGTCACCGTCGGCATCAGCGGATGCACTTGTATCCAGTTGAAGAAATTGCCGCCCTCGGCGTGCTCGGCATAGTGGCCGGCCATCGTCTCGGAGGCCCACCAGCCCTCGCCGCGCTCCTTCTCCAGAAAACGGAAGATCGCCTGGCGGCCAGCGGTCTTGAAGGCGAGATCGGTCGGCATGCCGGCAACAAAGTTCTCGGTCTGGTGGTGGATGATGGCGTGGATGTTGCGAAAACCGATGCGCAGCAGGCTGTAGAACAGTTCCTCCGCGAACGGCGCCAGCGCCCTGCCGCCGACCTGAACCGAGCCATTGCCCTCTGGCGGCGCCACCGCGTAGCTCGCCGCGCCATAGTAGAAGGCTGGCAGGATGGCGATGTTGGCTTCCTTTTCGAACAGCTCCAGCATCTTGACCACCGCCAGCGTATCCATGCCGACGGCCATGTGCTCACCATGGTATTCGAGCACGCCGAGCGGGAGCACGACCGGCCAGTTCTCGGCGATCGCCTTGCGGATCTGGTGCGGCAGCATCAGCTCGTAGCGCATGACGCCTACTCCATGTTGGTGTGGCGGGCGGCGTCGATACGGCTTTCGCCGATCCGAGCCAGCACCGTGCCACGTTCGTCGAGTGCAATCCTGAACAGATCTGTGCCGGCATTTCGTACAGACCCACCAGCTTGCTGCCCTCAAAAACCCATCTGGATTGTTTGGTCACATCTTCCCCGAACAGCTTGTTTTTGCTCATGCTATCACCGTGAAAGTTCGTGTCCAACGGCTCGGAGTGCTTTTGCAGCGCCTCAGGCATGATAGTCTCGGGACATACGGAAATGAGGAAACGGCAGCATATGAAGACACGGCATTTCGACCGCATCGGCAATGGCGGCATCAGTTTCACGGAACTCGGCTTCGGCACGGCGCCGCTCGGCAATCTTTATCGTGCCGTCTCCGACGAGGATGCCAACGCCACCCTGGAGGCTGCATGGCGGGTCGGTTGCCGCTACTACGACACCGCACCGCTCTACGGGCTTGGCCTGTCGGAAACGCGGCTCAATCCGTTCCTGCGCTCGAAAAAGCGCGACGACTATGTGCTGTCGAGCAAGGTCGGCCGCATCATGCGCGCCTGCCCGCCGGACCAGCGCACCGGCATCGGCAAGTTCTTCGACACGCCGTCGCGCCGCGAGGTCTACGACTACAGCTATGACGGGGTCATGCGCTCCTTCGAAGCCTCGCTGGAACGCCTCGGCGTCGACCGCATTGACATCCTTTTCGTGCATGACGTCGACGTCTTCACGCATGGCAGCAAGGCGGCCGCGGACCAGCGCATCGAGGAGTTCATGCGCTCGGGCTATTACGGGCTGCTGTCCCTGCGTGACCAGGGCATCATCAAGGCGTTCGGCGGCGGCATCAACGAATGGCAGGTTGCCCAGACGCTTGCCGAGCGCGGCGACTTCGACCTGTTCCTGCTTGCCGGGCGCTATACGCTGCTGGAGCAGGAGGCGCTGCAATCCTTCCTGCCGCTATGCCAGAAGCGCGGCATCGGCATCGTTCTCGGCGGGCCGTATAATTCCGGCATCCTGGCAACCGGTCCGAAGCCCGGCGCCTACTACGATTATACCGAGGCGCCGCAGGACATCATCGACCGCGTCACGCGCATCGAGGCTGTCTGCAAGCGCCACAGTGTGCGCCTGATCGAGGCGGCACTGCAATTTCCGCTGCTGCACCCTTCGGTCGTGTCGGTGATCCCCGGCGGCCAGCGGCCGAGCGAGGTCGAAAGCAATCGGTCGCTGCTCGACGCGAAGCTGCCATCGGCACTCTGGGCCGATCTCAAGCAGGAAGGGCTGATGCGCGCCGATGCACCGACGGCATAGAGCCCGCCAAAGTGGCGCGAAAGAAAAGCCGGGCATGCCCGGCTTTTCTGGTCTCTGAAAAGGGTACCAAGGCGCTTAGTTGACTGCGTCCTTGAGGCCCTTGCCGGCCGAAAACTTCGGCACGGTGCGCGCCGGAATCTGCACTTCGGCGCCGGTCTGCGGATTGCGGCCGGTCGAGGCAGCGCGTTTTGACACTGTGAAATTTCCGAAGCCGACAAGCCGGACATCGCCGCCCTTCTTCAGTTCGCCGGTGATGACGGAGAACACCGCATCGACAGCCGACTGCGCGTCACCCTTCGAAATACTCGCGGCGTCGGCGACAGCGGACACCAGTTCGTTCTTGTTCATAAAAATTCCCTTCCATGAGAAACCGGAACGTACGACTCATCCGGCAGGAAACGGACTTTAGAAAGAAGCGCTTCCGCAACCAAGTCGAAAAGCGTCAAAAGAGTCGAAAAAACCCCGGAATTCCGGGGTTTTTCACATGAAAGAGCCGGGCTCTAGGCCCGGCTCTCCGTTGTGCATTGCAACTTTAGCACGTGCTAATGAGCTAGCGACTTGCTGGCGTCGTCTCCGGCATCCACCGCAGCCGGCGCATTGACCGGCTCGACCCACTCGATCGCCTCCGGCATACGCACCAGCGCATGGCGCAAGACTTCACCGACCCGCCCGACCGGAACGATCTCCATACCGTTCTTCACGTTGTCCGGAATCTCCGCCAGATCCTTGGCGTTGTCTTCCGGGATCAGCACCTTCTTGATGCCGCCGCGCAGTGCTGCAAGCAGCTTCTCCTTGAGCCCGCCGATCGGCAGCACTCTGCCGCGCAGCGTGATCTCGCCGGTCATCGCCACGTCGGCCCTGACCGGGATGCCGGTCAGCACCGAGACGATCGCCGTCGCCATCGCCACGCCCGCCGACGGTCCGTCCTTGGGCGTTGCGCCTTCGGGCACGTGGACGTGGATGTCGCGCTTGTCGAACAGCGGCGGCTCGACGCCGAAATCGAGAGCCCGCGAGCGGACATAGGAGGCCGCCGCCGAGATCGATTCCTTCATCACGTCGCGCAGATTGCCGGTCACCGTCATGCGGCCCTTGCCGGGCATCATGACGCCTTCGATCGTCAGCAGCTCGCCGCCGACTTCCGTCCAGGCGAGCCCGGTGACAACGCCGACCTGATCGTCGGCCTCGACCTGACCGAAGCGGAAGCGCGGAACACCAAGGTAATCGGCGAGATTGTCCGCCGTGATGTCGACCGTCTTCTTCTTCGTCTTCAGGATCTCGGTCACCGCCTTGCGGCCGAGCTTCATCAGCTCGCGCTCCAGACTCCTGACGCCCGCTTCACGGGTGTAGGTCTGGATGATGCCGCGGATCGCGTCCTCGCCGACGGAGAACTCGTTCGGCTGCAGCGCGTGATCGCGGATCACCTTCGGCATCAGGTGGCGCTTGGCGATCTCGATCTTCTCGTCCTCGGTGTAGCCGGCGATACGAATGATCTCCATGCGGTCCATCAAGGGTGCCGGAATGTTCAACGTGTTCGCCGTGGTCACGAACATCACGCTCGACAGGTCGTATTCGACCTCGAGATAGTGGTCCATGAACGTCGAGTTCTGCTCGGGATCGAGCACCTCGAGCAACGCCGACGACGGATCGCCGCGGAAATCCTGGCCCATCTTGTCGATCTCGTCGAGCAGGAAGAGCGGGTTGGATTTCTTCGCCTTCTTCATCGACTGGATGACCTTGCCGGGCATCGAGCCGATATAGGTGCGCCGGTGACCGCGGATCTCGGCCTCGTCGCGCACGCCGCCCAGCGCCATGCGGATGAACTCGCGGCCGGTCGCCTTGGCGATCGATTTGCCGAGCGAGGTCTTGCCGACGCCGGGAGGCCCGACGAGGCACAGGATCGGCCCCTTCAGCTTCTTCTGGCGGCTCTGCACGGCGAGATATTCGACGATGCGGTCCTTGACCTTGTCGAGGCCGAAATGGTCGGTGTCGAGCACGTTCTGCGCGAAGCCCAGATCCTGCTTGACCTTGGAGTTCTTGCCCCACGGTATCGACAGGATCCAGTCGAGATAGTTGCGTACGACGGTCGATTCAGCCGACATCGGCGACATCGTCCGCAGCTTCTTCAGTTCGGCTTCCGCCTTTTCGCGGGCCTCCTTGGAGAGCTTGGTCTTCTTGATGCGCGCCTCGATCTCGGCGGCCTCGTCGCGGCCGTCCTCGCCCTCGCCGAGCTCCTTCTGGATCGCCTTCATCTGCTCGTTGAGGTAGTATTCGCGCTGGGTCTTCTCCATCTGGCGCTTGACGCGCGAGCGGATGCGCTTCTCGACCTGCAGGACGGAGATCTCGGCTTCCATGAAGCCCATCGCCTTTTCCAGCCGCTCCTTGACCGAAAGCGTGGCCAGCATCTCCTGCTTCTCGGGGATCTTGATGGCAAGATGCGAGGCGACCGTATCGGCGAGCTTGGAATAGTCGTCGATCTGGCTGGCGGCACCCACCACTTCGGGCGAGATCTTCTTGTTCAGCTTGACGTAGTTCTCGAAGTCGGTGACGACGGAACGGGCCAGCGCCTCGACCTCGACCTCTTCCTCATCCGGTTCGACCAGTGCTGCGGCGCGGGCCTCGTGAAAATCGGGACGGTCGGTGAACGAAACGATTTTCGCGCGCGAGGCGCCTTCGACCAGCACCTTGACGGTGCCGTCCGGCAGCTTCAGCAACTGCAGCACATTGGCGAGCGTGCCGATGTCGAAGATCGCATCGGACTCGGGATCGTCATCGGCGGCATTCATCTGGGTCGCAAGCAGGATCTGCTTTTCCTGACCCATCACCTCTTCCAGCGCCTTGATCGACTTTTCACGCCCGACAAAGAGCGGAACGATCATGTGCGGGAACACCACGATGTCGCGCAGTGGGAGGACTGCGAAGACGCCGTCGCTGGGAGCCTTGGATATTTTGGCCATTGTCCAACCTTTCATGTCGCGACCGCCAATCGGCCAACCGCGATTCTCATATTAACGACCGGGGATGGTTCCGCCTACCACCGTTTGTGACGGGAGTTTTACAGCACAGAATTCGGCGCCACGGCCTTCTTCCGTTAGTTGGAGGCACGCGAGGCAAAGATCAAGGGTCGACACGAAACCGTTCATCCAATCCGTCATAATCCATTCATCACAAGTCGGGCCGTTCATCATAGCCTGCCCATCCACAAACGGCAAAACGGCGCCTTGCGGCGCCGTTTGAAGAACTCCACTACAACAGGGCTGACGTCAGGCGCTGACGTTGCCCTTCTTTTCCTTCTGCTCGGAATAGATGTAGAGCGGCCTGGCGTTGCCGGACACCACCTCTTCCGAAATAACCACTTCGCGCACGCCTTCCAGCGCCGGCAGCTCGAACATCGTGTCGAGCAGGATCGCCTCCATGATCGAGCGCAGGCCGCGCGCGCCGGTCTTGCGCTCGATGGCGCGCTTGGCGATCGCCGACAGCGCATTCTCGTGGAAGGTCAGGTCGACATTCTCCATCTCGAACAGCCGCTGGTATTGCTTGACCAGCGCGTTCTTCGGCTCGGTCAGGATCTGGATCAGCGCCGGCTCGTCGAGGTCCTCCAGCGTTGCCAGGACCGGCAGACGGCCGACGAACTCAGGAATGAGGCCGAACTTCAACAGATCCTCAGGCTCGACCAGACGGAAAACGTCGCCGGTGCGGCGATCCTCGGGTGACGCGACGGTGGCGCCGAAGCCGATCGAGGTCTTGCGGCCGCGATCCGAGATGATCTTGTCCAGCCCGGCGAAGGCGCCGCCGCAGATGAACAGGATATTGGCGGTGTCGACCTGCAGGAATTCCTGCTGCGGGTGCTTCCTGCCGCCTTGCGGCGGCACGGAAGCGACCGTGCCTTCCATGATCTTCAACAGCGCCTGCTGGACGCCCTCGCCCGACACGTCGCGGGTGATCGAGGGATTGTCCGACTTGCGCGAAATCTTGTCGATCTCGTCGATGTAGACAATGCCGCGCTGGGCGCGCTCGACATTGTAGTCGGCCGACTGCAACAGCTTGAGGATGATGTTCTCGACGTCCTCGCCGACATAGCCGGCCTCGGTCAGCGTCGTCGCATCGGCCATGGTGAACGGCACGTCGATGATGCGGGCCAGCGTCTGCGCGAGCAGCGTCTTGCCGCAGCCGGTCGGGCCGATCAGCAAAATGTTGGACTTCGCCAGTTCGACGTCGTTGTTCTTGCCGGCATGCGCGAGGCGCTTGTAGTGGTTGTGGACGGCCACCGACAGCACGCGCTTGGCGTAGGGCTGGCCGATGACGTAGTCGTCGAGAACCTTGAGGATCTCCTGCGGGGTCGGCACGCCCTCGCGGGACTTCACCATCGAGGTCTTGTTCTCCTCGCGGATGATGTCCATGCAGAGCTCGACGCATTCGTCGCAGATGAACACCGTCGGGCCGGCGATCAGCTTGCGCACTTCGTGCTGGCTTTTGCCGCAAAACGAGCAATAAAGCGTGTTCTTGGAATCACCGCCGCTGTTGCCGACCTTGCTCATTTTCATGTCCTTTCATAGCCGCCCGCCGATGGTCTGGTTGAAAGGGCGCATAACTCAATCTATCGCGGGAAATCGCCGCCGCCAGTAGTCCGGCTCCCGCAACGCATTCCATACGAAACACATATCAGAAAACGTCGCAATGATTCGCATCAACCCCGCACAAAGCTAAGCCGTCGAAAATCAACATAGGCTTAACGTAGGCAATCGCTCCCGTCGAGGGAACAGCCAATTGTGGCCGAAATGCCGCAAGCGGCATCAAAAGCGTGTTTTCCCGCCATCCAACTGCCACCGGGCTTATGTGGCAAGACCCTCGATCGGCTCACGCGACGAAATGACCTTGTCGATGAGGCCGAATTCCCTGGCCTCGTCGGAGGTCATGAAATGGTCGCGGTCGAGCGTCCTTTCAATCTCGTCGTAGCTCTTGCCGGTGTGCTTGACATAGACCTCGTTGAGGCGGCGCTTCAGCTTGATGATGTCCTGGGCGTGGCGCTCGATGTCGGAAGCCTGGCCCTGAAAACCACCGGAAGGCTGGTGGACCATGATGCGGGCGTTCGGCGTGGCGAAGCGCATGCCCTTCTCGCCGGCGGTGAGAAGCAGCGAGCCCATCGAGGCGGCCTGGCCGATGCACAGCGTCGCCACCGCCGGCTTGATGAACTGCATGGTATCGTAGATCGCCATGCCCGAGGTGACGACGCCGCCGGGCGAATTGATGTAGAGGTTGATTTCCTTCTTCGGATTCTCCGCTTCGAGGAACAGGAGCTGCGCGCAGACCAGCGTCGCCATGCCGTCCTCGACCGGACCGGTGATGAAAATGATGCGCTCTTTCAGGAGCCGAGAGAAAATGTCGTAGGCCCGCTCGCCGCGATTGGTCTGCTCGACCACCATCGGAACGAGGTTCATGTAGGTTTCGACGGGGTTCTTCATGGACTATCCCTTATTGAAGATGGGATTCCGGCGCCGGAGATGAGCAAGTCGGGCAGAATCGGTTCTGGATCGTTATCCCTGTAAATAGGATGTCGGCTCACCCTAGCGCAAGGCCGCCCCTCCTAGCCATCCGGTTAAGTCGAATCAAGGTTTCTGCACAGAATTCGGCCGAAGCTGCGCCGGCTGCTGTTGAAGCGGCGCGGCTGCGCTGCCGGGTAACAGTTTCTTAACCGCGTCGCTTAACGAAATGTGCCGAAACTGCTTTCCCGGGATACGGCTTCCCCTACAATTCAACGTTGAGCTTGCGTGGAAAGTTCAAACTGGGGGGAGTGCAATGATCGGGAAAACTGCTTCCTCGGCCATCGCCAGCCTCGCCGTCCTCGGCATGATGTCCGAAACGGCTGCCGGCGGGCGCGCCGTCGAGTGCTACGAGCAGGTCAACAGGCCGGCCGTCTACGAGACCGTCTACGAAAACGTGCTCGTCAGCCCGGCCGGTCAGCAGGTGGAATCCGTTCCGGCGATCTACGGGACGCGCGAGCGGGTGGTGCAGATCGCACCGGCGCGTGTCGGCTACGAGATCGTGCCTGCCATCACCCGCACCATCTACCGCACGGTGAAGGTCGATGACGGGCTACTCCTGGGAATGGCGCGTCATCAACGGCCGCAAGGTGCTGTGCAAGGTCAGGCACAAGGCGCGCTATCAACGGGTGGCCGAGACCGTGGTGGTGCAGCCGGAGCGCCAACGGCGCGTCGTCAGTCCCGCCGAGTACGAGAGCGTCGCCGAGGAGGTTCTGGTGCAGCCGGAGCAGCGGCGGATCGTCAATTTTCCCGCCACCTACCAGACAGTGGCGCGCCGGGTTCTGGTCCGCGAGGGCTCGTCGCGCTGGCGGCAGGTGCGTGTTCCGCGGCACTGCCGGTTTTAGGTCAGACCGCCTCCGCCCGCAGCCACGCTTTCAGGCCGCCGACGTCGCCATTGCCGACGGTCGCTGCGACGCGCCTGCCGACCGCCGCGCCGAACTTGTAGCCGTGGCCGGAGCAGGCCGAGACGACAAGGCATTTGCCCTTCTCATGCGCCAGGAACTTTTCGTCGACGGTGAAGGTGTAGGCGCAGGTGACGACCTCGGTGACCTTGTATTCTTCGATACGGGCGATCGGCGGCGAAAACAGGTCGCGGATCGCCTCGCCCTCGCCCGCCACCGGCTGGCGGTTCCAGTCGGCATCGCTGGTCGGCACCCTGTGCAGCCCTGAGCCGAATTTCATGCCGGCGCCGCCGGACGGCGGGATCACGTAGCCGTCGACAGCGCCGCCGACGTCGAGGATGACCGGGGCCGAATGCCATGCCGCTTTCAGATCCGCCGGCGGTTCGACATAGGCGAGCGCGGTGCGCCAGGTCTCCAGGTCGCCGCCCAGCTCCGGAAACAGTTTCAGCACCCAGGCGCCAGCGGTGACGACGATGCGGTCGGCCTGCATCGTCTCGCCGCTTTCAAGCACGAGGCGGCCAGCCTCGGCGTCGACCTCCACCGCCTTGCTGTTTTCGTAGACATTGGCGCCGGTTCTCCGCAGCCATTCGGCGAGGCGGGAGGCAATCTTGCGACAATGCAGCGCACCACCCTCCGGCGAAAAATATGCGTAGCGGAACGAGCCGGGCTGCAGGAACCGCCAGCGCTTGGCTGCGGCGTCCGGCTCGAACAGTTCGATCGGGTAGTTTCCGGCTTCCATGCCCTCGCGGTATTCCTCGGCTTCGTCTCCCGGCTCCCGCGAAATGCAGATGAAGCCGCGCGGGTCGAGATGGTTCTCGCCGAGGTCGGCCCACATCTCGTCCCAGGCTTCATAGGCTTCGGTGATCAGCCGGCCATAACCCGAGGCTGCGCCATAGGCGCGGCGGATGACGCGGTGATGGTCGCCCGAGGCGGCAAGCGGATTGGGAATCGGTCCCTGCTCGACGATTGAGACCCGGTGCCCGGCCTTGACCAGCGACCAGGCCGTCGAAAGCCCCGCAATGCCTGCGCCGACCACGATCACATTCATCAAGTCAGTCTTTCCGCAGCCGCGCCGGCTGGCTAAATGCGCTTTTGTGCATGTCGTTGTTGCAAAACCGCTTCACACTTTTGGGCGACATGCATCGATTGCCGGGCGCCAACATACGATCTGGCATCAAGCTGGCAAGCCTTGGAGCGCCGCGCGTCGTTCGACGCGCAAAGGACGCTCCAAAACGTTGAATCTGCGCATGATCCTTTCCGAAAACCGATTCCGGTTTTCGGGGTCATGCGTTAATTGTCTCGCATGACCAAATTGAAGCCGACCTATCTTGCCTTCGATTCCTCGACCCGCCATGTGCGACTGGACCCACACGAGGCGGCTTTCTTCCAGAACCCCTACGCGGCCTATGCCTTCATGCATGGCGCATCGAATGTCTTCTTCTGGGAAGAGTTCGGCTTCTGGTGCTTTGGCGGCTTCGACGACGTCAGCCGGCTGCTGCGCGACCGGCGCTTCGGCCGCCAGAACCCGGCCGGCATCCCTGACAGAAGCGGCGTCGGCCAAGACCGCACCCATCTCAGCAGCTTCGACGGCATCGAGGCCAATTCGATGCTGGAGCTGGAGCCACCCGTTCACACCAGGCTCAGAACACTGGTCAACCGCGCCTTCGTCTCGCGTCAGGTCGAGCGGCTGAGGCAGCGCGTCGAGGCGCTGGCCAACGAGCTGATCGACCGTTTCGAGCCGGGCCAGGTCGACCTGCTGCCAGCCTTCGCATCGCCTTTGCCGATCACCATCATTGCCGAGATGCTCGGCGTGCCGGTCGAGATGGGGCCGCAACTCCTCGACTGGTCGCATCGGATGGTCGCCATGTACATGCACGGCCGCACCCGCGAAACGGAAGAGACGGCCAATCGCGCAGCACATGATTTTTCGGATTTCCTGCGCGGCCATGTTGCCGAGCGGCGCAAAAACCCCGGCGACGATCTGCTGTCGCTGCTGATCTCGGCGCAGGACGATGGCCAAAAACTCTCGGAGGACGAGCTGGTGTCCTCGGCCATCCTGCTGCTCAATGCCGGCCACGAGGCGACCGTCCACCAGACCGGCAATGCGGTGCGCGCGATCCTCGCGCAGGGCGGCGACCCGCGCCGCTTCTTCGCCTCGCCGCAAACGACCACCGCCACGGTCGAGGAATGCCTGCGCTTCGATGCGCCGCTGCACATGTTCACACGTTATGCCTATGAAGAGTTCGAGGTCGGTCCCGGTGTCATCGTGCGGCCGGGCGAGACGATCGGCCTGCTGCTCGGCATGGCCAATCACGACCCGATGGCCTTTGCCGAACCCTTCGCCTTCCGGCCGGATCGCGCCGACCAGAAAAACGTCTCGTTCGGCGCCGGCATCCATTTCTGCATCGGAGCGCCGCTGGCCCGGCTCGAATTGCAGGTATCGCTGAAAACCTTGTTCGACCGGCTACCGCGGCTGCATCTGGCCGAACAGCCGCGTTTTCGCGACAGCTACCATTTCCACGGGCTGGAAAGGCTCGCCGTGCACAGCGGACAATGATCAAAGCTTGATCACATACTCCTTGCGTGTCGTTTCAAGCACTTCCCAGCTTCCCTTAAACCCCGGCCTGAGCACGAAACTGTCGCCAGCCCTGACGGTGCGCGCCTCGCCGCCCGCCTCTGAAATCACCGAGACGCCCGACAGGATGTGGCAGAACTCCCACTCGTCATACTCGATGCGCCATTTGCCTGGCGTCGCCTCCCAGATGCCGGCATAGAGGCCGCCGTCGCGTTCCTCGACATTCCAGGTGCGGAACTTTGGATCGCCTGAAATCAGGCGATCCGGCGCCGGCGCGCCAGGTTCCGGGTCAACGCTTTCAACATCGACGGAGAGGAATTTTGGCGCGGTCATGGAAACTCCTTGCAGCAGGGGTCAGACCTTGGCGAGAGCCTGTTCCAGATCGGCGACGATGTCGTTGACATCCTCGATGCCGACCGAGAGCCTGACCGTATCCGGCCCAGCGCCGGCGGCGACCTTCTGTTCGTCGGACAATTGCCGATGCGTGGTCGACGCTGGATGGATGACCAGCGACTTGGTGTCGCCGACATTGGCGAGGTGCGAGAACAGTTCGAGTGCCTCGACGAATGCGATGCCCGCCGCATAGCCGCCCTTCAGGCCGAAGGTGAACACCGCACCGGCGCCAAGCGGCGAATACTTCTTCTGCAGCGCGTTGTTGTTGTCGCTGGGCAGGCCGGGATAGGACACCCAGGCGATCTTTGGGTGGTTGGACAGCCACGCGGCGACGGTGACCGCATTGTCGCAATGGCGCTGCATCCTGAGCGGCAGGGTTTCCAGCCCGGTCAGGATCAGGAACGCATTGAAGGGCGAGATCGCCGGGCCCATGTCGCGCAGGCCGAGCACGCGCGCGGCAATGGCGAAAGCGAAATTGCCAAATGTTTCGTGTAGGACGAGGCCGCCATATTCGGGGCGCGGCTCAGACAGCATCGGATATTTGCCGGATTTCGACCAGTCGAAGGTACCGCCATCGACAATGGCGCCGCCGATCGAATTGCCGTGGCCGCCGATGAACTTGGTCAGCGAATGCACGACGATGTCGGCGCCATGCTCGATCGGCCGCACCAGATAGGGCGAGGCCAGCGTGTTGTCGACGATCAGCGGCAGACCATGTTTGCGGGCGATGTCGCCGATCTTTTCGATGTCGACGAAGACGCCGCCCGGATTGGCCAGGCTCTCGATGAAGATCGCCTTGGTCTTTTCGTCGATCTGGCTTTCGAAGGTCGAGATGTCGTTGGTGTCGGCCCAGCGCACCTGCCAGCCGAAATTCTTGAAGGCGTGGCCGAACTGGTTGATCGAGCCACCGTAAAGCCTTGTCGCGGCGACGAAATTGTCGCCGGGCTGCATCAAATTGTGGAACACGAGCACCTGCGCGGCATGGCCCGACGCCACGGCCAGCCCCGCGGTGCCGCCTTCGAGTGCCGCGATACGCTCTTCCAGCACCGCCTGCGTCGGGTTCATGATCCGGGTGTAGATGTTGCCGAAGGCTTTTAGCCCGAACAGCGAAGCGGCATGGTCGGCATCATCGAAGACAAAGGAGGTCGTCTGATAAATCGGCGTGGCACGCGCGCCGGTCGCCGGATCGGGCTTGGCGCCGGCATGGACGGCGAGCGTGTTGAAACCGGGCGTGCGGGTCATGGATTACCTCCCCTGAATGCTGAATGCTGAATGCTGAGTGGTGAATGGTGAAGGGTGAAGGGTGAAGGGTGAAGGCAACGTCGGCCAGCCCCATCGTGATTGCAAGCGGCTCATATGCCGCTGTGGCCGCCTTCCGGAAAAATCCTTCTATTCACCATTCACTATTCACCATGTACCACCTACTTCCGGCGGACGCCAAAACTCTGGAATCCCGGCCGCATCAGCGGCTTCTTCGACGACAACACGCCTGAGTTGACGCCGGTCCAGCCGATTTCGCCCGACAGCTTGCCATATTCGATCTTGGGGCAGCGGTTCATCACCACATTGATGCCGGCGGCCTCGGCGCGTGCGGCTGCCTCGTCATGGCGCACGCCAAGCTGCATCCAGATGACTTTCGGCAACGGATCGAGCCGCAAGACGTCGTCGACAACGCCCGGCACCGCCGCCGAGCCGCGAAACACGTCGACCATGTCGATCGGCTCGGGCACATCGGCGAGCCTGGCATAGGTCATCCGGCCAAGGATTTCCTTGCCGGCCTGGCCGGGATTGATCGGGAACACCGAAAAGCCCTTGCCCAGCAGGTATTTCAGCACGAAATAGCTCGGCCGCACATCGTTGGCGGACGCACCGACCATGGCGATGGTCTTCACCGAATTGAGGATGCCGGCGATATAGGCATTGTCGTAGGCGTCATGGTTCATGCCTCGTCCTCATACAGGGCTTCGTCGAGGAAACCATCCGGATCGTTGCAGAAACTGCGCATCATGCGGAAATGATCGGTATCGCGGAAAGCGGTGGGAAACGGGTCAACCCGGCAGCGAGATCCTGCCGTCTTCCGCGATCGGAAAAGCCGGATTGTGCGCCACTTCCCAGACATGCCCTTCGGTGTCGGCGAAATAGCCATACCAGCCGCCCCAGAAGGCGCGGCCGGCCGGCTTGACGATCCGGCCGCCGGCCTTCTCGGCCATCGTCAGCACGTCATCGACCTCCGCGTCGGAGCGCGTGTTGTAGGCGAGGTAGATCGCCGACGGCGCCCTACCGAACGTAACGCCTGAATCGGCTTCGGCGCTTTCGCGCGGGAACAGCCCGAGAATGACGCCGCCCATCTGGAAGAAGGCGACGCCCTCGGTGATCCCGGCATGGCGGGTCAGGCCCATCGCCTCGTAGAAGCGCGTGGCGCGCTCGAGATCATCGACGGCAATGGTGATGATGGAGATGCGAGGCTCCATGTCTATTCTCCGTCCCTATTCCTCCGTCCATTCCGGCTTGCGCTTGCCGATGAAGGCGCCGATGCCCTCTTCAGCGTCGCGCGCCAGCATGTTCTCGACCATGACGCGGCCGGTATAGGCATAGGCGTCGGCCAGCCCCATTTCGGCCTGCGCGTAAAAGGCTTCCTTGCCGGTCTTGACGACCAAGGCCGATTTTGCAGCAATGGTTTGCGCGTATTTGGTGACAATCTGATTGAGATATTCGCGCGGCACGACGCGGTTGATCAGGCCGAATTCCTTGGCCGTCGCCGCATCGATGGTCTCGCCGGTCAAAAGCATCTCTATCGCCTGCTTGCGCGAAACGTTGCGCGACAGCGCCACCATCGGCGTCGAGCAGAACAGCCCGATATTAACGCCCGGCGTGCAGAAGGTCGCCTCGTGCGAGGCGATCGCCAGATCGCAGCTCGCGACCAGTTGTGCCCCGGCAGCCGTCGCCAGGCCATCGACCTCGGCGATCACCGGCCTGGGATGGCGCACGATCGCCTGCATCAGTGCCCCGCAGGCGGAAAACGTCTCCTCGAAGAACGCCTTGCCGCGATCGGCATCGGTGCGGCGCGCGGTCATTTCCTTGAGGTCGTGTCCGGCGCAGAACATTTTTCCGGCCGCCGCCAGGACGATGACGCGGACGGATCTGTCGGATTTGGCACGGTCGAGTTCCGCCGTCAGCGCCGCCATCACCGCCAGCGACAGCGCATTGGCCGGCGAATTGGCGAGCGTCAGGCGGAGCACGCCCTTGTCCAGCCTCGTGACAACAGGACCTTCGGCAACAGCAGGCTTGATGGCGACGATTTCAACCATTTTTCAAACCTCTTCCCATGTCTCCAACCTCATTATTGGCCAGCGGCATCGGGTTCGCGGGGCCATGGAACAAAAGAACTAGCACGCTGCCGATTGAAGAACAGGCTTAAGGCGTGTTTTCTCAGGCCACGGCACATATAGGAAACCGCGTATGCCTGCGCAAAAAAATCTCAAGCCGGTGCTGACCGCGGCGCAGGTCAATGCGCTGATGGAGACCGTCTATCCGCAGCTCAACGACCAGTTCACCTTCTACGAAGCGATCGAGGTGTTTGCGGGCGGCTGCACGGTACGCCTGAATGCCGACGAGCGGCATTTGCGCCCCGGCGGAACCGTGTCGGGCCCGTCGCTGTTCACGCTGGCCGACATAGGCGGCTATGTCTGCGTGCTTTCGCATGCCGGGCCGGACGCGCTTTCGGTCACCACCAATCTCACCATCAATTTTGTCCGCAAGGCCGAGGCCGGACCGATCGATGGTCATTGCCGCATCCTGAAGCTTGGCAAGAGCCTGATGGTGTTCGAAATCGACATCGTCGCCGGACCGGACGGACACACGGTAGCGCACGCCACGGGAACCTATTCAATCCCGCCGAAGCGGTTTGATCATGTGGTAAAATAATACCTTTATCTCAAACCGTTGTTTTCACTTTGTTTTCTCCGCCCTGTTGGTTTTCATCAGCCTTGACGTGATACCTCCCCCTCGCCTATAAGCCCTCACGGAACAGCGGCCCGCGAAGGCCGCCGTTTTGTTATTGGCGGCGGGCGAGCTCTCGGCGTCAATCCAAGCAACAAGAAACGCCTTTCCTTGTCGTTCGTCGATGGGGAAGGTCCGAACCGAAAGCAACAATCCATGGCAACCTTTTCGCAGAAGCCTGCGGATGTGGTGAAGAAGTGGGTGCTGATCGACGCCGAGGGTCTCGTCGTCGGCCGTCTCGCCACTGTCATCGCCAATCATCTTCGCGGCAAACACAAGCCCACCTTCACCCCGCATGTCGACGACGGCGACAACGTCATCGTCATCAATGCCGACAAGGTGGTGTTCACCGGCAAGAAATTCACCGACAAGGTCTATTACTGGCACACTGGCCACCCCGGCGGCATCAAGGAGCGCACCGCGCGCCAGCTGCTCGAGGGCCGTTTCCCCGAGCGTGTCGTCGAGAAGGCCGTCGAACGCATGATCCCGCGTGGTCCGCTCGGCCGTCGCCAGATGAAGAATCTCCGCGTCTATGCAGGCACGGAACATCCGCATGTCGCCCAGCAGCCCGTCACGCTCGACGTGGCCAAGCTGAACGCCAAGAACAAGAAGGTTTCGTAAAATGGCTGAGCTTTCCTCGCTCGCAGAACTCGGAACTGCCACCGGCAACACCAACACGCAGCCGGCTGCACCCGTCCACGTCCAGAAGCTCGACAAGTCGGGCCGCGCCTATGCCACCGGCAAGCGCAAGAACGCCATCGCCCGTGTCTGGGTGAAGCCCGGCTCCGGCAAGATCGTCGTCAACGACAAGGTGTTCGCCGAATATTTCGCGCGCCCGGTCCTGCAGATGATCCTCAACCAGCCGATCATCGCCGCCAACCGCGCCGGCCAGTACGACATCGTCGCCACCGTCATCGGCGGCGGCCTTTCCGGCCAGGCCGGTGCCGTGCGTCACGGCATCTCCAAGGCGCTGACCTATTACGAGCCGGCGCTGCGCGGCGTGCTCAAGAAGGGCGGCTTCCTGACCCGCGACAGCCGCGTCGTCGAGCGCAAGAAATACGGCAAGGCGAAGGCCCGCCGCTCGTTCCAGTTCTCGAAGCGCTAAGCACTGCTTCTGCTTCAGACAGTCGAAAAGGCCGCCTCCGGGCGGCCTTTTCTTTTGGTGCCGAGCCCACCCGCGCCTGCGGCGCGACCTCCCCATCAAGAGCCATCAAGGGGAGGTAGAAGGTCGGGACAGCTTCCCGCTCGCCGAACGGTCTGCAAAAGCCGGCCGGGCGCCGGACGATGGTCTGAGTGTAAAGCGCGACGCCCTACCTCCCCTCGATGGGGAGGTCGGTGCGCAACGCCAGGTGGGGTGACGGCGCCGGGCGCAGTTCATGCCCGACGCAGGCCTCAGGTCCGGCTGTCCCTGATGAAATCGATAAACGCCCGCAACGGCGCCGGCACGAGACGCCGGCCGGGATAATAGAGGAACGGCCCGGGGAAGCTCTGCCACCAAGGTTCGAGGACGGGTTCGAGCGCACCGCTCTCGAAGTAAGGGCGAAGCCAATCCTCGAACAGGCTGACAATGCCGGTACCGGCGATGGCTGCATCGACGGCGAGATCGGCCGCTCCGCCCAGGGTCACGAGAAGCGGCCCCGTCGGATCGACCCGCACCACCTCGCCGTCGCGCTCGAATTCCCATGGCGGCATCGCCCCGCTGGCGAAGCGGCCGCGCAGGCAGGCGTGACCGAGCAGGTCGCGCGGGTGTTGCGGCCGGCCATGGCGGTCAAGGTAGGCAGGGCTGGCGGCGGTGGCAAAGCGCTGCAGGCGCGGTCCGATCGGCACCGCGATCATGTCCTGCTCCAGCCGCTCGTCATAACGGATGCCGGCATCGCAGCCTGCCGCGAGGACGTCGACAAAGCTCTCCTCGGCGACCACCTCCAGCCGGATGCCGGGATAGGCAGCGAGAAACCCCGGGACGATGCTGGGCAGCACCAGCCGCGCCGCGCTGACCGGCACGTTGAGGCGCAACGTGCCTGCCGGCCTGTCGCGGAAGCCATTCACAACGTCGAGGGCCGATTCCACCTCGGTCAAGGCTGGGCCGAGCCGGGCCAGCAAGCTCGCGCCCGCTTCGGTCGGGACGACGCTGCGGGTCGTCCGGTTGAGCAGCCTGACACCGAGTTGCGTCTCGAGGCGGCGCACCGCCTCGCTCAAGCCCGACGCACTGCCGCCGCTGGCGCGGGCGCCATCGCGAAAACCCTTGGCCCGCGCCACGGCGACGAAGGCGTTCAGATCTCCGAGATCGACCTTCATTTTTCGACATTCCGTACAGCCCGTGCGGAATGTACCCAATTATCGTGAGATCGGACAGCGCCTATCTCAACCTCATCCTGAACGGAGATAGACCATGTCCAGCATTGACCTTTCCGGCACGTTCACTCTCGGCGACCGCACCGTGAAGCGGCTCGGCTACGGCGCCATGCAGCTCGCAGGACCCGGCGTCTTTGGTCCGCCCAAGGACCATGGCGCGGCATTGGCCGTGCTGCGCGAAGCTGTTGCGCTTGGGGTCAATCACATAGACACCAGCGATTTCTACGGCCCCCACGTCACCAATCTACTCATCCGCGAGGCGCTCGCGCCCTATTCCGACAATCTGACGATCGTCACCAAGATCGGCGCCCGTCGCGTCGCGGATGGCTCGTGGCTCCCGGCCTTCTCGCCCGAAGCGCTGACGGAGGCGGTGCACGACAATCTGCGCAATCTCGGGCTCGACGTGCTTGACGTCGTCAATCTCAGGATCATGTTCGACGCGCATGGCCCCGCCGAAGGGTCGATCGAGGCGCCGCTCACCGTGCTGGCCGAGCTTCAGCGACAGGGCCTGGTGCGTCACATCGGGCTCAGCAATGTCACGCCGGCACAGATCGAAGAGGCGCAACGGATCGCCCGGATCGTCTGTGTGCAGAACCAATACAACCTGGCGCACCGGGGCGACGATGCCTTGATCGACCAACTCGCCCGCGACGGTATCGCCTATGTGCCGTTCTTTCCGCTCGGCGGCTTCAACCCGCTGCAGTCGTCTACCCTGTCCGGCGTCGCTCAGCGCCTGGGCGCCACGCCGATGCAGGTCGCGCTCGCCTGGCTGCTCGGTCGCGCGCCCAATATCCTGCTCATCCCCGGCACGTCTTCCGTTGCGCATTTGCGGGAGAATCTTGCCGCGGCCGAACTTGAACTGCCGGAGGATGCCGTGAGGGAGTTGGACGGCGTGGCGATGGCGGCATGAGGATTGGCGAAAGCGGCAACGAGCCAATCTCGCCATGATCGACAGGCTGGCGGGACAGCGCCCCCCTCTGCCCTGCCGGGCATCTCCCCCACTTGGGGGGAGATTGGCAGCTTCGCGGACAGCGCCCTTTTTGCAAGGTTGGTGGTTGGCGAAATCAGTGATGAAGGCCAATCTCCCCCCAAGTGGGGGAGATGCCCGGCAGGGCAGAGGGGGGCGCGAAGGATCGCAACAGAGCGCTTTTATTCTGAGCCGCTGCATTCTTCGGCGGATGTCACGGAATGGATCCCAGGGTCTGCAGCGCGTCGCTTCGCTCCTTGCTCCGCCCTGGGATGACGAAGGCATGGTGGCCTGTGGCTAATCCCCAGCGTCAGAGATGTTGGCTGCAGGCCGGCCGGCAGCGCGACCGCCGGTCAAAGAACCAAATCCACGGTGCAGAGGAACTAGTTGATGCTCGCTGTATTCGCCGGCTCCGCCGGCCGCGCCTCATCCGAATAAGGCACGCGGTAGCCGTTTGCCGCCAGCCAGTCGATCGCCGCTTTCGGCTCGTCGGTCTGGATGATGGTGGCGCCGCGCTCGGCCCAGAAGCCGTAGGTCTCGCGCGGCAGGCTGGCGAACACCGCCAGTTCATCGCCGCGACCGCCGGCAAGGAAGCCGCCCGGCTTGTTGACGATGGCGTAGGTATTGGCCCAGATGTGCCAGTCGCCCCTTATCGCCGCGGCGCGCATGCGCGGGCTGAACAGCGGACCGCCGGTCTCGGTCAGCGTCTCCGCGCCGTCCCGCCAGTTGATCATCTCGACCGCGCGCGGCGAAAAGGCGCCGCTGACTTTCTCGGCGAAACCGGCGTCGCGAACCGCGTCGTCGGCAATGATCGGCATGAACTGGAAACCGCTGCCGATCGCGCCCATGGCGGCCTTGACAGCGGTGATCCTGGCCGGGTTCCACAGGTTCTCCTTGACGATCACCTGTTCGGCCATGCCAAGGTCACGCGCCACCGCGATCATGCCGGCCAGGCTGTCGACGTCGAGCTTGTTGTCGATGTTGACGAGGATCCTGTCCCTGGTCGCCATCAGCATCTCGCGCAGCGTCGAAACCGGCTCGTCGGTGACGGCGCCGGTGCCCTCGATCACCAGCCTGCAGGTTTTGAGTTCGGCCAGCGTGCGCTTGACCACCTCGCCCGTGCAGTTCGTCGTGCGGTCGAGCCAGCTGTCATGCATGACGACGAACTGGCCGTCCTTCGAGCGCCTGACATCGACCTCGACGATTTCGGCGCCAAGCGCGATCGATGCCTCGAGGGCGGCGATCGAGTTCTCCGCAAACAGCGTCTTGCGGGCCTGCAGGCTGCCGGCGCGGTGTGCCGCCACCATGACATGGTCGCGCCACTGGTTGGCGTGTTCGAAACGGTCGAGAATCTGCCTGGCGCGTGTTTCGCCAGCCAATGCCGAGCCAGTGAACAGCACCGAGGAGGCGGCAAGCACAAGTTTCAGCCAGGTCGTTCGCATGAGAATCGCTCCTACCGGATGCAAACCCGGATAAGCGACGCGCGTGACAGCCCAGTGAACGAAGCCGGCTTCGCAAATGCCGGAAAGTCAGGTCAATGCCGGCTGAAGCGGCCGTTCTTCAATCTCGACTTGCCGAGATCGATGCCGCCGTCCTGGTGGTCGGTGGCCAGCTTGGCGTGCTGAAATCTGCTGCGTTCCCCGGCTGACAACCATCCCGCGCAAGGACGGGTGGCTACTTTCGGTTGTATTCATGCATATCTACGCAAATTCCGGGTTGCCATGCGGGCTCACCTGGCAAGCAAGAAGTTGTGACCGAGCTCGAACGGCCATGGCCCTCGGAAGGGGTCGCATTTCCTGGAATTATGTCCAATAAGGTGGCGCTCGACGCACAGGAGATCGCTTCATGCCGAACACCAACATCGACCACGCCTTCACCGCCCGGGCAAGGACGGGTGCGTCCTTCGAGCCGACCTATGCCGGCGCGCTGTCGTTCATGCGACGCAAATACTCGAAGGACGTGAAGGGCGCGGACGCGGTGGTGTGGGGCATCCCCTTCGACGCCGCCGTCACCAACCGGCCGGGCGCGCGTTTCGGACCGCAGGCGATTCGCCGCGCTTCGACCATCCTCGACAACGACCCGCAATACCCGTTCTCGCGCGATCTGTTCGAACATCTCGCCGTGGTCGACTATGGCGATTGCCTGCTTGACAGCGGCAACCACCAGAAGACGCCGGGGACGATCGAGCGCGAGGCGGCAAAGATCCTGAAATCCGGCGCCTTCCTGCTATCGCTCGGCGGCGATCATTTCGTCACCTGGCCGCTGCTCAAGGCGCATGCCGCCATCCACGGTCCGCTGGCCCTGGTGCAGTTCGACGCCCACCAGGACACCTGGCCGGACGACGGCAAGCGCATCGATCACGGCTCCTTCGTCGGCCGTGCGGTCAAGGAGGGAATTATCGATCCCGACCGTTCGATCCAGATCGGCATCCGCACCCATGCGCCCGACACCTTCGGCATCAAGATCCTGTACGGCCACGAAATCGAGGACATGCGCGCGTCCGATATCGCCTATTCCATCGTCGACCGCACCGGCGGCAAGAAGGCCTACGTCACCTTCGACATCGATTGCCTCGACCCGGCCTTCGCCCCCGGCACCGGCACACCGGTCGCCGGCGGGCCGTCCTCGGCAAAAATCCTGTCGGTGCTGCGCCAGATCAATCAGCTCGACATCGTCGGCGCCGATGTCGTGGAGGTTGCGCCGGCCTATGATCACGCCGATATAACGGCAATTGCCGGGTCGACGGTGGCCATGCACTATCTCGGGCTGCTGGCGGAACGAAAGGCCCGGCTCGAAGAGCTGAACAACGGCAATCACATTGTTGCCGGATTGAACCAGGCAAGTGGCATATAATTTCGAACTATCAGGGAATTCAGGCAGGCAAATGAAACCGAAAATCTTCATCGACGGCGAGCACGGCACGACCGGTCTCCAGATCAGGGCGCTGCTTGCCGAGCGCGGCGACCTGGAGATCATCTCGATTCCGACCGAGCGCCGCAAGGAACCGGCAGCCAGAGCCGAGTTCCTCAACGCCGCCGATGTCGCGATCCTGTGCCTGCCGGACGCAGCCGCGAAAGAAAGCGTCTCGCTGATCAGCAACGACACGACAAGGGTTATCGACGCCTCGACCGCGCATCGCGTGGCAGAGGGTTGGGAATATGGTTTTGCCGAAATGGACAAGGCTCAGGCGGGCAAGATCGCTTCGGCGAAGCGCGTCACCAATCCAGGCTGCTGGCCGCAAGGCCCGATCGCGACACTGAGGCCGCTGGTGGCGGCCAGGCTGTTGCCGGCGGATTTTCCGGTCACCGTCAACGGCATTACCGGCTATTCGGGCGGCGGCCGGCCGATGATCGAGGACTATGTCGCCAAGGGCGAGGATGCCTCGGAATTCCTGCCCTACGGGCTGACCCTGCAGCACAAGCATGTGCCGGAGCTCAGGACCTATGCGAAGCTGTCGCATGACCCGATCATGCAGCCGGCGGTCGGCAATTTCGCGCAAGGCATGATCACCGTGGTGCCGCTGCAGCTCGGCGGCCTCGACTATGTGCCGACCGGCGCCGAGCTTCATGCGGCGATCGCCGACCATTTCGCCGCCATCGATGGCGGCGTGGTCGAGGTGGCGCCCTATTCCCATCTGGAGCGCGTGCCGGATATCGATCCGGAAACCTACAATGGCACCAACCGGATGATGCTCCATGTCTTCGCCAACGACGACAGGGCCCAGGCGCTGCTGTTCGCCGTCTACGACAATCTCGGCAAGGGCGCCTCGGGTGCTGCCGTGCAGAACATGGATCTGATGCTCGGCCTCAAGCACTGAATGGACGCTCCGGCATCCCAGGCCGCTGGAAGGTCAGCGCGCCAGAACTGATTGCCGAGACGTTCAGCAGCCGCATCTGGAAGGTTGTTCGCGAGGACGGCTCGCCGGCGATCGTCAAGGCCCTCAAAGCCTTCGACGACGTCGAAGACGAGTTGCGCGGCGCCCATTTCCTCGCCTGGCGGCGCGGCGAAGGCGCGGTGCGGCTGCTCGGCCGCGACGGCCACTGCATGCTGCTCGAATATGCCGGCAAAACCTTGCTGTCACAGGTTCTCGCCGAGCAGGGCGACAATGCCGCTACAGCAATCACGGCCGAGTTGACGGCAAGACTGTTCTCGCCATCCGACCACCCTGCCCCACCAGATCTTCAGCCGCTGCGGGTACGGTTTTCCAGCCTGTTCAACAAGGCGAGGATCGATCGCGACGCCGGCGAAAAGAGCCTCTACGTCGAAGCGGCTGCGACCGCGGAACGGCTGTTGGCCGATCCTGTCGACGTGCTGCCGCTGCATGGCGACCTGCATCACGACAACATCATGCTGGGAGCGCGCGGCTGGCTGGCGATCGACCCGAAGGGCGTTCTCGGCGATCCCGGCTTCGATGCGGCGAACATGTTCTACAATCCGCTCGGCCGCGACGACCTTTGCCGTGATCCCCGGCGGATTACCGACATGGCCGAGATTTTCGCCAGAACGCTCGGCCAGACGCCGCCAGCCATTCTGGATCACGCCATCGCCTATGGCTGCCTGTCGGCGTCATGGCATCATGAAGACGGCAATGCGGTCGAGGAAAGCCGCGAATTGTCCATTGCCACGGCGATCAGGACGGTGCGGCTCAGCCTCTGACGGCGATCTGGTTGGGCATGGGATAGGCGCCCTTGGTGCCGCGCCAATGCGCTGCGGCAAAGCCCAGCAGGACAAGCGCGAAAGCCTGATGCGTCAGCGCCATGTGCAGCGGCACCTGCATCAGCAGCGTCCCGATGCCGATCAGGGCCTGCAGCAGCACCAGCAGAAACAGCAGCGTCGCGCGGCGCGCATGGGTGGTGCCGGGCTGGCTCCGGTGCGTCGCGATCATGTGCCAAAGTGCTGCGACTGATATCGCGTAGGCGCCGAGCCGGTGGATGAACTGCACCGTCTTCGGGCTCTCGAAGAAGTTGCGCCATGCCGGCTCGAGGATCAACAGGTCGCCGGGGATGAGCTTGCCGTCCATCAGCGGCCAGGTGTTGTAGCTCAGGCCGGCATCGAGCCCAGCGACCAGCCCGCCGAGATAGATCTGGATCAGCGCCAGCAGCACCAGAAGGCCGGCCAGACGCTGGGTCGAGCGGTCGGCCGCGGGCTCGGAATGCGGGGCCAACCCCCGCGCGACCACCATGGTCGCGGTGAAGATCAGCGCCGCCAGCGTCAGATGCGTCGCCAGCCGGTACTGGCTGACGGAGACGCGGTCGACCAGCCCGGACGCCACCATCCACCAGCCGATCGTGCCCTGCAGGCCGCCGAGAAGAAGAATGCCCAATAATTTCGGACCAAGACCGCGTTCGATGCGGCGCGTCGCCCAGAAAAACACCAGCGGCACGGCGAAAACCACGCCGACACCGCGCGCCAGGATCCGGTGCAACCATTCCCACCAGAAGATCGACTTGAACGCTTCGAGGCTCATGCCCTTGTTGAGCTCGGCATATTGCGGGATCTGCTGGTAGCGCTGGAATTCCTCCTGCCATTCGGCGTCGTTGAGCGGCGGAATGACGCCGTGGATCGGCTTCCATTCGGTGATCGAAAGGCCGGATTCGGTGAGCCTGGTGGCGCCGCCGACCAGCACCAGCACAAACAGCACCAGGAGCACGAAGTAGAGCCAGCCGCGCACCAGCGCCCGGTTACGCAGGTCGCGGTCGCGGGCCACGAAAGGCGCGGCAGCTGATATGGCAGCCATGGTCTTGTCCCGGCAGGTTGCAGTCGCGGATTGGTGAACCATCGCAATCCAACTGGCAAGACCGGACAGCGCGGCACGCCGTCGCGCCGCTTCTTGGCTGTTGCGTGCCTCTTCCGTTGGGCCTAAGCGATAGGGATCAACCGGATCGCGAAATGCCCATTCGCCTGAAAAAGCTGATCGGAACAATCCTGCTGGTGGCGCTGGTCATCGTCTATGCGCTGGTCGCATCGATCGTGGCGGTTGCGCAACTGGCGGAATCGGGACCGTGGGCGCATTTCCTGTTCTTCCTGCTCAGCGGCATGCTCTGGGTGCTGCCGGCCATGGGCATCATCAAATGGCTGCTCCTGGAGCCGCCGCGGCCGAAGAACTGAGGTTTGCTGCAGCCGCGGTGAAGGCCTGACGTTTGCTACCCGAGGCGTAGGCAGCTCAGGGTGATTTTTCTGCCTTCCGTGTCGCCGATCGGAACGCGCCGGCGGCGCCAGATGCGGTTATTGCCGAACCACTACTCTGGCTTCCGAAAAACGATTGCAGACCGACAGCTTTGGGTCCGGGATCTTAAATAGCGGACCCTCAGCTCGGTGGGAATATTGTCGTGATGTGATCCGATCCGGTCGTTCCGGGATGGCTAAGCTCGGCCGTCCAGAAGCAGCTCGAAGCCGCCACTGACAGTCGCCGAAATAAGGCGTATGAATGTTTATCGCTGGCTAGCGCGCTCTAGCTCACAAGCCTTCGGGCGCGCCGACAAGATGTCACCCTCTGCCGGATTTCTTTGCTCGATTCCGGTCCAGGCTCATTTTCGCGGTTCGGAGAGCGTTCTGATGCAGATCATCCAAAGCCGCCGCCGCTTTCTGGCCGGCCTCTCGGCAGCCGGTGCTGTCGGCCTCGTCGGCGCCGCGACCCCGGCCAGCGCCGAGCCGCCGCCCGAGACCAGCCGGATTCGTCTGAGCAAGACCTTCGGCATCTGCCTCGCACCGCAATTTGTCGCGGAGGATCTGCTGTATGCCGAGGGTTTCACGCATGTGGATTATGTCGAGACCCAGCCTGGCACTGTGATGGCGACAGACACAGCGAGCGGCAAGATCGATTTTGGCCTGAACTTCGTCGCGCCCACGATTGTCGCCGTCGATCAGGGGCACAGGCTGACACTGATGGGCGGCGTTCATCCGGGCTGTTTCGAGCTGTTCGTCCAGCCAGGCATCGACAGCATCCTCCAACTCAGGGGCAGGAAAGTCGGTGTCCAGGCACTCGGATCCAGTCCGCATCTATTCATCGTCAGCATAGCGGCCCATGTCGGGCTGGACCCGGTGCGCGACATCGTTTGGGTGAGCGATCCCGACGTGAAGCCGAAGGAATTATTCCTGCGTGGTGATGTCGATGCCTTTCTCGGCTTTCCGCCGGAGCCGCAGGAGCTGCGCGCCAAGGGGGCTGGCCGCGTCCTCCTCAACAGTGCACTCGATCGGCCGTGGTCGCAGTATTTCTGCTGCCTGCTGGCCGGCAATCCCGGCTTCGTCGCCGCCAATCCCGTCGCGTCGAAGCGGGTGATGCGTGCCATTCTCAAGGCAGCCGATCTGTGCGTGGCCGACCCCGCCATGGTCGCGCGCCGTCTCGTCGAGGGAAAATTCACCGCTAATTATGACTATGCGCTCCAAGCCCTTGGCGAGGTCCCCTACAAGCGGTGGCGGGACTATGACGCGGAAGACACGGTGCGCTTCTATGCACTGCGCCTGCGCGAGGCCGGCGCTATCGCCGCGAGTCCCCAGGAGATCATCGCCAAGGCCACGGATTGGCGCTTCCTCAATGAGCTCAAGCGCGAGTTGAAGACATGAATATGTGGCCGGCACGCGTCTTGTTATTGGCCCTGCTCATTGCTTGGCTGGCGCATTCACATGACGCGGCGCCTGCAGGCTGACGGCCCCAAGTGCGATCAGAAGGCCGACGATCGACAAGAATGCGATTGGGCGCTGGCGCAATCATCAGAAACCGTTCGTCGTGTGCTGAGCGGGGTCAATAATCAAACAAATGAAGCTGACCAGGCTGTAGCGCAAGATCGCAGCTTATCGCCAGATTCGGCACGACACGACAAACCAGCTCTACAGCATCGCGACCGCGCTTTTGCTTCAGGACGACAGGGTGCTGAACACGGCCCTCCGCCAGCTCAGCCGGTTTGGGTACGACCTTGACCGCATGGAGTTCGTCGCTACGCAAGATGCGGAACTATTCGGGCAAGTCCGACAGGACTACGACCGGTTCACAGACGAAGTGACGCATGTGGTATACCTTGTCCCGCGCGGTACATACGGACGAGGCGCGCAGGCGCAAATGGCCCAGATCGTCCCATTGGCCAACGGACTTGAGCTTAAGATCGAAACGCATCTTCCCAGATGGCGGCAAGTCTCTTGGGACTCAACGTCGATGACTCGATCCGGCCGCGCGGTAAACTCGAAGTGGCATTCGCAACCGCGCAAACGGTCTCCTGGCCGCGAGACGGTGGCAGGACCTTTGGCGGAGTAAGTTTTGCGCTCGCAACCAACGCAAATTGGGCGTATCGTGGCATATCGTCGATTGCTAATGGATGAGCCGACGACTGAGAGCGCAAGACTCCCGCATCGGACTGAGCGCGCTAGATCCACAACTACTCGTCGCGCTCACGAGACCACCTGCCTCTGCCGAAACCTCTTTTGCTCGGTTTCGGCCAGAATTGCCTTTTTGCAGTTCGGAAGAGAGGAGCGTTCCGATTCAGATCATGCAAACCCGCCGCCGATTCCTGGCCGGCGCTGCAATGACAGGCGCTGCCGGTATCGTCGGCCTTCCCGAGTCACTCCACGCGGAACCGCCGCTGGAAACGACCACGGTTCGTCTGCCGCGGTGGGTTGGTGGTTCCTACTGTTGGGCAGGCGCGTACATCGCCGGAGAACTGATGCGCGCAGATGGTTTCACCGACGTTCGCTACGTCGAAGCCGACAGAAGCGTCGACCAATCGGAATGGATCGCACGCGGTGAGACCGATTTCTCTGTGAACTTTCCACCGAACCAGATCGCGTCGATCGATGCCGGCGTGCCGATCAAGGTGCTAACCGGGTTGCACTCGGGATGCCTCGAACTGATCGCCAAGGAGAGCATCCGCAGCGTCGCGGATCTGCGGGGCAAGAGGGTGGGCGTGGATGGTTTCAATAACTCGCGACACGTGTGGCTGACTCTCATGTCCGCTTATGTCGGGCTCGATCCCGTGAACGATATCCAATGGGTCCTTACGGAAGACGCCACCCCGACGGAGCTCTTCGTCCAAGGAAAGATCGATGCATTCCTCGGCACGCCGCCCCAGCCGCAGGAGCTGCGCGCCAAGATGATCGGCCATACGATCCTCAACAATGCCGTCGACCGCCCATGGTCACAGTATTTCTGCTGCATGATCTCCGCGACGACGGACTACGTGAACAGGCACCCGGTGGCGACCAAACGGGTCTTGCGATCCATCCTCAAGGCTGCCGACCTCTGCGTGTCGGATCCGCAGTGGGTGGCCCGGCAGATGGTCCATCGCGATTTCGTCCCGTCGTATGACTACGCGCTGCAAACGCTAAAGGATATCCGGTACGACCGCTGGCGAAACTTCGATCCTGAAGACTCCCTGCGGTTCTACACACTGCGCATGCAAGAGACGGGCATGATCAAATCGAGCCCGCAACAGATCATCGCCGACGGAACGGACTGGCGCTTCCTCGAAGAGTTGAAGCGTGAGCTGAAAACCTGATCCCATTTGTCTCAAGGGGAGACGTAGACATGCAGTTCATCCAGAACCGCCGCCGTTTCCTAGCCGGCGCTGCGGCCGCCAGCGCCGCGGGCCTTATCGGCACCTCGACACCCGCCTGGGCTGAGCCGCTGCCGGAGACCACCTCGGTCCGCCTGCCGCGGTACATCGGCGGCGCCTATTGCTGGGCGGGCCTGTACCTCGCCGGAGAGATGCTGCGCGCCGAGGGGTTCACCGATCTCCGCTACGTGCAAGGTGACAAGAAGGTTGATCATTCGGCGTGGATCGCAAACGGCGAGACGGATTTCAGTGTGAACTACGTGCCGATTCATCTGGCGTCGATCGATGCAGGAGTGCCGATCAGGGTACTAAGCGGACTGCACTCCGGGTGCCTCGAACTGATCGCCAACGACAGCGTCAAAGGCATCTCGGACCTGCGGGGAAAGCGGGTTGGGGTCTTTACGCTTGATTCGCCGCAATACGTGTTGGTTTCTCTGATGGCCGCCTATGTTGGGCTCGATCCCGTCAACGACATCGAATGGGTCATCGAAGAGCACAATTTTGCGGAAGGCTTCGTCGAAGGAAAGTACGATGCAGTGCTCGGCCAACCGCCCCGCACGCAGGAACTTCGCTCCAGGAAAGTAGGCCACACGATCCTCAACTCGACCACCGACCCGCCCTGGTCGCAGCATTTCTGCTGCATGATTTCCGCGACTGCGGATTATGTCGACAGGTATCCGGTGGCGACGAAGCGCGTGCTCAGGGCCATTCTCAAGGGCGCCGACCTCTGTGTCTCAGATCCGTCATGGACTGCAGGGCAGATGGTCGATCGAGGTTTCGTCCCCAGCTACGAACTCGCGCTGCAAACGCTTGCCGACATCCGGTACGACAGATGGCGGGATTTCGATGCCGAAGCCTCGATGCGCTTCTACGCGCTGCGCATGTACGAAACGGGCATGATCAAGTCGAGCCCGCAAGAGATAATCGCCACCGGAACGGATTGGCGCTTTCTCGATCAACTAAAGCAGGAGTTGAAGACGTAGGCGATCGCCGACACGCCGTGCCCCATCAGGGAAGGAGAGGCTAATGCAGATCATCCGGAACCGCCGAGCTCAAGCGTGAGCTGAAGACGTAGAACTATCGCCGACACGCGGTGCCTTTTTCAAGGGAAGGAGAAACTCGTGCAGATTGTCCAGAACCGTCGTCGTTTCCTCACAGGCCTGTCCGCGCTCGCAGGTGCGGGCCTTGCAAGGGGCCGCAACGCGACCGCCGCCGAAGCGGCACCTGAAACCACGGTCGCCCGCTTTGCGGCGGCGCCTGGTATCTGCATCGCTCCGCAGTACGTCGCCGAGGATCTGATCCGCGCAGAGGGGTTCTCGGATTTCGGCTTCGTGGCCGCCGAGGCCGGCATCGCCCAGACCGAGATGCTGGCGCGCGGCGACATCGATTTCGGCATAGACTTTGCCACGGCCCTAATCATTCCGGTCGACACTGGCGCCCCGATCAAGGTGATCTCCGGAGTACATGTCGGCTGCTACGAGTTGTTCGGACGGGAGGACATCAAGAGCATCGCGGATCTCAAGGGCCGCAAAGTCGGCGTCGGCGGCAATCTGTCGTCGGATCCGCATATCTTCGTCAGTGCGATGGCGACCTATGTCGGCCTCGATCCGCAACGCGACATCGAATGGATCGTCGGCGAAGCAAAGCCGGCGGAGCTCTTCGCCGAAGGCAAGGTCGACGCCTTCCTGGCTTTTCCGCCTGAGGCTCAAGACCTCCGCGCTCGCAAAGTCGGTCACGTCATCCTCGACAGTTCCAAGGACCGGCCGTGGTCGCAATGTTACTGCTGCATGCTGGCGGTCAATGCCGCCTATGCCGAGAAAAATCCAGCTGCCACCAAGCGCGTCATCCGGGCCATCATCAAATCGGCCGACATCTGCGCGGCCGAACCGGAACGGGTGGCACGCCTCCTGGTGGATGGCGGACACACCGAACAATACGACTACGCCGTGCAGTCGCTCCGCGAGCTCCCATACTCTAATTGGCGCGACTTCGATCCCGAGGACACGATGAGGTTCTTCTCGCTGCGGCTGCATGAGGCCGGGATTGTCAAATCGAGCCCAAACGAGATCATCGCGAACGGCACGGATTGGCGCCTTTTCAACGAGGTCAAGCGCGAGATGAAAACGTGAGCGAGTGGCCGGCGCGCATCTTGCTGCTGGTGCTGATGGCCGGGCCGGCACACGCGCACGACGCGCCGCACGACGAGCGCCTGCCGACGATCGGACAGGCGCCGGACTTTACCTTGGTATCGCAGGACGGTGTGCGAGTGTCGCTGCACGACTTTCGCGGCAAGGTGGTCGCCGTCTCATTCATCTATACGTACTGTACCGATGTCTGCCCCATGCTGACCGCCCATATGGCCAGCGTGCAGGAAAAGTTGGGTAGTGCATTCGGACCCAAAATCGCCTTCGTTTCGATCACCGTCGACCCGGAGCGCGATACGCCCGATGTCCTGAAGGAATATGCGCAGGGTTTTGGCGCCGCCCTGAAGGGCTGGTCGTTTCTTACCGGTGATCCGGCGGTCGTCCATGAGGTGGGACGGAAATACGGGGTCATCGCGAAGAAGGCGGCGAACGGAGATATCGACCATACCTTGTTGACGTCGCTCGTGGACCCCGGTGGCATCTTGCGAGTACAGTATCTTGGTGTCCGGTTCGACCTGGAGGAGTTCCGGGATGACCTTCTCAGCCTCTTGGACGAATCCAAATAGCATAACGAACCGGCTCGTTGGCTGGGTTGCCCGGCTGCCGGCGCGCGTCCAGACCAAGCTCTTGATCGCGTTCCTGTCGATCGTCGGCCTGCTGATCGTGCTCGGGGCCGTCGGGTTGCAGGTGCTGAGTGGGGTGAACGATCAGACCAACGAGCTGATCAAGCTGCAGCGCAGGATCGCGGCCTACCGCCAGGTACAGCACGATACGACCACCCAGCTCTACGGCATCTCCACCGCCCTGTTGCTTCAGGACGACAGGATGCTGGATGCGGCGCTGCGCCAGCTCAATCAGTTTGGCTACGACCTCGACCGCATGGAGTTCGTCGCCAAAGCCGAGGTGGAAGTGCTTGGCCAGGTCAGGCAAGAGTACGAGCGGCTGACGGCCGGGGTGACGCACGTGGCAGAGCTCGTCCGCGCCGGCCGCACTGAGGAGGCGCGCAAGGTTCAGCTTGATGAAATCATACCGTCGGCTGATAGCCTAGAGCGGCTGACAAACCAGCTGGTCAACATGGCCGAAGCCGACATGGTGGCGGCCATCGAAATGACCGAGGGTGCGTACGGCACGTCCAGACTGATCGTGGTCTCGTTCGCGGTGGGCAGTATCCTGCTGGCGTTGGGGCTCGGCTACATTATCTCCTGGTCGTTGATCGAACCGGTCAAGAAGATCGAGACGCGTCTCAGCCAGATAGCGGCCGGCGACTTCGCCCAACAGGTTGCCGTCGCCAATCGCGACGAACTTGGAGTACTCGCCGCTAACGTCAACCAGACTTCCGACCGTCTGGGGCGCCTGTATCAGGAGATTGAGACGCGCACCCAGCAGCTCGACGAAGCCCTTCAGCAGCAGACAGCCACCGCAGACGTTCTGAAGGTCATCAGCCGCTCTACCTTCGATCTGCAGGTCGTGCTCGATACGTTGGTGGAATCGGCTGTCAGGCTCTGCCGTGCCGACAAGGGTGGTATCGTGCAGTCGCTGGATGGCGTATTCCGCTATGTGTCGGCGCATGGCTACCCGCCCAGTTTCCGTGCTTATGTGGACGCCAATCCAACTCCGGCCCTTGCCGCAGGCCGAGGCTCCGCCGTAGGGCGCGTAATCGAAGAACGGCGGATCGTCCAAATCGAAGACGTGACCGCTGATCCGGACTACCGCGTTGCCTTGATCGCCGAGGCAGGCGGCTTCCGCACCGTCCTCGCTGCCCCGCTGTTGCGGGAAGGTGATCTCGTTGGCGTATTCGTCATGACGAGGGTTGAGCCGCAACCTTTCAATCCCAAGGAGATCGCCCTCGTCGAGACATTCGCCGACCAGGCCGTGATCGCCATCGAGAATGCGCGGCTCTTCGAGGCGGTGCAGTCACGGACTCGCGAGCTTGCCGCGTCTGTTGGTGAGCTCGAGGCTCTTGGTGAGGTGAGCAAGGCGGTCAATTCGACGCTGGATCTCGACACGGTGCTGAAGACGATCGTTGCCAAGGCGGTCCAGTTGTCGGCAACGGATGCTGGCACCATCTACGTGTTCAGCAGCACGCGGCAGCAATTCCGTCCGCGCGCAAACTTCGGTATGAGCGATGAGCTTATCGCCGCAGTCTCGCACCAGACGATCGGGCTGCCCGACATGGGGATCGGCGACGCGCCCGGGCGCTGCATGCCGGTGCAGTTTCCCGACCTCAGCGAGGAGACCTCATCCTTCCTTGTAAGAAAGACGATCGTCGACGCCGGATATCGCGGTATCCTGATCGTTCCGCTGCTGAGGCCCAACAAGATCGTCGGTGCACTGGTCGTCAGGCGCCACAAGCCAGGTGCCTTCGATGAGCAAGTTGTCCACCTGCTGGAGACCTTCGCAGCCCAATCGGTGCTCGCGATCCAGAATGCCAAGCTGTTCCGCGAGATCGAGGAGAAAGGCCGGGAGCTGGAGGCAGCCAGCCGCCACAAGTCCCAGTTCCTCGCGAATATGAGCCACGAGCTCAGGACACCGCTCAATTCGGTCTTGGGCTTCACAGAACTGCTGGTCGACGGCATCTACGGCGAACTCCCCGACAAGGCAAAGACGACCGTCGCGCGCGTGCAGGCAAACGGCCGTCACCTCCTCGGGCTCATCAACGACGTACTCGACCTTTCCAAGATCGAAGCCGGCCAGCTCACGCTGGCGATTGAGGACTACTCCGTCGCGCAGATTGTTCGATCGACCTTTACGGCTGTAGAGCCGCTGGCACGAGCGAAGGGTCTTGAGCTTTCAACGACTGTTGCCGAGAACCTTCCAATCGGCCGCGGGGACGAACGCCGTTTGACGCAGGTCCTGCTCAATCTTGCAGGCAATGCCGTCAAGTTCACCGAAACGGGCGCGGTCGACATTCTTGCCGATGCGGTTGACGGGCACTTCGAGATGACCGTCCGAGACACCGGTCCCGGCATCGCGTCCAAGGACCAGGCTCTCATCTTCGAAGAATTCCAGCAGGTCGACAACAGCAGTACCAGGCAGAAGGGCGGTACGGGTCTTGGCCTGGCGATCTCGAAGCGCATCGTCGAAATGCATGGCGGAACCATAGACGTCGAGTCCGTGATTGGGTCGGGGTCGACATTCCGTCTGAAGGTACCAATCCGGGTGAATGAGGACGTGAGGGCCGCATGAGCAAACGAATCCTGATGGTGGAAGACACCGAGGACAACCGCCAGATCATCCGCGATCTCATTGCCACCACCGAATACGAACTGATCGAAGCGGCGGACGGCGCCGCCGGCATCGCTGCAGCCGGAGTGCACAAGCCAGACCTGATCCTTATGGACATTCAGCTCCCTGTGATTGACGGGTACGAAGCGGCTCGCCGCATCAAGGCCGACCCGGCGCTCCGGCACATTCCGATTATCGCCGTCACCTCCTATGCGTTGTCGGGCGACGAGGCGAAGGCCCTTGCTGCTGGGTGCGATGGTTACATTGCCAAGCCATTCAGTCCGCGTCAGTTGCTTTCCGAGATTCGCGGGTTCCTTTCTTGAGGGAGGCAGCGCCGTGCACGATCCGCCTCGCATTCTCGCGGTCGACGATACTCCGGAAAACCTCGAGATCCTGCGCATGCGCCTCGAGGCGAATGGCTACGAAGTTGCAACCGCCGCCGATGGTGAAGAGGGGCTTGCGAAAGCCCGCGAACTCACGCCGGATCTGATCCTGCTTGACATCATGATGCCGAAGCTCGACGGCATCGGTGTGGTACGCATGCTCAAGCACGATCATTCGCTGCGATCGATCCCCGTTATTCTGGTCACCGCGAAAGCCGACACGCGCGACGTGGTCGAGGGGCTGGACGCCGGTGGCGACGACTACCTGACTAAGCCCTTCGAGCACAGGGCGCTGTTAGCACGGGTGCGCTCGATGCTGCGCCAGAAGGCGCTTCACGACACTGTCGCGAGCCAAGCCAAACGCCTTGAGGACCAAGCCGCGCAGCTTTCCGACTGGAATCGCTCGCTCGAGCAAACCGTGGCTGAGCAGGTGACGGAGCTCGAGCGAATGGCGCGGCTTAGGCGGTTCCTGCCCGAGCAGGTCGCCGACCTCATCGTTGCGGCGGGCAATGGAGATGCGCTCTTGCAGAGCCACCGTCGCGAGGTGACCGTTGTCTTTTGCGATTTGCGCGGCTTTACAGCCTTCGCGGAGACCGCCGAACCCGAAGAAGTCATGACAGTTCTTGCCGAGTATCATTCCTGTCTTGGTGAACAAATTGTCCGCCACGAGGGGACTCTCGAGAGGTTCGTGGGCGACGGTATCGTCGTGGTTTTCAACGATCCACTGCCATGCGCCGACCACAGCGAGAGAGCTGTCTCAATGGCGGCTGCGATGCGCGACGCGATTGACGGGCACTCAGAACGATGGCGCAAGCGGGACTATTTGCTTGGCTTTGGGATCGGCATTGCTAGGGGCCACGCAACCATCGGGCGCATTGGTTTTGATCGGCGCTCGGACTATGCCGTCATTGGCACCGTGTCGAACCATGCCGCCCGATTGTGCGAGGCCGCCAAGTCCCGCCAGATTCTCGTTAGCCAACGGGTCCTCGGCGCTGTCGAGGCGCTGGTCGAATCCGTTCTTGTTGGCGATCTGACGCTGAAGGGTTTTCGCCGCCCAATGCCTGCCTATGAAATCGTGCGGTGGTTCGGTCGGCCAGACTAGCTTTAGATGCACTCCGGTCTCTTCCGGACGATACGACCCGTCGAACCGTCGGCACAAAGCATCCCAGCCACGATCGATCTCGAAACCGCCCGCAACGGGGGAGAAAGTGTGCGTTCTGCCAGGAGCAACCCGATGGCAGCCTATGTGATGGGTTTCGGATGCCGGCCATCCACGTGTTGGCTTGGCGCCGGTGCCGGCTACCGAAACCCATCACATCGGCTGCCCGCGCCATTACCTCGTCTTCTCCGGCGGACGCATCCCGCTGCGCGGCATCGAGATGCACGGGACCTATTTCCGGCCCGACGTCTTGGTCGCGGGTGCGCTCGTCAAGAAGGGCTACCTGACCGTCGACGAGAGCGCGCAGGAATTCGTGGTCACGCCGGACGGCTGGAGCTTCGTCGCTGACACGCTGGAAGTCCTCGGGAAATAGCCGCAATGCAATACGCCCTGGTCGTGGTCGACAGTAGCGTCTTCAAGCAGAATTTCGACGCCTATCGCGAACTTCCGGCTCCGGAGTCCGACCTGGGTCAGGACCTCGTGTGGGAGAAACCGAGCGGCACATGCAAGGGACGATCGTCGGATGTGCGTCCGGGGCTTTCCGAGTGCAGGCTTGAGAACCCGGAGGCGACGAAGGCGCGCATCAGGGATGGCCCTCAGGGCTCTGTTCTTGCGGTCCACCGGAGTGTCTCACCACTAGATGGTGACGAGCATCTTTCCGGCGTTGGCCAGCGGCGTCGTCACGCCCGACAGCATCGTGCGGATATGGGCAACGCTCTGATAGCGACCGTTGACCGAAATACGCGGCAGCGCGTGCAGGAAACCGGCATGTTCGGCGCGCAGCACGCCGTGGCGTGTCGTCACCGCCGAGACATAGCCGGCGTCGCGGGCAAAGCCGACTTCGCGGTCACCAACGGCGCTGGCATAGCCATAGGGATAGGCGAAATGGCGCGGCGCCTTGCCAAGCTCGGCCTGCAATATGCCCCTGACGTCATCGACCTCGTGCCGAGCATCGGCTTCGGAAAGCCGCTTCAGATTGCGATGATTGACGGTGTGCGCGCCGATCGTCACCAGCGGATGCCCTGCCATGGCGCGGATCTCGTCCCAGTTCATCAACATGCTCTGGCGCGCGCCCAACTCGATACCGTTCGACCGCGCCAATTCGCGCAGCACCGCGCGCTGGTCCTCCTCGCGGACCTCCAGCGTCAGATAATCGTGCAGGCGCGCAAAGGCCTGGATTTTCTTGCCCGGGGTCGAGCAGTCGATCGTCACCGGACCGTTCGGTGTCGTCAAAACCAGCCGGTTGCGCGCGCTGACGATGTCCTCGACCACCTCCCACCATAGATCGGCGGCGCCGTTTATCAGCCCCGGCGCGACATAGATGGTGATTGGCGCGCCGTGCTTTTCCAGCACCGGCAGCGCCTCGGTCTTGTTGTCGCGATAGGCGTCGTCGGCGGTGATCGCCGCGAACTGGCCACCCTTGCCGCCGGCCTTGATGCGCTCGATCGCCTCGTCCAGGGTGACGAATGCATAGCCGTGCGCCTTCATGTCGGCGATGACAGCGTCGAGGAACTCAGGCGCGATGTTGAGATGCCGGTTGACGCTATCAGGCTTTTCCGGCGTGGCGGTGACCCGGTGCAGCATCAGGATGGCGCCGATGCCGCCGACGAACGGCTTGGCCAGCGGGGCAAGACCGGTATAGCGCACGACGTTGAGCGCCAGTTTCCGGATTGCCTCGCCCCCGTCGATCATTCATTCACCTTTTGCGCCTAGGCTCATCCAAGCACGGAATGCGCCTATGTGCGCCCCCAATCGCGGTGAATACGCCCTAAAGGATTGAGGTATGGTTGACGCCACCGCGTCATTTGACGGCAATCGGCTCGAGGCCATGCAGGCGGCGCCGCGCGCGGTACCTGCGGATCATGGCGGCCTGTCGGTGTCGGTCGCCGACGGTGCGGCACTTGCGGCCTATGCCGAGTTCTGCGGTTCAGCGCTGTTCGCGCCGGCGCAGAGCCCGGCCTGGATCCTGAACTGGGCCAGACATGCCGAAGCGGACACCGTCTTGGCGAGGCTGAGCGCTGACGGCCGGCCGGTTTTTTGGTTGGCGCTGGAAGTCACCAGCCGCGGTCCGTTACGCGTCGCCCGTTTCATGGGCGGCCGCCATGCCAACGGCAATTTCGCCGCCGCCGACCCGTCCTGGCTGGCCAGGGCGGATGGCGCGGCGATCCGCTCGATGCTGGCGGCGATCGCCAGGGCGCGGCCGGACATCGACCTCGTCGCGCTGGAACGGCTGCTGCCCGATCTCGACCGCGTTGCCAATCCGCTTCTGTCCCTCCCGCATTTTCCCAGCCCCAACCTGTCGCTGGCCGTCGACCTGGCGGGAGGTTTTGATGCCCTGCTCTCCCGCGCCAGCGGCAAGCGCAGGCGCAAGAGGCACCGCTCGCAGGCGCGCAAGTTTGGGGCCGTCGGCAGCCACCGCCGCATCGAGGCCCGGACGGCGGACGAGGTGAACAGGCTGCTCGATGCGTTTTTCGAGATGAAGGAGTTCCGCTTCCGCAAGATGGGCATCGCCAACGTCTTCGGCGAGCCACAGGTTCGTGCTTTCTTCCGCGCCTTGTTCGTCGAAGCGCTCTCCGACGACACGCCGTCCTTCGTGCTGCATGGGCTCGAAGTCGCCGGCAAGCTTCGCGCTGTCACCGGATCGAGCCGCTCGGGAAAACGCCTGATCTGCGAATTCGGAGCGATTGCCGACGACGACCTCGCCCATGCCAGCCCCGGCGACTTCCTGTTCTTCGACAACATCGAGGAAGCCTGCGAGAAGGGGTTCGATGTCTATGATTTCTCGGTCGGCGACGAACCCTACAAGCGGCTGTGGTGCGATATCGAGACCCGGCATTTCGAGGTCCTGATTCCGCTGACGGCAAAAGGCCGCGCGCTGGTGTTTGTCCTGCGGCAGGGCGCGCGCCTGAAAGCCTTCGTCAAGAACAGCCCTACGATCTGGAAGCTGACCAAGATGCTGCGCCGCAAGACGGCCGGACAGGCTGTGCCAGCAACGGGCGAAGACGACAGCTGAACGCTGCCGAGATTCCGGGACGTAAGTGATTTGGCTCCCCTATACCGCCACGGCTGCAAACTCTGGTCGCCGACATAAGCGATGACGGCGTTCAAATCGCGCAGCACGTCGTCGTTCCAGAGGCGCAGCACACGAAAGGCCCTTGCCTTCAATTCGGCGTCTCGCTCCCGATCATAGTTTGAATCCGCATGCTGGCTGCCGTCGATCTCGACGATCAGCCTGGCCTCGGCGCAAACGAAATCGGCGATGAATCTGCCGATAGGAACCTGACGCCGGAATTTGATGTGGTCGAGCCTGCGTCCGCGCAGTTCGTGCCACAGGCGGTCCTCCGCCTCCGTTGACTCGCGGCGCATCGAGCGGGCGAAACGACGTTTGGTCGGGGCGACGGGCTGATGCGGCATCGGGCGAGATTACCCGGCCTTGGCGCTCCGTCCAGCACCATCGTCACGCAAATCGCTGACGTTCGCGATTGGCTCCCCCTCCTTGTGGGAGAAGGTGGCCGAGCGAAGCTCGGTCGGATGAGGGGTGTTCCAGCTTGGCACCAACAGCGATCCGGCCAACACCCCTCAACCGTCTCGGCGCTGCGCGCCGATCCACCTTCTCCCACAAGGGGAGAAGGCAAGAGCACGCTATTGCCGCCACGGCTGCAAACTCTGGTCGACAACGTTCAAGAGAATTATCGAACTGTCTCAGGCGGCGGAGCGCCGTCCGGGTAGCGGCGTCCCTGGCGTGTGATGGCCGACCGGCGTCACCAGCGTCAGGTCGGGATAGCCGCTCTCGATCAGTTCGACCGCGGCCTGCGCCACCTCGTCGTTCGGCTCCAGCAGCGACAGGAAGACTTCTGTGCCCTCGCCGACAAGGCGGCTGATGCCTTGCGCGTCGGTGGGTCCGCATTCGACCACGACCAGATCGTAGGCGGTGGTCAGCGACTGCATGATGATCGGCAGCCGGTCGGCGGCGCGCATGGCGCGAACCGGATCGGCGTTGCCGACGGGAATGACGTGGCAGTCCGAATAGAGATCGACATGGATCACGTCGCTGAACTGCGCTTCGGAGGCGAGCAGATCGGTGATGCCCGGGAAAAGCCTGCTGTCCAGCGTCGGCCGCGAAGCGGCGCCCGAAGCGGTGAGATCGAGCAGGAGCACGCGCAGGCCGGTGTCGGAAACCTCACGCGCCACCAGCACCGCCGAGGCGGCCGCCTCGTCGCCTTCCGGCGACACGAATATGGCGCGTGCCGCACCGCTTGTGATCAGTTTCTCCACCGCCTTGTCGATTTCGACCTCGCCAAGGCTGCGGCGCGCCGGCCCGACGTCGTCACCAGTTGCGGGGCCAGTTGCTGGCGCCGCGGCAGCCGCTTGCGGCTCTGCCTGGACTTCCGCCATCCGATCCCCAAGGTCTTCGATATCGGCCGATTCCTGATTGGGTGGCTCGTGATCGGGCGGTTCGTGATCGGACGGTTCGTGATTGGGCGGTTCGCGGGCAACCGGCATCGCGACCTGTTCGATCCGCTCGAAGCGGGCGCCGGCGGCCGGCCGCATGGCGCGACCCGAAAACAGCTCTTGCAGAAGCGTCACGATCGCCATGACCAGCAGCGAGCCGACGAAGGCCGCACCGATGATCGGCAGGATTTTTGGATAATAGGGTTGGGACGGCGCCACCGCGCGGGAAAAGACACGGGCGTCGACCGGCGGATAATTGCTGTCCTTGCGCGAGGACGCCTCACGATAACGGGTCAGGTAGGATTCGAGCAGCTGGCGCTGGGCGGTCGCTTCGCGCTGCAGCGCGTCCAGTTCGACCTGCTGGTCGCCGGCGCGCGCCGATGCGGCCTTCAGCGTGTTGACGTCGGCGACAAGCTGGTTTTCGCGGGCCAGGGCGGTCTGCGCCTGCGTCATCAGCCCTGTCATGATCTTTTCCGCCTCGTTGCGGATCTGGCGGTCGAGATCGGAAAGCTGCGACCTCAGCGCCCGGATTCGCGGATGATTGTCGAGCAAGGAGGTGGAAAGGTCGGCGATGTTGGTCTTGAGCTCGACCTGCCGCTCGCGCAGCCGCTGGATCAGTCCGGACGACAGCACCTCCGGCACCGCATCCAGCGAGCCGCCATTCTGCAGCGCCCTGCGCACGCTGTCGGCAGTCGCTGCCGCCGAGGCGCGATTGGCCCGCACCCGCGACAATTCGCTGGACAGTTCGGAAAGCTGTTGCGTGGCGAGCACCGAATTGTTGCCGCCCATCAGAAGATCGGACTGGGCGCGGTAGCTTGCCACCTTGGCCTCGGCATCCTTCACCCGCTTCGACAGGTCGGCGATCTCCGGCGCCAGCCAGTCGGTTGCGGCGGAATTCGATTCGATGTTGGCATTGCCCTGGACGGAGATGTAGGCGTCGGCGATGGCGTTCGGGATTGCGGCGGCGAGCCGGGGATCTTCCGAGGAGAATTCGATGACGATAACGCGAGATTTTTCAACGCGATAGACGTTGAGCTTCTCACGCATCTTCGTCAGCACGCGTTCTTCCGGCGGAATCTCGTTGGGGTCGCTTTTCAGGCCGGCGACGACAAGCAGACGGCTCAACGCCGGCATATCCGCCGTCTCGTCGAACTCGGGCAGCCGCGACAAATCAAGCTTCTGCGCCACCTGCTTGAGGATGTCGGTCGAGGAAATGACCTCGACCTGGCTGGTCACGCCTTCCTCGTCGAGTATAGGCTTGTCGTTGTCATTGGTGCCGTCGGGGCGCGTGTAGACCGATTCGCGCGTTTCGATCAAAAGCCGGGTTTCGGCCCGGTAATGCGGCGTGGCGAGCCAGGTGAGCGCGAACGCCAGGCCGGTTACGACAAGCGCGACGACAAGAATGCGCAGCCAATTCCTCGCAAGGCTGGCGAAGAGCTGCCTGAGATCGACGTCGACATCTGCGGCCGCGGATTGAACGGACATGCATCCTGCTCCGGTATTTTAGTCAGTATACACCGTAAACAAATATGGTAACTCAGCCGTTAATATTGCGGTAAGCACCTGTCAGGTTTTAGGCGCACGCGGGCAGCTAAAAGCACCGGAACCGGCCGCCTGTTGTCGGTTGCCGTCGCTTCGGCCGCCCGCCTTTACCGGCCATTAACCCTAACCGGATGATAACGGGCCTCGATCTCCAGAGTTTGCCGCGGTGCAGCGGCGGCCAGTCGAAGGTACATGTCCGGTCATGAAAAGCACTGCTCCCCTGTTCCGTGCGCTGCTCGCCGTGTCATTGCTTGCCGGTTGCTCCAGCTACCGGCCGGCGCCGGCCGCCTTTCATAAAATGCTCGATCAGCCCTATCGCCTCGGCGCCGGCGACCGGGTCCGCGTCACCGTGTTCGAGCAGGAAGGATTGACCAACGTCTACAGTGTCGACCAATCCGGCTATCTGTCCATCCCGCTCGTCGGCGCCGTGCCGGCGCGCGGCCACACCGCACAGCAACTCGAAGGCGAGATCGCCGACAAACTACGCCAGGGTTATCTCCGTGATCCGGACGTTTCGGTCGAGATAGACCGCTACCGGCCGATCTTCATCATGGGCGAAGTCGGTGCTGCGGGCCAGTACTCCTATGTTCCCGGCCTGACCGTGCAAAAGGCGATTGCCATCGCCGGCGGTTTCAGCCCGCGTGCCAACCAGGGAAGCGTCGACATCACCCGCGACATCAACGGCAAGGTCATGACCGGTCGCGTTGCCACCTCCGACCCGCTTCTGCCCGGCGACACGGTCTATGTTCGCGAACGCCTGTTCTAGACCACGTGGCGGACACACTCAGGATCGTCCACTGCTTTCGCTCACCTGTCGGGGGGATTTTTCGTCACGTGCGCGACCTGACCGAGGCGCAGGTCGCCGCCGGGCATGCCGTCGGCATCGTCTGCGATTCGACGACGGGCGGCGACTTCGAGGAACATCTGTTCGAACAGATGAAGGGCATAATGGCGCTCGGCATCCATCGCACGCCGATGCAGCGGCATGTCGGACCGGGCGACCTCGCCTCGGCCTGGCGCACATTTGGGATCATCAAGGAATTGCGGCCGGACGTGCTCCACGGGCACGGCGCCAAGGGTGGCGCCTATGCCCGCCTGTTCGGCTCATTGTTGCGGGTATCAAGGTTTCGCGTAGCCCGCCTTTATTCGCCGCACGGCGGCTCTCTTCACTATGACGAGACCACCGGCACGGGGAAGCTGTTCTTCGCGCTCGAGCGGTTCATGGCGCGCTTCAGCGACTATCTTCTGTTTGTCTCCGACTATGAAAGGCGGACCTATCGCAGGAAGGTCGGCGAACCGCCGATCCCGAACAACCTTGTCTACAATGGACTGAGCGCCGCCGAGTTCGAGCCGGTGCGAACCGAACCGAATGCGGCCGATGCCCTCTATATCGGCATGATGCGCGACCTCAAGGGACCGGACATCTTCATCGATGCGCTGGTTCTCGCCGGAACGCGGCTCGGCCGCCCGGTGAATGCGGTGATGGTCGGCGACGGCGACGACCTGCCGCGCTACCATGCGCAAGTGAAGCGGCTCGGGCTCGAAGGGCATATGCGCTTCCTGCCGCCGATGCCGGCGCGCAAGGCCTTCGAGTTGGCCGAACTGGTTGTCGTGCCCTCGCGCGCGGAAGCCATGCCCTACATCGTGCTGGAGACGCTCGCCGCCGGCAAATCGATGATCGCCACCGGCGTCGGCGGCATCCCGGAAATTCTTGGCGCCGGCTCCCCTGCCCTGATCCGGCCCGATCCGCGCGAGCTTGCCGATAAGATGAGCTCGGCGCTGGCCGACCCCGATGCCTATGGCAGGCTGATGCCCGATACCGCCGACCTCAAGGCGCGATTCGGCGCCGACGTGATGGCCGCCGCGATCGAGACGGCCTATTTCGCGGCGCTCAAGCGCTAACCCGAAATGGGCGCTAACCCCAAAACGGCGCTGACTTCAAAGCTTCCCCAAAACCTATTTGTTGTTTCAAGGGTTTCTTAGCTCTATTTCGCTATTCACTTGCGTGAAGCTTTGCGGATGCATCATGAGCGACTTCGATCCCAAACGCCGCTTTTCGAAAGACGCGGTGCGCAATTTCAACGGCCCGGCCGGCGACGATAGCCCCGGCGGCATGAACGACGTCGCCCGTCAGGTGGCGTCGCAATACCGGCGCGACACCATGTCACCGATCATGGTCAGCGGCGTCTTGCGGATGGTCGAATTCGCACTGCTGTTCCTGTCGGGCCTCTGCATCTATTTTTACTATGTCGGCTTCTTCAACCATCTCGCCTGGCAATATCCGCTGGCGATCGCCGCCGCTTCGTCGCTCGCCGTGGTGCTGCTCGATGTCACCGACTGCTACCAGATCGTCTCGTTTATGCGGCCGCTCGCCAATTTCGGCCGACTGCTGATGGTCTGGGCCGGCACCTTCGCCCTGATGGCGCTGACGGCATTCGCCGTGAAGATGTCGCAAGATTATTCGCGCCTGGTTTTCGGCACCTGGTTCGTCGTCGGCTTCATGCTGATCTTCGGCCTAAGGCTGCTGATGTCGAAGCTGATCCGGCGCTGGGCGCGCGACGGGCGCATGGAGCGCCGCGCCGTCATCGTGGGCGGCGGCACGACGGCGGAAGTCCTGATCCGCTCCGTCGAAAAGCAGCCCTACAACGACATCCGCATCTGCGGCATCTTCGACGACCGCGGCGACAAGCGCTCGCCGCCCATCGTCGCCGGCTATCCAAAACTCGGGACCGTTTCCGAGCTCATCGAGTTCGCCCGCATCGCCCGTATCGACATGCTGATCGTATCGCTGCCGCTGACCGCCGAAACGCGCGTCCTGCAGCTTTTGAAGAAGCTGTGGGTACTGCCTGTCGACATCCGGCTCTCGGCGCATTCGAACGCGCTGCAATTCCGGCCGCGCGCCTATTCCTACATCGGCTCGGTGCCGATGCTCGACATCTTCGACAGGCCGATCAACGACTGGGATTCGGTCGCCAAGCGCGCCTTCGACATCGTCTTCTCGATCATCGGCATCATCGTGTTCTCGCCGGTCATGCTGGCGACCGCGATCGCCATCAAGCTCGACAGCAAGGGACCGGTGCTGTTCCACCAGAAGCGGCATGGCTTCAACAACGAGATCATCGAGGTCTACAAGTTCCGTTCGATGTACACCGACAAGGCCGACCCGACGGCCAAGCAGACGGTGACCAGGAACGACCCGCGCGTCACCCGCGTCGGCCGCTTCATCCGCAAGACCTCGATCGACGAGTTGCCGCAGTTCTTCAATTCGCTTTTCGGTTCGCTGTCGCTGGTTGGCCCGCGCCCGCACGCCATTGCCGCCCAGTCGCACAACCTTCTCTACAATGAGGTGGTCGACGGCTATTTCGCACGCCACAAGGTCAAACCCGGCGTCACCGGCTGGGCGCAGATCAATGGCTGGCGCGGCGAGATGGATACCAACGAGAAGATCCGCATGCGGACGGAATACGACCTCTATTATATCGAGAACTGGTCGCTGCTGTTCGATCTGAGGATCCTGTTCCTGACACCGATCCGGCTGCTCAATACGGAAAATGCCTATTGAGCGCAGTCGCGCATGAACTGTCGCCGGCCGCGGTCAACGCCAAGCTGATCGCGCTGATTGCGTCGGGCGCGGTTTTCCTCGGCGTCTTCCTGTCCGGCTTCGTCATCGCCGAGCCGGCGCCATACGACCTCTATATGGTCGCGCTGATGGCGGTGTGGGCCCTGTTCGGCCTGCGCATATCGCGCGCGGCGGCGCCGCTGCTGGTGCTGCTGGTGGTCATGAACATCGGCGGCATGATCGCGATGACCCAGATGTCGGATATTGCCGGCACCCCGCTCTATCTCGCCGTGTCGCTGTTCCTGGCGCTTACCGCGGTGTTCTTCGCCTCGGTGACATCGGTCCAGCCAAATCTCTACCGGGTGATCTTCCGAGCCTATGTGATGTCGGCGGTGCTGACCTCGCTGCTCGGGATCGCCGGCTATTTCCATGCCTTCCCGGGGGCGGAGATCTTCACCAGATACGACCGCGCCACCGGCGCCTTCCAGGATCCGAACGTGTTCGGGCCGTTCCTGGTGCTGCCCGGCATCTACCTGCTCCATCTCCTGCTGACCGGCCCCGTCTCACGCATGCCGTTGCTGGCGATGCCGCTGCTGATCATCACCGCCGGGATTTTCTTCTCGTTCTCGCGGGGCGCCTGGGGCATGTTCGGCGTTTCGGCGATCCTGCTCACCGGCGCCCTGTTCCTGCAGAGCGCCAGCGGAAAAATCCGGCTGCGTGTCGTCGTCATGACCATCGCCGCCATTTCGCTGCTGGTCATCGCAATGCTCGTCATCCTGCAGCTGCCGGGCGTCTCGGAAATGTTCTCCAGCCGCGCCCAGCTGGAACAGAGCTACGATACCGCCCGCCTCGGCCGTTTCGCCCGCTATAGCTTCGGTTTCCAGATGGCGCTGGAGCATCCGCTCGGCATCGGCCCGCTCGTCTTCGGCACGATTTTCGGCGAAGACACGCACAACATCTGGCTGAAAATGCTGCTGGACTATGGCTGGCTCGGCTTCGTCTCGTTCCTGACGCTGACCTGCTGGACGATGGCAGCCGGCTTCCGCATTCTCCTGCGCGACAGGCCGTGGCAGCCCTACCTTCTGTGCGCCTATGTCGCCTTCATCGGCAATATCGCGCTGGGCACCTTCATCGACATCGATCACTGGCGCCACGTCTATCTGCTGCTCGGGCTGATCTGGGGCGCGATCGCGCTCGAGTACCGCCATCAGTGGCAATTTCGGCCGGCGGCGCTGCCGTCGCCGGCGGCTAAGGCATGATGGATTTCTGGGGGCAAGTCTAAGTCTTGAAAATGGTCGGAGTCCGGCACGTGGGCGTAGCGAGTGGTGGTCTTAGCCATTGCCGTCGAATATGGCGGGAACTCGCTGCAGGGCTGGTGATGGGCATAGGCATAGCCGTCGGCATGGCGCTGGCCGGATCAACTTAGGCGAGCGTTGCGCAATCTAACGTATAGGCGGCAACGCCATCACTACGACCGCGGCAACGGCCGTATCCGGGGGCGAAACGTTGATCGTCATCTAAGCACCCCACCAAACGATGGCTGCACACAGCAAAAACACGAGCGTGGCACCCGCGATGAACATACCTCTTCGCGTTCGCCACCTTGGCGGCTCAGCCGGCACAAGCCTGAACCGCTGGGCATGCTCCGTTGCGATTTTCAGTAGGGCTGCAGCCGTTTCGCGCGGCGTCCACCCCTTCGCTTCCGAGGCAGTCACCAAGGCTGCAAATGCGGCTTCCAAGGCGACTTCACAGTTGACGTCCCGATCTGGGCTACCCTTTGGCAATATGGGTGGTTGCACGGCTTGGGACATGCACACAAAGCGGCTCGCGGATGAATGGTTCCCGCGTTTCGAGCCCCTCACTTTCGAAGGTCGGCTTCCAGGTGCGGTTCCGCTCTCGCTGCTGGCCTTTGTCGTCGGGAATGAACGTGAAGAACACCGGGCGGCGGTCGCGGCCTTCGGCCTTGCATTTGAGCAGCCAAACAGCCCGACCAGATCCTGATGCATCGATCCGCGATCTGATCCGAGCCTGTCGATCAGCACTTGGCCGCCGATCGTCGGCCCGTTCACGGCGCGATTCGGGCGGCATGGCCCCAGACTGGCACGGCCCAGAAAAGGAAAGGGCCCAGAAAGGCCCCAATTTCTCGTTTTCGCGGCTCACCAGTTTCCCCGGATTTCAAATAAGCCTTAGGGTTCTAAGGGCTTATTTGGTCGGAGTGGCCGGATTCGAACCGACGACCCCTTGACCCCCAGTCAAGTGCGCTACCGGGCTGCGCTACACTCCGGACCGGTCGCGATGTATCGTGATAACCCGGTTCGGGTCAACCGAATTCGGCGGCCGTCGCGCCGATGCCCGACATGGTGGATTTGAAGTTCCTGCTCTGGTGGATGTCGTCAGCATTCAGGAACTTCAAATCCAGTACACAGCTCGCTTGTCTGGCTTGATCCTCTGGCGTCGCTGCTATGAGACGGGTCTTGGATTTTCCACGGAATGTGTCAGCGCGGCCGTATCGATCAGCGCGCTTTCCGGGAGCCGGAGCGCAGAGGCTATTCGCCTGAGCTTCGACACATCGGCATTCCTGCCGTTCTCGATGTCCGCGATCTCATCGACCGACAGTCCGCAGGTCAGAGACAGCTCTTCCATGCTGTATCCCCTGGTTTCTCGGATGGCCTTGAGGGCGCTGTGGTCGGGCGCAGCTTCGGTCGCCGACAGTTCGGAAAAAGCTTCGCTTGTTGCTATTTGGGGCATTTGGCAACTCCGTGGATTAAAGAGTTTGATCAAATCAAGAAGTTGCCTGAGACGGCGCAGAGAATGCCCTCTCGATGGTGATTTGCCAAGCGCCAAAAACGCCGTCACGGCATCGTGATTCCGATCGGCGCAGCCCGGCACAGGCCTCGGCGGCACCGGCACGGGACCGCCATCTCGATCGGGGTCTTTGACTGGCCGATCGCCGAATTGTTCGACGGTTCTGAGCCGCTCCCTTGTCAAGCGGCTGTCGCTGGCCCGTCAGCGGTTTTGAGCGGATCGAACCTCAGCGGCAGGAGCACGCTGAACGCGGCAGGGGGCCGCGAATTTTCTTGAACCGACGCGTGAACCTTTTCTCTCCGGGCCGCACCAACACGGCATGGACGCCACAAAGGCGGTCCCAACCGGAAGGACGCCCTGACGGCGATCCTCGATCAAGAGAAGGAAATGCTCAAATGACCAACATCTCGAACTTCAAGCGCCTGTCGCTCGCCGCTGCCATCGTCGTCTCGGCCTTCGGCTCGATTTCACTGCCGGGCTCGGCCTTCGCCAACGGCACGCATCCGAGCGGCGGCGGCGCGGTTTGCAAGGGCGCGGGTCACTGCCTGGTGCTGCAGCTCGACTGCAAGGGTACTTATACGGACGCCACCGACTCCAACGGCACCGTCTACGGCAAATGCAGCCAGACCGCGCAGGTCAGCCCGAAGAACAAGCTCAAGCTCGCGCGCTGATCGACCTTTTGGTCAACGAAAATGGCGGCCGTCCGCGCCGCCATTTTCTTGTCTCAACGTGCCGATCTCGATCTCGTTCGCGACGGTTTCTGCTGACGGCTGAGGAACAGGCTGGCGACGAGCCCGACCACAACCAGACCGACTGCGGCCGCTGTCGCGGGATGATCGCGGGCTGTCTTCTCTATCACCCTGCCATGCTTCCTGATCGCAGGCAGAGCGTCACTGAAACGCTCGGCGAGGTCCGAGTAATAGTCCGACGCGGTGTCACGCCCGTCCTCGTAATAGGCGCTGCCGCGCCTGGAAACGGCTTTCCTCAACGCCGCCAATTCCCTGGAGAGGGCTGCGACCTGTTTTTCAAGATCGATGTCGGAGAGGGTCGAAAATGATACCATGACAGGCTTCCTTCTTTTGCGAAGGAACGCACGATCGCAAAACCGGTTCCGGTTTTTGCCGCGACCGATCGGGCCCAGAGCGCGTCGCGTCAGAAGCGATTCATGCGACCCGCGTGACGTTCTATGCAGTCGCTATCCCGGGGCCATGCGCTAGCGCACCTGATCGAGCAGGCGCTTGCATTCCAGAAGATCGAACAGCGCCTCCTGCAGCAAAGCGCGATTGTCGCGCGAGAGTTTCGACGTGCCCGGCTGCACCGGGCCTTCTTCCTCGGTCTTGCCCAGGCCGAAAAAGCGCCGGCTGGGTTTCACCTTGGGCTCGCCGACCAGCATCTCGTCATCGGCGCCGCGCGGCTGGGCCGCCGGCGTCAACGGCACCGCATCGGCCTGCCGGCGCTGCGAGATCGCCTCGACGGCCGCCATGTCGCCATTGCCGATGGCGACCAGGAAATGATTGCCGTTCTCGCGCAACAGCTTCTGCACACCCTTGATCGTGTATCCCTGATCGTAGAGCATGTGGCGGATGCCCTTGATCAGTTCGACATCCTGCGGCCGGTAGTAGCGGCGGCCACCGCCGCGCTTCATCGGCTTGATCTGGTTGAAGCGCGTTTCCCAAAAACGCAGCACATGCTGCGGCAGGTCGAGATCTTCTGCGACCTCGCTGATGGTGCGGAAAGCGTCGGGGCTCTTGTCCATGGGCGAAATCCTCACGCTGGAGCATGGTCCCGAAAAGTGGGAAACGGTTTTCGGCCAGGATCATGCTCAACAAAGAGTCATTCCGATCCGGCTTGTCCTGCCGAATCGAGCCTTATTTCAGCGGTTTATGAAACAATATTCAAGCCCGGCGTCAAAGCAGGCGACCGTTTTCAACGGGCTTTGAAGCGCAGGCGCTATTTGCTGCCCTTGGCCTTGCTGATCTGGTGCGCGCGCAGGATGCGGTTCTTCAGCACATTCGACGATTTGAAGGTCATCACGCGGCGCGGCAGGATCGGCACTTCCTCGCCGGTTTTGGGGTTGCGCCCGATGCGCTCGTTCTTGGAGCGGACATGGAAGGTTGCGAACGACGACAATTTCACCGTCTCGCCGCGAACGATCGCCTCACAGATCTCGTCCAGAACCGCTTCGACGAGCTCGGCCGATTCAGTACGCGACAGGCCAACCTTGCGATAAACGGCTTCAGCAAGATCGGCGCGCGTAAGTGTCTTTCCCCCCATGCGAACCGTCCCCATCAGCTCAAAAAACATAACTCTATATAAGCAAAGATAGAGCCTAAGTAATTGATCCGGCAAGGTCAAGGACCGAACCGGTCCGTTCGGCACTTACCAGCGAACCAGGACCGCGCCCCAGGTGAAGCCGCCGCCCATCGCCTCGATCAGCACCAGATCACCCTTCTTGATGCGGCCGTCGGCGACCGCCACCGACAGCGCCAGCGGCACCGAAGCAGCCGAGGTGTTACCGTGCAAATCGACGGTAACCACCACCTTTTGTTCCGCTATCCCGAGCTTCCTGGCGGAAGCGTCGATAATCCGCTTGTTGGCCTGATGCGGCACGAACCAGTCGAGATCTTCAGCGGTGATCCCGGCAGCTGAGAACGTCGCTTCGATGACGTCGGTGATCATGCCGACCGCGTGCTTGAACACTTCGCGGCCTTCCATCCTGAGATGGCCCACCGTTCCGGTGGTCGACGCTCCACCGTCGACGAACAGCTTGTCCTTGTGAGCCCCGTCGGAGCGCAGGCTGGCCGCCAGCACGCCGTGGTCGGCAATGCCGCCCGCCCCCTCGCCTGCTTCCAGCACCATCGCGCCGGCGCCGTCGCCAAACAGCACGCAGGTCGAGCGATCGCTCCAGTCGAGGATGCGCGAAAAGGTTTCGGAGCCGATCACCAGCACGCGTTTGGCGAGGCCGCCGCGGATATAGAGGTCGGCCGTCGTCACCGCGTAGACGAAGCCCGAGCACACCGCCTGCATGTCGAAGGCGAAGCCGTGATGCATGCCGAGCCGGTTCTGGATGTCGACGGCGGTCGCCGGAAAGGTGTTGTTGGGAGTCGAGGTCGCCAGCACGATCAGGTCGATATCGGCCGGCGTCAGGCCGGCATTGTCGAGGGCTGCGCGCGCCGCCGCCTCGCCGAGCGAAGCCGTCGTCTCGTCGTCGGCCGCGATATGGCGCTGGCGGATGCCGGTGCGCTGGGCAATCCATGCGTCTGACGTCTCGACCATGCCTTCGAAATCGGCATTCTTCATGATGCGGTGGGGCAGCGCGGAGCCTGTGCCGCGCACGACTGATCTGATCAAGGCTCTTTCCTATTCCTCTGCGTCGGCAACGACGTCGGATTTCCTGGATGTCTGGGCATGCGGATTGCGCGCATGGAACAGATCAAGATCGGCTTCGATGCGATCGAGCAGATTGTTGCGCACCATGTCGTAGCCAAGCTCGATCGCCGCCGCGAAGCCGTCCGAATCGGCGCCGCCATGGCTTTTCACGACGACGCCGTTCAGACCCAGGAAAACCCCGCCGTTGGAGCGGCCGACATCCATCTTTTCGCGCAGGCGATCGAAGGCGCCCTTGGCGAATACATAGCCGATCCTGGCCATCAGCGTGCGGTCCATCGCGGCGCGCAGGTAACCGGCGATCTGCCGTACCGTGCCTTCCGCCGTTTTCAGCGCGATGTTGCCGGCAAATCCTTCGGTGACGACCACGTCGACCGTGCCCTTGCCGATGTCGTCGCCCTCGACGAAACCATGGTAGTTCATCGAGGCCATGTTGGCCTCCCGCAACATGCGGCCCGCCTCCTTGACCTCTTCCTGGCCCTTGATCTCCTCGACGCCGACATTGAGCAGACCGACGCTCGGCCGTTCGATGCCGAAAACCGAGCGCGCCATGCCAGTGCCCAGAATGGCAAAATCAACCAGTTGATGCGCATCCGCGCCGATGGTGGCGCCGACGTCCAGCACCACGCTTTCCCCACGCAATGTCGGCCACAGCGCCGCGATCGCCGGACGGTCGATGGTCGCCATGGTGCGGAGGCAGAATCTCGACATCGCCATCAGCGCGCCGGTGTTGCCGGCCGAGATGCAGGCGTCGGCAGTGCCTGCCTTGACCGCCTCGACCGCTTTCCACATCGACGACTTCCAGCGGCCATGGCGCAGCGCCTGGCTTGGCTTGTCGTCCATCCGGACTGCTATCTCGCAGTGGATGAACTCGCTGACTTCCGCCAGCTTGGGCAGCTTTGCGAGTTCGGGGCGCACTGCCTCCTCGCGACCATAGATGACGAAGCGGATGTCGGGACGCCGGGTCGCGACCGTCATGAGCGCCGGGATGACCACGGTTGGCCCGTGATCGCCGCCCATGGCATCGATGGAAATCCTGATCACGCGGTGTTCATCTCACAGTTTGCTTGAGCGAGCGCCTGGCGCTGGCAACGGGTTTGGGGCTCGCGAAGGTTCGGCGAAAATAGCGTTTTTGGGCTGCCGCACAACCGGCTTTCTCCGATTGGGTCGGGTTTTCAGGATTTCCCCAGCAGGGAACGCAGCTTTTGCTGAAATTCGCTTTCCGCAGTCCCGGCATCGTCGGCAGCCTCCATCGAAACGCCTTGCTTGCGCGGATAGGGATCGATCGCCAGTCCAAAGAACTGTTCGGCGAGCGCCCCGACATCGATTGAATTGCCGGAAAATGTTTCCGGGCTGTCCGGCCCTTCGGCATCGAGCATTATCTCGCCACCGCCCTCGAAACCCTGCCGCCCGAGCTTCGACTGCTCCGGCAGGAACAGTGCGTCGACCGCCTCGTCGATATGCGCCTCGATCGGGTCCAGGGTGACGATGCAGGCCTGGGTGATATCGGCCTCGACGCGGCCGCTGACCTTGACGCCGTTGCGCTTCCATGGCGCCACCAGCAGTTCGGCGCGATAGTTCTCGACCGACAGCAACTCGTGCTCGCCTGCCAGCGCGGCGCGCTGCGCGGCGTCGGCCTCGATCAGCACCGGCAGTCCCTTTTGCGGCAGCCGGGCGACGTTGGCCACGAAGGACACGGGGCTCTGGCGATCGGGGCTCTGAGAATCGGCGTGTTTCATATTTTCCTTTAAATAGGCTTGTTTTCTTAAATAGGTTTGGCCGCGGGGAATGCCACAGTGCCGGAAACAATCGATTCGGTCGGCTGTTCCGCGAGTCGCCTGGAGACATCGGCGACGTAGCCGGCCAGATGCGTCGCCTGCGGCCAGGTGCCGGCATCGGGCCTGACATTGCGGGCAAGCGCCGCGACGAGTGCGTCATGGTCGTTTCGTTCCAGCGCATCGTCATAGGCGGCGGTGCGGCCATAAAACATCTTCGCCAGTTTCTTCATGCGCTTCGGCACGCCAACGTCGCCGATGCCGAGTTCGCGCAGCGAATGCTCGACATCCATGAAGAACTCGTCGATCAGCACCTGCGCGACCTCCCCGGCAACACCACCCTCGCCGCGCAGCCGGTGCTGGAACAGGAACATGTGCAGCGACAGCATCTCGAAGCGGCCAAGCGGCGTGTCCGGGACATCCCAGTCGGAATAAAACACGGTTTGCCGCGCCGCTGCCACGATTTGTGCGTAAAGCGCCTCGGTGATAGCGCGGTTGGCGTGACGTTCGCGACCAAAAAGGCGCTGGAACATTGAGGGTGGTCTCCCGGGGACCGTTTGTTGAATTGGCCTTGTTGCATCGGCGAGCAAGCTGGTTTACCGGTTTTGCGGCCCAGCGCAAGTTGCGGCCAGCTAATGGAGTTGTAGTTGCGCGCGCTGAAAATCAAGTCGACTTTTCTGCCCAGGTCCGCTTTTCCGAGATCCGCCGGCGCGATCTCGCTGCTGGTGGCAGCTTCGGCGCTTTGCGGCTGCAACTCGTCGAAGATGATCGGTGATCTCAATCCGAGCGAGACGCTGACGCAGGGCTACGTCATCGACCAGCAGGCGATCGACCTGGTGCCGGTCGGCTCGAGCCGCGAACAGGTGCTTCTGGCGCTCGGCACCCCGTCGACCAAGGCGACTTTCGACAACGAAGCCTTCTACTACATCTCACAGACGCGCAAGCGTTACGTCGCCTTCGACAAGCCGAGGCTGGTCGACCAGAAGGTGCTGGCCGTCTATTTCGGCGAGGACGGGCGCGTTACCCAGATCGCCAATTACGGCCTGAAGGACGGCAAGGTGTTCGACTTCATCTCGCGGACCACGCCGACCGGCGGCAAGGACCAAAACTTCCTCAGCCAGATCATGGGTGGCGCCAGCAAGCTGGCGCCCGGCCTCCCCGGCGGCGGCGGCGGCGCCTCGCCCGGCACCTGATCAATCCCGGCAGAATCGGCTTCTCGTCCCTTTTTTGCTTCCATTCTTTTAACTTCGAGGGGAAGCAGCAACATCTCAGGCGACCGAAAACCCGCGGGAGCGATCCTGCGGGTTTTTGTCTTGGGCCAGAAAGCCATTGTCGCAGGCTGCGGGCCGCAGACGACTTGAACGCGAGCTTTTGGAACTGTCACGGGCGTCAATTCCCTGATGCTGGACGTCCAAAATAGACGAACCCGCGGGATCGCTCCCGCGGGTTCGGTTGTGGATCTCGGCCTCGGAAGGCCAAGCCGCCTCAGCCGTGCGCGAGCACGGCCAGCAGCAGCAGGGCGACGATGTTGGTGATCTTGATCGCCGGGTTGACTGCCGGACCGGCGGTGTCCTTGTAGGGATCGCCGACCGTATCGCCGGTCACCGAGGCCTTGTGCGCCTCGGAGCCCTTGAGATGCTTGACGCCGTCCTTGTCGGTAAAGCCGTCCTCGAACGATTTTTTTGCATTATCCCAGGCGCCGCCGCCAGAGGTCATCGAGATGGCGACGAACAGGCCGTTGACGATGACGCCGAGCAGCGAGGCGCCAAGTGCTGCAAAGGCGGACGCCTTCGAGCCCGAGATCAGCAGCACGCCGAAATAGACGACCAGCGGCGCCAGCACCGGCAGCAGCGACGGAATGATCATTTCCCGGATCGCCGCCTTGGTCAGAAGATCGACCGCACGCGCATAGTTCGGCTTCGAGGTGCCGGCCATGATGCCCGGATCCTCGCGGAACTGCTTGCGCACCTCCTCGACGATGGCGCCCGCCGCACGGCCGACAGCCGTCATGGCGATGCCGCCGAACAGATACGGAATCAGGCCGCCGAAGATCAGACCGGCAACGACGTAAGGGTTGGAGAGGTCGAAAGAGACGTCGCCCATGCCCTGGAAGTAAGGGTATTTGTCGCCATTGGCGGCAAAGAACTTCAGGTCGTTGGAGTAAGCCGCAAACAGCACCAGCGCGCCGAGACCGGCCGAACCGATGGCGTAACCCTTGGTCACCGCCTTGGTGGTGTTGCCGACGGCATCAAGCGCATCGGTCGACTGGCGCACTTCCTTGGGCAAGCCGGCCATTTCGGCAATGCCGCCGGCATTGTCGGTGACCGGGCCGAAGGCGTCGAGCGCAACGATCATGCCGGCAAGACCGAGCATCGTGGTGACTGCGATCGCCGTGCCGTAGAGGCCGGCGAGCTGGTAGGTCGATATGATGCCGCCGACGATGACGATCGCAGGAAGTGCCGTCGATTCCAGCGAGACCGCAAGGCCCTGGATGACGTTGGTGCCGTGACCGGTGACCGAGGCCTGGGCGATGGAGTTCACCGGGCGCTTGTCGGTGCCGGTGTAGTATTCGGTGATCACCACGATGAGGCCGGTCACCAGAAGTCCGATCAGGCCGCAGATGAACAGGTTGGTGCCGGTGATGGCCATGCCGGCGACCGTGCCGATTTCGCCCCAGCCCAAGGTTGCCGAGGTGGCGATGCCGAGGCCGACGATCGACAGCAGGCCCGTGACGATCAGGCCCTTATAGAGCGCGCCCATGATCGAGCCGTTGGAGCCGAGCTTGACGAAGAAGGTGCCGACGATGGAGGTCAGGATGCAGGCGCCGCAGATGGCCAGCGGATAGAGCATCGTGGCGCTGAGAACGGCGGTGCCGCCGAAGAAGATGGCGGCGAGGACCATGGTGGCGACCACGGTCACCGCATAGGTCTCGAACAGGTCGGCGGCCATGCCGGCGCAGTCGCCGACATTGTCGCCGACATTATCGGCGATGGTGGCCGGGTTGCGCGGATCGTCTTCGGGAATGCCGGCTTCGACCTTGCCGACGAGATCGCCGCCGACGTCGGCGCCCTTGGTGAAGATGCCGCCGCCGAGACGGGCGAAGATCGAGATCAGCGAGGCGCCGAAGCCGAGCGAAACCAGCGAGTCGATGACGACGCGGTCGTTGGGCTGGAGGCCCATGAATTGGGTGAGGATCAGATAATAGATCGAGACGCCGAGCAGGGCCAGGCCAGCGACCAGCATGCCGGTGATGGCGCCCGACTTGAAAGCGATCTCGAGGCCGGCTGCGAGGCTGTTGGAAGCCGCCTGCGCGGTGCGCACATTGGCGCGCACCGAGACGTGCATGCCAATGAAGCCGGCGGCGCCCGACAGAACGGCGCCGATCAGGAAGCCGATGGCGGCGGTGATCGAAAGCAGCCACCAGGCGAGCAGCAGGACCATGACGCCGACGATGGCGATGGTGGTGTACTGGCGCGCCAGATAGGCCTGCGCGCCTTCGCGGATGGCCGCGGAAATTTCCTGCATGCGTGCATTGCCCTGATCGGCCGCGAGAACCGATTTTGTCGCCCAGATGGCGTAAAGGACTGAAAGCAGACCGCAGGCGATGACAGCTAAAATTATGGTCATTGCCGGATTTTCCTCGATTGATGACCCAAAAGAACCCCTCCCTGGGCCGTTGAGACGGGGAGCGGATTCCGCGCGCCGAATCCGCTCCCCTCGCATCGGCTTATGCGAAACAGGGCTGCGAACGTCAAGATATTGTTCGGTTTTTGCCCGGCTTTCGCCCAAAAGCCCCGGCTTTCGCCCAAAAGCAATGGCGGCAACACGCTCGCAAGTGCCGCCACCCGATCAGATCGATTGAAATCGGCTGGCGGTTGTCAGCCTTTGCGCAGGTCGCAGTCCAGCCTGACGGCGAAGATCAGCACCGCCAGCATGGTCAAGTAGAACATGAAAGCCTTCTGCTGGCCGTTGCAGACGTTGGACTGCCACACCCGTCGCGAGCCTGATCAGGCAGGCAGAACTTGCAGATAGACAGCGCTCATGCAGCTTTGCAAATATCGGCGGCGCAGCCTATCTTCAGGGTGGAGTTGGAGATGACCGATGAAGTTCAAGGCGATCATTCACGAAGCCGAAGAAGGTGGCTACTGGGCCGAAGTGCCGGCAATTCCCGGCTGCGCGACCCAGGGTGAAACCTTGGACGAACTTGTCGAGAACTTGCGTGAAGCAATCGAAGGCTGCCTCTCGGTAGAGCCGCTATCTTTCACTTCAGAACCCGGCCGGGTCATGGAAATCGCTGTTTGAAGTCCATTTCCGCCGAGATGAGCGAACGCGATAAGCTCTGATCTGTCGCCTACGCCGTCTCCTGCCCCATGCGGCGTGCGGTGTAGCGCTCGATCGCCGACAGCCCGTCATAGATCAGCACGGCAAGCGCGGCGACGATCAGCCCGCCCTGCAGGACGAAGGCGAGATTGTTGGACAACAGACCGGCGATGATCACCTCGCCGAGCGTCCTGGCCGCCACGGTCGAGCCGATCGTCGCAGTGGCGAGGCTGATGACCACCGAAAGCCGGATACCGCCGAGAATGATCGGCGCGCTGAGCGGCAGCTCGACCTTGACCAGCCTTTGCCAGCCGGTCATGCCGGCGCCGCGCGCCGCCTCGACCACATTGGCCGGCAGCGTCGTCAGCCCGGTCAGCGCGTTCTCGAAGATCGGCAGCAGGCCGTAGAGAAACAGCGCGATCAGTGTCGGCTTCTCGCCAAAGCCGACGGCCGGCACGGCCAGCGCCAGCACCGCCACCGGCGGAAAGGTCTGGCCGATATTGACCAGGCTGCGCGACAGCGGCAGGAATTCGACGCCGGCCGGCCGGGTGACCAGGATGGCGAGCGCCACGGCAACGATGGTTGCCGCCACCGTCGCGATCAGCACGGTCCTCAGGTGCAGCAGCATCAGCGTCAACAGGCTGCCCTGGTTGTAGATTGCCGGCGCGTTGCTCTCGGTCAGCGGCTTCAGCAGCGGCTCGAACCAACCCGGATTGGTCACGAACGCAATGAGCAGCACGACCAGGGCAAGCCTGAGCAGTGACGGAAGCCAGGCTTTTACACCGGCCTCTTTCATGCCGGCCTCGCCGCGCGTTTCACCAGCCCATCCACAGTCACGCGGCCGAGCGGCTTGCCATCCGCGCCTGTCACCGGCAACGCCGGGCGTCCCGACCACAACAGTTCGGCCAGCGCATCGCGCTGGCTGGCGTCGGCGGGGATCGCCTCGCCTTCGGCGGTGCCCGTCTCCACGGCGTCGCGCACCCGGCCGAGCGACAGCAGCCTGAACGGCTTTTCGCTGGCGCCGACCAGGGTCTCGACGAAGGCGCTGGCCGGCTTCGCCAGGATCTCGGCGGGCCTGGCATATTGCACCAGCTTGCCGGCATCCATCACCGCGATCTTGTCGCCCATACGCACCGCCTCCTCCATGTCATGGGTGACGAGGATGATGGTGGTGCCGAAGCGCTTCTGGATCGCCCGAAGGTCCTCCTGCGCCTTGTTGCGGATGATCGGGTCGAGCGCGCCGAACGGCTCGTCCATCAACAGCACGTTCGGCTCCGCGGCAAGTGCCCTGGCGACGCCGACGCGCTGCTGCTGGCCGCCGGAGAGCTCGTGCGGATAGCGTGGCCCGAACGCCTGGGGATCGAGCTGGTAGAGCGTCATCAACTCGTCGACACGGCGCTTGGTGCGGGCCGCGTCCCAGCCGAGCAGCACCGGCACGGTGGCGATGTTCTGTGCCACGGTGCGATGCGGAAACAGCCCATGGCCCTGGATGGCGTAGCCGATGCTGCGGCGCAGCTCGTAGCCGGGCAGCGAGCGGTTGTCGGCGCCGTCGAGCCTGATCACGCCGGCGGTCGGCTCGACCAGCCGGTTGATCATGCGCAGCAGCGTCGTCTTGCCGGAGCCGGAGGTGCCGACGATGACGGCGATGGTGCGCGGCTCGATCATCATCGACACGTCCTCGACGACGGTCGTCGCGTCATAGCGCTTGGTAATGCCTTCGATCTCGATCATGCCGGTTGTGCCTCGCGTCGCCTGGTGGAGGTCATTTCGATCAATGCATCGAGAATGATGGCGGCGGCAAAGGCCAGGGCCACCGTCGGCACGGCGCCGAGCAGCACCAGGTCCATCGCCGTCTGGCCAACGCCCTGGAACACGAACACGCCGAAACCGCCGCCGCCGATCAGCGCGGCAATGGTGGCAAGGCCGATGTTCTGCACCAGCACGATGCGGATGCCGGTGAGGATCACCGGGAAGGCCAGTGGAAATTCGACGCCGAACAGGCGCTGGCGCTCGGTCATGCCCATGCCGCGTGCGGCATCGTTGGCGGCGCGCGGCACGCCGGCAAGACCGACCACGGTGTTGGCCACAACCGGCAGCAGCGAATAGAGGAACAGGGCGACGAAGGCGGGCGCGGTGCCGATGCCGCGAATGCCGAGGGAGGCCGCGCCGGGCACATGCGTGGCGACCCAGCCGAGCGGCGCGATCAACAGGCCGAACAGAGCGATCGAGGGAATGGTCTGGATGATGTTCAGCACGTTGAGCACGCCGGCCCGCAATTTTTCGACGCGGTGGCAGAGGATGCCAAGCGGCAAGCCTGCTATCACCGCCGCCGCCAGCGAGCCCAGCGCCAGCGTCACATGCTTGGAGCCTTCGGCCCAAAAACTGTCGGCACGGTTGGCGTATTCCTTGAGAATCGACAGACTGTTCCAGCTGCCCGAGACCAGCAGCAGGCCGATCGCCGCTGCCGCGACGACGAGCACGCCGATCCGCGCCGATGGCGACAGGTTCAGCCTCGTCAGCCCATCGGCGAGCAACAGCGTAAAGGCGAAGATAAGCAGCCAGAAACCCGAAGCCGGCGAGATGCGGGCAAAGCTGTTGCCCTCAGGCGTCAGGAAGCTGCCGGCGACGCCGATCAGCAGCGCCAGTGCGGCAAGCGCGACCACGCTGGCGGCCAGGCGCGGTACCAGCGGCGTTTTCAGCAAGGCGACGACCGCCGCAACGACGACGACTGCAAGCAGCAGCGGCCCCAGCGTCGGCGGCAGCGCTTCAAGAATCGAGCGCGCCTCGCCCGGCACGATGCGATTGGCGCGCAAGGTGGCAAAGGGCGCCGCGAAGGCGGCATAGGCAACGATCGCGGCGATGACCACGCCGAGCTTGTCGAAGCGGGTGGTCATGGCGCGCCTCGCACCGGCGTCATTTTCAAACGGGCTGACTACTTCAAAAACCCGTTCTTCTTCAAAAAGTCTTCGGCGACGCCTTTGACCGGCTCGCCGCCGACCTGAACGCGGCCGTTCAGTTCCTGCAGGGTGACGAGGTCGAGCTTGGCGAAGACCGGCTTCAGCAGCGTCTCGATTTCGGGGTGCTCCTTCAGCACTGCCTCGCGGATGATCGGCGCCGGCTCGTAGACCGGCTGCACGCCCTTGTCGTCTTCGAGCACGACCAGGCCCGACGGCGCGATGCCGCCGTCGGTGCCGTAGACCATGGCGGCGTTGGCGCCGTTGGTCTGGTTCGCCGCGGCGGCGATGGTCGCCGCCGTATCGCCGCCAGAGAGCGTGATCAGCTGGTCCGGCTTAAGCGTGAAGCCATAGGTGGTCTGGAAAGCCGGCAGCGCGGCAGCCGAATTGACGAATTCGGCCGAGGCCGCCAGCACCACCTGACCGCCGCCGGAGACATATTTGCCGAAGTCGGACAGCGTCGCCAGCTTGTTGGTCTCGGCGACATCCTTGCGCAGCGCAATCGCCCAGGTGTTGTTGGCCGGCGACGGCGACAGCCAGACGATCTTGTTGGCGTCGTAGTCGAGCTTCTTGGCCGTTTCATAGCCCTTGGCGGCATCCTTCCACACCGGATCGTCGGCCTTTTCGAAGAAGAAGGCGGCATTGCCGGTGTATTCCGGATAGATGTCGATCTCGCCGGCGGTGATCGCCTTGCGCACCACAGGGGTGCCGCCGAGCTGGATGCGGTCGGTGGTCTGGATATTGTTGGCGTTCAGCACCAGCTGGATGATGTTGCCGAGCACGCCGCCTTCGGTGTCTATCTTCGACGACACGACCACCTGAGCGCTCGCCGAGGCTGCGGTGATGCCGAGCGCCAGTGCCGCGCCGGCCAGAACCTTGACTGAAAACATTTCACAAATCCCTTGCTGAGAACCGGACTGCGGCTGCCGCATATGAGCATGGCTTCAATGCCCCGTCGGGGCACACGGTTTCATAAGAAGGGGGATGGGGGCAATAATTTTGTTCGGATGCGGGTGAATCCGCTGCTGTCTGATCCCGACAGCGTCATGTCACTACAGCGCGTCGCGTCCGTTTGGACGCGCAAAGGACGCTGTAGCATTATTGATTTGCGCATGGTCCTTTCCGAACCTTTGGTTCGGGGTCATGAGCTGGTCGGCCGCGCGGTCATCTTCAGCACGCCCAGCGCCACGAAGCACAACACCGTCACCGGGAAGATGATCCAGTTCAGCATCTCCCAGCCCCAGGCGTTGTAGACCGCGCCCGACATCAGCGAGGCGAAGGCGACGGAGCCGAACAGGACGAAGTCGTGAAAACCCTGGACCTTGGCCTTTTCCGATGGCCGGTAGCTGTCGGCGACCATGGCGGTGGCGCCGATGAAGCCGAAATTCCAGCCAAGGCCGAGCAGGATCAGCGCCGTCCAGAACTGCCACAGTGCCAGGCCCGACAGCGCTACCACGGCGCAGCCGATCAGCAGCACAAGGCCGGTTGCGACAATCCGTTCGGCGCCGAAGCGATAGATCAGCGAGCCGGTGAAGAAGCTCGGCGCGAACATCGCCATGACATGCCAGGAAATGCCGAGCGTGGCGTCGTCCGTCGACAGGCCGCAGCCGACCATGGCGAGCGGCGCGCCGGTCATGACGAAGCTCATCAGCGCATAGCTGCCGACAGCGCAAAACAGCGCCGCAACGAAACGCGGCCTGGTGACGATCTCGGCGAGCGGCCGCGCGTCGCTGTCGGCGATTTCCGCTTTGCCCGTCGCCTTGGCCGGGATGCGCAGCAACGACAGGATGGCGGCGCCGACCGCCGCCAGCACCAGGATGGAGGCAAACGAGCCGGCAAACATCACCGGCGCAAACAATTCGCGGGTGAAGATGACGATCTGCGGCCCAAGGATGGCGGTGACGATGCCGCCGGCCAGCACGAAGGAGATGGCGCGCGCCTTGAATTCAGCCGGCGCGTTGTCGGCGGCGGCGAAGCGGAATTGCTGGACGAAGGCACCGCCGATGCCGATCACCAGCAGGCCGAAGGCGAACAGCCAGAAGCTGGCGTAAAATAGCGCCAGCGTGGCGACCAGACCGCCGAGCGCAGTGACGATCGTCCCGGTTATGAAGCCGTCGCGCTGGCCGAGCCGGCGGATGATGGCGGCGGCCGGCAGGGCGCCGAGCGCCACGCCGACGTTGAAGCCGGTGATCGGCGCCGTCGCCAGCGACTTGTCGGTTCCGAGCAGATAGTGCCCGGCCAACCCACCCACGGAAATGGCGATGGGTGCAGCCGAACCGATGATCGCCTGCGAAGCGGCAAGGATGAGCGCCGTGCGGCGCGCTTCCCTGCCGGCCTCGGCGATAGCGACGGCCGTCATGAAGCGTCCTTGCCACGCCCTTCGCCGCGCACCCGGCGCGACACGCGATCGAGCACCGCGTTGACCAGCTTCGGCTCGTCTTCTTCGTAAAACGCCTTGGCGATATCGACATATTCCGAGACGATGACAGCCACCGGAACGTCCTCGCGCTTCATCAGCTCGTAGACGCCGGCGCGCAATATGGCGCGCAGCGTCGAATCGAGCCTGGACAACGGCCAGTCCTCGGTCAGCGCCTGGCGGATGATCGGATCGATCGTCTTCTGGTTCTCGACGACGCCGGCGAGGATGGCGCGAAACCATTGCGCGTCGGCCTCGCGATAGAGCGCGCCGTCGACTTCCTTGCCGAGCCTGAACGCCTCGTATTCGGCGGTGATCTCGAAGACGCCGCTGCCGGCCACATCCATCTGGTAGAGCGCCTGCACGGCGGCCAGACGGGCTGCACCGCGCTTGTTGGCGTGGCGCACCGCGGGCTGGCCGGGCGATGCGGGTTCGCTCACGACCGCTCTCCCAACTGTTGCTTGAGGGCGATCATGGTCAGCGCCGCACGCGCGGCAAAGCCGCCCTTGTCGCCTTCCGAACGCCTGGCCCGCGTCCAGGCCTGCTCGTCATTTTCGGTGGTCAGGATGCCGTTGCCGATGCAGACCGCTTCCTGCACGGACAGATCCATCAGGGCACGGCTCGATTCATTGGCGACGATGTCGAAATGATAGGTGTCGCCGCGCACGATGGTGCCGAGGGCGACAAAGCCGTCATAGCTCGGCCCGCCTTCGGCGGCGCCGTCGAGGGCGAAGGAAATCACCGCGGGAATTTCGAGCGAGCCCGGAACGGTGACGACGTCGTATGTCGCGCCCGCTTCCTCGAGCGCGCTTGTCGCGCCTTCGAGCAGCGCGTCGGCAAGGTCGTCGTGGAAGCGTGCCTCGATGACAAGAAGGTGGGCCTTCTTCTTCGGGCGAATGAACGCTTTGCCGTGTTGGGATGTGCCAGCCATAGATGTCTCCGGGATCGCCGGTGACTTAGGCCGAAGCCGGTTTGATCGCAAGCAGAAGATTGGTGGAGATGCGGACGTGCCTGATTATTGGTTTCCTCCGAAGCCGGCGCTGCCCCTCGTTGCCCTGCCGGGCATTTCTCCCCGTAAACGGGGCGAAAGAGGCTGGCCGCATCGCCGGCGCCCTTCTTGCAACGCTGGTGATTGGCGAAACCATCGATCACAGCGCCCCTCGCCCCGTTTACGGGGAGAGGTCGCCGGCAGGCGGTGAGGGGCAGCGCCAACGGAACGGAACGGAACAAGGCGCCAATCGGATCCGAGGTGCTCGTCCTGTTCGGACAACCGTATGAATCCACGCCGCTCTCCGGCAGGGCCATCAAAGCCCCTCTTTCGCGGCCTCCGCCAAGCGTGCCGCGTAGCGGGCCATGGTGTCGATCTCCAGATTGACGCGGTCGCCGACCTGGCGTTCGCCCCAGGTGGTCATGGTCAGCGAGTGATGGATCAAGAGCACGTCGAAGCGGGTGCCTTCGACCTTGTTGACGGTGAGCGAGTTGCCGTCGAGCGCGACGGAACCCTTGGGTGCGATGAATCTGGCCAGGTCGCGCGGCGCTTCCAGCGTAAAGCGCACGGCATCCCCCTCCTCCTTGCGCGCAACGATCTCGGCCATGCCGTCGACATGGCCTGAAACGATGTGGCCACCGAGTTCGTCGCCGATCTTCAGCGGCCGCTCCAGATTGATCCTGGTGCCGGATTTCCAGCCCATCGCCGTCGTCAGCCTGAGTGCCTCTTCCCAGGCCTCGACCTCGAACCAGCGCGCGTTGGCGCCGCTTTCCGGCAGCGCAGTCACCGTGAGGCAGACGCCGCCGCAGGAAATCGAAGCCCCAATGGCGATCGTCTGCGGGTCATAGGCGGTGTCGATGCGCAAGCCGACGCCCTCTCTCAGCGGCTTGACGGCAGCGACGGTGCCGACATCGGTGACAATCCCGGTAAACATCAGACTCTGGCTTCTTGGTTGGCCATGATCTTTTCCGAAAACCGGTTCCCACGTTTCGGGATCATGTCTTTCAGTTTGACCATGTTCTTGTCCAAAAACCGGCTCCACTTTTCAGGATCATGGTCTTCTTGGTTGCCCATGATCTTTTCCGAAAACCGGTTCCCACTTTTCGGGATCATGGTCTTATCCACTCGGCGTAGCTGTCTTCGCCGAAACGCATGTCGCGCAATTTGCGAAATCCTGCCGGGATATGGTCGGCGTCGATGGGCGATACAATGCCGCTCCTGCCGATCGGCTCCTGCCCCTGGAACAGCACGATGCGGTCGACCAGCCCTTCGGCGAGGAAGGCCTTGGCCACCTTGGCGCCGCCCTCGACCAGCACGCTCGCCATGCCGAGTGCGGCAAGATCCTCAAGCAGTTCCGGCAGCGCAATATCGCCTTCATACGTCTCGGTGCCGATGAAGCGCACGCCGGCTCGTTCGAGCGCGGCGCGCCGGTGCGGATCGGCTTCGGCACAGGCGGCGACATAGAGCGGAACCCGGTCGAGGCCAACGACCAGTTTCGACGTCTCCGGCAGCCTGATCTGGCGGTCGAGCACGATGCGCGCCGGCGAGCGGTTCTCCAGCCCCGGCAACCGCACCGTCAGCGCGGGATCGTCCTCCAGCGCCGTGCCGATGCCGATCAACACGCCGTCGGCTTCGGCGCGCATCAGATAGACTTCGCGCCGGGCGATGTCGCCGGTTATCGAGACCTGCCCCGCGCCTTCCATGCCGATCTTGCCATCGCTGGAAATCGCAAGTTTCAGGATCACTTCCGGACGTTTTTTCAGAGATCGAATGAGATAGCCGGCCATCTGCTCGGCGGCTTCTGCCACGAGCACCTTTTCGACCACTTCGACACCGGCGGCACGCAGGATCGCATAGCCGTTGCCGGACACGCGTGGATCGGGGTCGCTCGCAGCCCCAACCACCCGCGCGACGCCGGCATTGACCAGTGCACTGGCGCAAGGCGGGGTGCGGCCATGGTGGGCGCAGGGCTCCAATGTGACATAGGCGGTGGCGCCGCGTGCGAGCTCGCCGGCCTCCGCCAGCGCCTCGGTCTCGGCATGTGGCCGGCCGCCGACAGCGGTGACGCCGGTGCCGACGATCATCGGCCCGGTGCCGTCGTCGCGCACGATCAGCGTGCCGACGGAAGGGTTGGTCGAGGTCCGTCCGGCGTTTTTCCGCGACAGCCTCAGTGCCGCCGCCATGAAGCGGCGATCAAGAACCTCTTGCTCGGCTTGGCTGCGCCTTGCCATGCTCAGCCGGCGTCCTCTTCCTTGAGCTCGTCACCTTTCAGTTCACCCAGCACGTCGTGAAAATCCTTGGCCTCGCGGAAATTGCGATAGACCGAGGCGAAGCGGACATAGGCGACGTCGTCGAGCGACTTCAGTGCCTCCATCACCAGGCGGCCGACCTCGCCCGAGGCGACCTCGGTCTCGCCGGAGCTTTCGAGCTGGCGCACGATGCCGGTCACCGCGCGGTCGATGCGCTCGGGATCGACATTGCGCTTGCGCACCGCGATCTCGACCGAGCGCAGCAGCTTGTCGCGGTCGAACGGCACCTTGCGTCCGGACTTCTTCACCACCACGAGGTCGCGCAACTGCACGCGCTCGAAGGTGGTGAAGCGGCCGCCGCAATCGGGGCAGACGCGCCGCCTGCGGATCGCCGCGCCGTCTTCGGCGGGGCGCGAATCCTTCACCTGCGTATCTTCGGACTGGCAGTAGGGACAGCGCATGGGCAGCCTTGTGTTCGCGAATCTCGTGGAGCGAAGGCTTAGAGGTTTTTGCCGCGATGGCAAAGTATCGGTCGCGCCTCAGAGATAGCGAGGCGCGGGGAAAATTGCCAGCATCAACGGCAATACCGGCCGATTACGGCGCGACGTCAGCAGTCGGGAACCCACATGACACGCCGAGGCTGCGATAGGCCTTGGTGAAGCCGTCCATCGATACGGTCGCGACCGGCGTGTCGGCGAATATGACGTCGAGCGCGCTGGCGCGGCGCATGGCACGCAGCAGCGCCAGGCTGATCTCGGGCTTGTTGTTCAACATCCATTTTCCGCTGGCACCGGCCATGGCATCGACGGTCGCCTTGACCTTGCCGTTGCCATCGCCGAACACCGCCGGAATGTTCTCGCCAGTCGGCAAGTCCTTATTCTTCATGGCGATGACGAGGGTCGGATAGCCATTGGGCGGCAGTGCATCACCGTTCGAGATGGCAAGCGTGAGCGTGCCGCTGGTACCGCTCGCGTCGAGAAAGGCGGTCGAGGCGACGCAGGTCTTGCGCAGATCCTCACCGGTATCGATCTCGTCCACAGTGGTGGACCAGTTGCCGAAGGTTTCGGTCTTCGGTGCGGCTGGGGTGGGCGCAGACTGTGCCAGGGCGGCGGACGGCAAGCTGGTTAATGTGACCAACAACACGCCAAGCGCGCCCAAGCCAGCGACACCGAAAATCTGCATCATCGTCAAGGCTCCTGTCCGGACTCCGCCCCCGCTGAAAAAGTGCTCCTCGTCCGGCCGATAAGGGCGACACTTTGCGTGAGCTCAACCGAGATAGGGATAGAGCGGAAAACGATCCGTCAACGCGGCCACCTTCGCCTTCACCGCTGCTTCGACGGCTGCATTGCCCTCATCGGAATTCGCGGCCTTGAGCCCGTCCAGCACCTCGGCGATCAGCTTGCCGATCTCGCGGAACTCGGCCTGGCCGAAACCGCGCGTGGTGCCAGCCGGCGTGCCGAGGCGCACGCCCGAGGTGACGAACGGCTTTTCGGGATCGAAAGGGATGCCGTTCTTGTTGCAGGTGATGTTGGCACGGCCAAGCGCTGCCTCGGCACGCTTGCCGGTGGCGTTCTTCGGCCTGAGGTCAACGAGCATAAGATGGTTGTCGGTGCCGCCGGAGACGATGTCGAGGCCGGTTTCCTGCAGGCTGGAGGCCAGCGCCTTGGCGTTGGCGGCAACGCTCTCGGCATAGATCTTGAAGCTTGGCTTCAGCGCTTCGCCCAGGGCCACCGCCTTGGCGGCGATGACATGCATCAGCGGACCACCCTGCAGGCCTGGAAACACCGCCGAGTTCATCTTCTTGGCGATGTCCTCGTCATTGCACAGGATCATGCCGCCGCGCGGGCCACGCAGCGACTTGTGCGTGGTGGTGGTGACCACATGGGCGTATGGCAGCGGCGACGGATGTACGCCACCGGCGACCAGGCCGGCGATGTGTGCCATGTCGACCATCAGATAGGCGCCGATCGAATCGGCGATCTCGCGAAAACGCTTCCAGTCCCAGACGCGCGAATAGGCAGTGCCGCCGGCCAGGATCAGCTTCGGCCTGGTCTCGTGGGCGGTCTTCTCGATCGCGTCCATGTCGAGCAGGTGATCGTCCCTGCGAACGCCGTAGGAAACGACCTTGAACCATTTGCCGCTCATGTTGACCGGCGAACCGTGCGTCAGGTGGCCACCAGAATTCAGGTCGAGCCCCATGAAGGTGTCGCCGGGCTGCAGCAGCGCCAAAAAGACCGCCTGGTTCATCTGGCTGCCGGAATTCGGTTGGACATTGGCGAAGTTGCAGCCGAACAGCTTTTTGGCGCGCTCGATGGCCAGGTCCTCGGCCACGTCGACGAACTGGCACCCGCCATAGTAGCGCTTGCCTGGATAGCCCTCGGCGTATTTGTTGGTCATGACCGACCCCTGCGCTTCCAGAACGGCGCGGGAGACGATGTTTTCCGAAGCGATCAGCTCGATCTCGTGGCGCTGGCGGCCGAGTTCGTTGCGGATCGCGCCGAAAATCTCCAGATCGGCATCGGCAAGGGTGGTTTCGAAGAAGGATTCGAATTTGTTCGACACTGCCGCTGCTGTTGCCATGCTTGAGATCCTTGTCGTCCGGGGGGTCTGCCGCGCCATTAACACAGTTGCTTTCGCCCCGCCACGTTTGCGGCGCGAAATTTGCTGGTCGGATTGCGGCAGCGAGGCGAAGAGCCACCTATTTCCTCGCCTTGCCGGCCGTTCAGCAAGGCCTCGCGACGTCACCAGGGCCAGCAGAGGACTTTCACCTCCAAGTCATTGACCGGCTACCATCCCGGCCAAACGGTGCTTGCGCACCACGCGCGATGCCTGGCGCACATCAAAAAGGCCGCCTCGATGGCGGCCTTTCATCAATTCAATAACATCAATGGCTTAGAGCGCAGATGTGATCTGCAGCTCGTTGGCTCCGTCGAGCCCGTAGATGTCGTCGCGGAACTGCACGACGCCAGTCCCCGTCGACCAGGCCGAGATGTAGAGGAAAAAGACCGGCACCGGATTGGTGACCTGCACCGGGATGTTCTCGCCGCTCTTGATCGACGCCTCGAAATGCTGGCGGCTCCAGCCCGGCGTGTCGCGCAGGATCCAGGTGACGAGGTCGCGCACGTTCTGGACGCGCACGCAGCCTGAGGAATCGAAGCGCATCATTTTGCCGAACAGGCTCTGCTGCGGCGTGTCGTGCATGTAGACGCCGTCCGGGCTCGGGAAATTGATCTTGACCGAGGCCATCGCATTGCCGGCGCCCGGATCCTGGCGAAAGCGGTATTTCTCCGCGTCGTCGGTCGACCAGTCGACGGTTAGTGGATCGACCTCGCTGCCATCCGGTGCGAACAGCCGGATCTTGCTGTCCTTGAGATAGTTGGGGTCCTTCCGCATCAGCGGAATGATGTCCTTGCGCACGATCGAGACCGGCGCGTTCCAGTAAGGATTGACGATGATCTCGTTGATCTTGGAATCGACGATCGGCGTCTGGCGATCGATCTTCCCGACAACGGCGGTGTGGCGCAGCACGACGCGGTCGTTCTCGACCGCTTCGATCTGGGCGCCAGGGATATCGACCAATACATAGCGGTTGCCCAGCGTGCCGGCGCGTTCGTTCAGCCGCTGCAGATTGGTCTGCAGCTGGCCAAGCCGGACCTGCGCCGAGACATTCATCGCCGCATAGCTATATTGGCCCAGGGTGCCGTCGGAAGGCAGTCCATGACGCGCCTGGAAGCGCTTGACCGCCGCATCGACATAGGAATCGAAGGCCTCTGAAAGGCCGGCGCTCTGCGCCAGGTCGCCCGAAACCATCAAGCGCCTGCGCAATGGCACCACGTCGGGATCGATGACGCCGAGTTGCAATTTCTTGGTGTCCGGGACCTGCTCCCAGCCGCCTTGCGCGACAATGTTCTGATACTGCGCGATAGCCTGCTCGGTGTACGCAACGGTCTGCAGGCTGACGATCGGCAGCGTCGAGGCCACCTTGCCGCCCTCGCTGGCGCGCGCGTCGAACTGGTCGTTCCAGTTGCCGCGGCCCGAGGATTTCAGGATGTCCGCGATCACGTCCTGCGCGCTGGCGCCACCGGCAACCATCGTCGCGGCCAACGCGGAGGCTCCGGAAAGGAAGAAACGGCGACTGGTTCTCATGTACGCTCCAGATAGTCCTGTAACAGTTTTTTCACCGGGCGATCCGCCCGCATGCTAGGCTCGGCCCACTCTAAGGTTGGCGCCCTTAACAATTAGCCAACCATGCCCCACTCGCTTCTGTGCGAAAACGCGCCGGGCGCGACGCGCCTTCACTGAGGCGGTTGGCGGGCAGACGGATTGGCTCGCGCCGCTACATCACCCGCATTCTCGCTTCCACCGGGAATATGGCGGCAACGTGACCCTGACCGCGATTTGGATCGGCTGGCCTCACGAAACGCAAAGACCGATGCTTTTCGGCACCGGTCTTTTGGATCGCTCTCCGACCGCGCCTGTGGCGCGGTTGCATGCGATGGACATGCTTTACATGCGATAGGCGATGGTGTCGTTCCAGAAGCGGTCGAGGCGCTGCAGGGCGCGGTTCATTTGCTTGAATTCTTCCGTGTTGATGCCGCCGACCTGCTCGATCGAGCCGACATGACGCTCGTAGAGGCCGGCTACGACTTCCGCCACCTCACTGCCCTTCGGCGTCAGCGAGACCCGCACCGAACGGCGGTCGATGCGCGAGCGCTGGTGGTTGATGAAGCCGAGATCGACCAGCTTCTTCAGATTGTAGGAGACGTTCGAGCCGAGATAATAGCCGCGCGAGCGCAGCTCGCCGGCGGTCAGTTCCGAATTGCCGATATTGAAGAGCAGCAGCGCCTGGATGGCGTTGATATCGGAACGGCCGTTGCGGTCGAATTCGTCCTTGATCACGTCAAGCAGGCGGCGGTGCAGCCGTTCCACCAGCTGCAGCGATTCCATGTACAGCGAACGGATCGCCTCGCGGCGGTCATCGGATACGTTGGCGGTCTTCGCCGCCGGGCGGGAATTGATCATTGTCTTTGCCTCTCGTTTGTCGCCTGGTGATTTTTTGTTTTTCACCTTGATCGCGACACTATCGAATACTCATAAAATTCGACTTAAACGCTAGGGCTAACAAGAGCTTACCGGTAATAGGTTTCGAAAGAGGCTTAACGAAGGGTCACCCCAACAAGGATGATTAACCTAAAGATTTAGCCAATGATTGCGGGCGGTAATTTGCCCCGTCCAACCGCAGGCGTGGGCTATTCTTGTAGAGCATCGGTCCGATGCTCTATTGCCGGCTCCGGCGCTTCTGCATCCAGATCACCACGCGAAAGACGATGTAGAGCAGCGCCACCGCCGCATGCGAGGCGAGGATCAGCGGCCGGTGACCGAAGAGTTCGGGAAAGCCGGCATGCATGACGGTCTCGGTCGCCGCGCAGATGAACCAGATCACCGGCCCCCAGGAGGCCAGCATCCACAGACCGGCGGCGGCGAAGGGAAAGAAGACGGCGAGCGTCACCGCCGCCACCTGCCAATGCACCGGCATCAGGTCGAAGCGCCACAACGAGCCGGGATAGAAGCCGATCAGCCGGATCCAGTACAAAATCCCGAACAACAGACAGTAGGCTGAGATGACGCGCTGAAACCAGGCGAAGATGACCTCGGCCGTCGAGGGCTGGAGCACGACGCGTCTCGACGTGACCTCGCTCACAGCGTGAGTTCCCGTTCGCCGAGCGGAGCGAAATAGGCATCGACGTCGGCAGCACCGACGTCGTCGATACCAGCCGGCCGCCATTGCGGCGTCGAGCCCTTGTCGATGATGGCGGCGCGGATGCCTTCGTAGAAATCGTGGCCGGCAAGCATGCGGTTGAGGATGCGGAACTCCATCCGCATGCACTCGTCCATCGACAGCGTCAGCCCGGCGCTGATCTCGCGCCAGGCAACATGCAGGCTGGTCGGCGAGCGGGTGCGGATCGTCGCCAGCGTCTTCGCCGCGAACGCGTCTGCGGGTGCGGCGCGCTCCAGGCTGCCGATGATGTCGCTCAGCGACGGCTGCGCGAAATGGCGGGCGATGGCTTCCAGTGTCGGACTGTCCGTTTCGCGCCGGGCCGGGACGGAAAAGCCGCGCAGCGCCGCTTCAGGGTCGCCTGTCGCAACCAGCCGGTCGAGAAAGCCGGCCTGATCCTGCGCCTTGATCGTGTTCGTCGCCAGGCCCGACCACAAAACGTCGCCATAGCGGATGCGGATTCCGGTCAGGGCCAGATACATGCCGAAGCTGCCACCGAGGCCCGGCAACAGATGACTGGCGCCGACATCCGGGAAAAAGCCGATGCCGACTTCCGGCATGGCGAACTGGGCGTTCTCGGTCAGCAGCCGATGCGAGCCGTGGAACGAGATGCCGACGCCGCCGCCCATGACGATGCCGTCGATCAGCGCGACATAGGGTTTTTCGAACCGCGCGATGCGGGCGTTCAGCCGGTATTCGTCGGCGAAGAAATCGACCGGCGGCTTTCCCACCCGGCCGGCCTCGTAGATGTGGAGGATGTCGCCGCCGGCCGAAAACGCCCTGCCCCCGGCCTTGACGACGACAACATCGACGCCGTCGTCGCGCTCCCAGGCGCGCAGCGCCTTGTCGAGCGCCTTGACCATGCGATGGGTGACGGCATTGAGCGCCTGCGGCCGCGTCAGCGTGACGACGCCGACGCTGCCCAGTCGTTCGAAGCGGATCTCGTTGCCGCCGCCAAAATCCATCGCCTAAAGAATCCCTCGCCCAATGCCGCCGGGACTGAAGTGCTAAAGCGTGGCGCATGGCTGCGTCAATGCCAAGCCGCAATCCTGTCCGGCAACAACGGTCGGGAACTCGTATACCGGTATCCAGCTTGTGCCTGGCACTATCGTGCCGCATTGGTCAGCGGCGGAGGCTCGTGTTAAAAGCCGCCAATCCGGAGTTTTGGCGATGAACAAATTCACCCCAGCAAAGCCTGCCGGCGCGCGCAGCGTCGACGAGATCACCGGCAGTCGCCGTTTGCGCCGCATGCGCAAGGCCGACTGGTCGCGCCGCCTCGTGCAGGAGAACCGGCTCTCCGTCGACGATCTGATCTGGCCGATCTTCGTCGTCGATGGGAACAATATCCGCGAACCGATCGCCGCAATGCCTGGTGTCTTCCGCCTGTCGCTCGACCTTGCCGTCAAGGAGGCCGAGCGCGCGGCAAAGCTCGGCATTCCGGCGATCGCCACCTTCCCCAATGTCGAGCTCGGCCTGCGCGACCAGACCGGCTCGCACATCCTCGATCCGGAAAACGTCATCAACCGCGCCACGCGCGCCATCAAGCGCGCAGTGCCCGAGATCGGCATCATCACCGATGCGGCGCTCGATCCCTTCACCTCGCACGGCCACGACGGCATCTTGCGTGACGGCATCATCGTCAACGACCAGACCGTGGAGCAGGTGACGGCGGCTGCCGTCATCCAGGCTTCTGCCGGCGCCGATATCATTGCCCCTTCCGACATGATGGACGGCCGCATCGGCGCCATCCGCGATGCGCTCGACGCCAATGGTTTTCAGGATGTGGCGATCATGTCCTACGCGACGAAATTCGCCTCCGCCTTCTACGGACCCTATCGCGAGGCGGTCGGCACCGCCGGCCTGCTCAAGGGCGATAAGAAGACCTACTATCTCGACCATGCCAATTCCGACGAGGCCGTGCGCGAGGCCGAGCAGGACCTCGCCGAGGGCGCCGACATGCTGATGGTCAAGCCCGGCCTGCCCTATCTCGACATCATCCGCAGGCTGAAGGACGAATTCCGCATGCCGACCTTCGCCTATCAGGTGTCGGGCGAATATTCGATGATCAAGGCGGCCGCCGCCAATGGCTGGATCGACGGCGACAAGGCGATGCTGGAATCGCTGCTCGCCTTCAAGCGCGCCGGCTGCGACGGCATTCTCACCTATTTCGCGCCTGAAGTGGCGGCGATGCTGAAGGGATGATGTGCATCTGTAGCGCCTAAATTTGGTCCTTCGTCCAAGCGCGCCATGGCCGCCGCAGGGCAAGCGTTTCAGGTTTGCGCTGCCCCTCATTGCCCTGCCGGGCATTTCTCCCCGTATAGTGACGGGGAGAAAGACGCCTTCGCAGAGGATTTCGCCAATCTCCAACATTGCAGAAGGCGAGCCGAGGTTGCGGCCAGCCCCTTCGCCCCGTCACTATACGGGGAGAAGGTGCCGGCAGGCGGATGAGGGGCGGCACCGACATCGACAATTGCTTATTCCAACACGAGTCGAAGCTTCTTTTACTGAATCCCTAGCGGCCGCCGGCCACCTCCACTCCTAAAATACCGCTTGCAAAATGCAATCAGTCTGGCTAATAACAACTGCTTGCATTTCACAACTGGATTAGAGGGAGGTCCTCATGTCAAAGCTTCGCGTCAACGCTTTCACCGTATCTATCGACGGCTTCGGCGCCGGTCCCGACCAGGACCTGAAAGAGCCGCTGGGCGTCGGCGGGGAAGCCCTGCACACATGGATGTTCGGCACCCGAAGCTTCCGCAACATGTCCGGCGAAGAGGACGGGACCACGGATACCGACGACGCGTTCGTAACGCGCAGCTTCGAAAACATCGGCGCGTGGATCATGGGCCGCAACATGTTCGGACCGATCCGCGGCGCTTGGCCCGATGACACCTGGAAGGGCTGGTGGGGAGACAATCCGCCCTACCATGTGCCGGTTTTCGTACTCACCCACCATCCGCGGGAACCTATCGTCATGGAGGGCGGCACGACTTTCCATTTCGTGACCAACGGCATTCACTCGGCGCTGGAAAAGGCAAAAGCCGCGGCTGACGGCAAGGATGTCCGGCTCGGCGGCGGCGTCGCCACGATCCGGCAATATCTGAGGGAAAAGCTCATCGACGACATGCATCTGGCGATATCGCCGATGCTGCTCGGCTCAGGCGAGAACCTTTTTGCCGGCATTGACATGGTCAAACTCGGCTACCGCTGCAGCGAGCAGGTGGGCACGCCGAATGCCATGCATGTCACCATCGAGCGGGCGTGAGCCTGGTTAAGTTCCCCCTTCTCCCCTTGTGGGAGAAGGTGGCCGAGCGAAGCTCGGTCGGATGAGGGGTGTTCCAGCTTGGCGCAGACCTACGTTCAAATCGGGCGCACAGCGCCAGGATCACCAGCGCCTCATTTCTTCCAACACCCCTCTTCCGTCTCGGCGCTGCGCGCCGATCCACCTTCTCCCACAAGGGGAGAAGGAAGAGGCGCGCTCCTCAATACTTCTCCGGAACATACAGCTCGCGCGGCAGCACCTGGCGCTCGTATTCTGGATTGAAGACGCGATCGGGCAGCGTGATCTCTTCGTGCGGCACTTCCTCATAAGGCATCTGCTTGAGGAGATGATCGATGCAATTCAGCCGCGCCCGCTTCTTGTCGTTGCCCTCGACGATGAACCAGGGGGCTTCGGGAATGTTGGTGCGGGCGAAGGTCTCTTCCTTGGCCTTGGTATACTGTTCCCAGCGCACGCGCGACTGCAGGTCCATCGGCGACAGCTTCCACTGCTTCATCGGATCATGGATGCGCATCTGAAAGCGCATCTGCTGCTCCTCGTCGGTGATGGAGAACCAGTATTTGACCACGGTGATGCCGGAGCGGACCAGCATGCGCTCGAACTCCGGCACGTCGCGAAAAAACTCCTCGACCTGGTCCGGCTCGGCGAAGCCCATCACACGTTCGACGCCGGACCGGTTATACCAGGAGCGGTCGAACAGCACGATCTCGCCGCCTGCCGGCAGATGCGGCACGTAGCGCTGAAAATACCATTGCGATTTCTCGCGCTCGGTCGGCGCCGGAAGTGCGACGACGCGGCAGATGCGCGGATTGAGCCGCTGGGTGATGCGCTTGATGACGCCCCCCTTGCCGGCCGAATCGCGGCCCTCGAAAACCACCACCAGCTTCTTCCTGGTGTAAGCCACCCAGGACTGCAGCTTGATCAATTCGGATTGCAGCGTGATCAGGTCGCGAAAATATTGCAGGCGATCCATCGAGGGCGGATGCGCGTTCTTGTAGATCTTGGCGATTTCCAGCGACAGCGCCGGTTCCGACATCTCCAGCTCGTAGTCCTCGTCGAGCGTGTCGGCGAGTTCCGCTTCCAGCCAGTCCCTGGCGGGAGAATTCTGTTTTGCTTCGGTCATTTATGCTGCTCCGCGTGCACGCCCGCGTCGGCCTCGGCCTGCCGGCCGAGATCGGACACCTTGAGCCGACTTGCATATAGGCCGGCAATGACGGTTTTATTGCAGCCGGCCCGCACGCCGGTCGCCCAACTCCGCGAGATGGGATCGATCAGCCTCCTGGCACACACGACAAGCGGCTCGAATTGTCCTACAAATGCCAGGTTTCCCCGAGCAACCTTCAAAACACTCTTTTCAACGCAATCGCGAGGATCTGACATGGAATACCGCACACTCGGCCGTTCCGGGCTGAAGGTTTCGACGCTGACCATGGGCACCATGACTTTTGGCGGCGCTGGCGCATTTTCGGCGGTCGGCAAGACCGATCTCGACGAGGCACGCCGGATGATCGACCTCTGCATCGATGTCGGCATCAATCTCATCGACACCGCCAATGTCTATTCGAACGGGCTTTCGGAAGAGATCATCGGCGAAGCGCTCGGCGGCAAACGCAAGGGCGATGTGCTGATCGCCTCCAAGGCGCGCATGCGGATCGGCGACGGTCCCAACGATGAGGGCCTGTCGCGCTATCATCTGATCCGAGAGTGCGAGAAGAGCCTGAAGCGCCTCAGGACCGACGTCATCGACATCTATTTCCTGCACGAATGGGACGGCACGACGCCGCTCGAAGAGACCATCGCCGCGCTCGACACGCTCGTCAGCCAGGGCAAGATCCGCTATGTCGGCTGCTCCAACTATTCCGGCTGGCAAGTGATGAAGGCGCTGGGGATCAGCGACCGCCAGCACCAGCCGCGCTTCGTCACCCAGCAAATCCACTACACGCTGGAAGCGCGCGAAGCCGAATATGAACTGCTGCCGATCTCGGTCGACCAGGGGCTTGGCGTGCTGGTATGGAGCCCGCTCGCCGGTGGACTGCTGTCCGGCAAATACCACCGCGACCAGGCCACCGCCCGCCAGATCAGCGGCTGGACCGAACCGCCGATCCGCGACGAGAACCGGCTGTGGCGGATCGTCGACCTGCTTGCCCATATCGGCGAGAACCATGGCGTTTCGGCGGCGCAGGTGGCGCTTGCCTGGCTGCTCGGCCGGCCCGCAGTCAGTTCGCTGGTGATCGGCGGACGGACCGAAGCGCAGTTCAAGGACAATATCGCCGCAGCCAGCCTGGTGCTGACCAGCGATGAGCGCGCACGCCTCGACGCTGTGAGCCGCCCGCCGGTTCTCTATCCCTATTGGCACCAGCAATTCACGGCAAAAGACCGGTTTGGTCCGGCCGATCTGGTTCTTGACCGGGAAGACATCTGACAACGATCCGGATCAGCTCGAAGTCGCCGCGGGCTTAGCCTGAAATAAAACGCCAGACATCGGGATCAGGCTCGATCTGGCCGCTGAGCACGAAATATTTGTAGAGCACGAGCAAGCAGATCGCCTGCTCGGCCCGCTCGTCGGCGAACTTGCGGCAATAGGCGTTGGCGGCGGCAACGATGCGTTCGGCCTCAGTCGGATGCCGTTCGAGATATTGCACCCGCTCGGCAAGATCCGTGAAATCGGGTTCGAGCGGCACATAGTGAACACCAGCCACGAGTTCGCTTTCGGCGAACCATGTCTCATATGTCGGTGGCATCAGGCACAGCGAATTCGAACTCATGACCCATTTCAAGTTGGTCGCCACATCGTTGCCTTCGAGCGAAATGATGTAGCGACAGCGCCGCTGCTGGTCGATGCTCAGATAAGACTTGCGATATTCCGGCGCTGCCGTCGGTTTGGGCGTTCCGACATCGCAAAAGGGCAGATCGCGCGCAACCTCCAGAAGCAAGGTCCTTATCGGGTTGTTGAGCTCGCCGCGCCACACCGCAACCGGAAGCTTGTCCGCGAAGGCTACATCGTCGGCGGGCATGTGGAAGTGGCGGAACTTGTTGAGCTTGAACAGCACCCCGTTGCTGTTGTCGCCGGCGATCGGCCGATCCTTGACGATCGACGGCATCGCAGGCACGTCGACGACGTCGCCGAATTCGAGATCGATGCGCAAATCGGGATCGAAGTAGCGGGTAAATTCCTTCAGATCGTAGTAATACATGCTCCGGCCTCTCGGTAGCCGGCTGACCGGCACGGCCCCGCCGCTCGGCGCGAAAGCGTCCTGCAATCTGTTGTAGCAGTTGAGACGCGCGCGGACCGATCCGTCCGAAAGCCTGGCCTGATCGAGCAACCCGGCGAGCCTGCGGCGGAACAGCGCCTGCGGTGCGATATCGCGCACGGCATTGCGCGCATAGTAGAATAGCTTCTGTGCGTTTCTTTGAAGGGTGGCCATCGGTCACTTGGTGAAAAATCGGCTTGTGATTTGCCCCCCGGTCCCTCCTACACCATTGTGCCGGCTATCTTGCAAGCCACGGAACCGTGTTCAGCCGGCCTGCCTGGCTGTCCATGGAGCCGATCGCTCTTTGCGGTGTTGTGTTTGTAGCCCAATGCTCCTAGGCAGGGCTAAGAACCTTTGGGATTGTGAAAGGAAGAGATATGGCGCGAGCACCGAATTACGGCCAGGAACGCAAGGAACGCGACCGGCAGAAGGCTGCCAAGAAGGCGGAAAAGCAAGCGGCCAAGGTTGCAGCCAAGGAACGTTCGAAGCCGGAAGACGAGACCACGTCCGAGACCGAAACGGAAACCGCAGAGTAAACTGCAGGGCAATCGCTTCATAGTGACGGCGAGAAGGGAACTGGCCGCAACTTTGGCGCGCTTTCTGCAACGCCGGAGATTGGCGAAACCCTTGGTGCAGGCCGCTTTCTCCCGTCCGGTGAGAAATGCCCGGTCCACCCTCCGCAGCTGCAGCGCAGCTGCTGCGGAGGACGGGCAGGGCAAGAGGGGCAGCGCAAGCTGAAGCGATTGCCCCTTAGTAAAAGCGCACCCGGCCCGCGAGGCGGATCAGATCAGATTTCGCTGCGTCTTCAGACCGGCGCCTTGTCGCTGACGAAAACGTTCACTTCGCGGGCGGCGGCGATGAAGGCACGCCTTGCGATCATTGCCGGTTTGTCGCCGGCCAGCGCATCATGGCAGGCCTGCAGCGCTTCGCGATGCTTGGGACTGCGCTTGCCGGGCCAGTTGTTGAGGAGGTAGTCGGAAGCCTCGCGGGCCGTGCGCAAGAGCTGAGTGGTTCCCGCCGCGCCCTTGACGGTCACGGGTGTTTCAAATCGGTTGTTTTCCATCGCCGCTCTTACGCCATCGCCGCTCGCGAAGCGAGCGCGAAAGTGGTTGCCACCGCAATCACGCCGCGAAGCTGCTAATCCCCTGGCAGGCAGGCCGCGCCAGTTCTTGTGCAATGATGCCGTCGAGAGGCTGCCGGACAGGACAGACATGCCGCAAGACCCTGCCACCCAAGGCGCCCACAATATCCATTGGCGCCGCAATCTCGCCGTGTGCTTTGCCGGCTCGTTCAGCACGCTTGTCGCCATGACTCTGCTGTTGCCCTTCCTGCCGCTTTACGTCGAGCAGCTGGGCGCCGAGGGCCACGCGGCTGTTGTGCAGTGGTCCGGCATCGCCTATGGCGCGACCTTCTTCGCCGCCGCGCTGGTCGCGCCGCTGTGGGGACGGCTTGGCGACCGCTACGGCCGCAAGCTGATGCTGGTGCGCGCCAGTTTCGGCATGGCCGTCTGCATGTCGCTCACCGGCATGGTGGAGACAGTCTGGCAATTGGTGCTGCTACGCCTGCTGATCGGTTTCGCCGGTGGCTATTCCTCGGGCTCGACCATTCTCGTCGCCATGCAGACGCCGAAGGAGCGGTCGGGCTGGGCGCTCGGAGTGCTGTCGGCCGGCATCACCGGCGGCGCTCTCGTCGGTCCCCTGCTCGGCGGCGCGCTGCCGCCTTTGATCGGCATCCGCGCCACCTTCCTGCTCGCCGGCGGCGTCATTTTCCTGGCGTTCCTGGCAACGACCTTTCTCATCAAGGAGAACCCTCGCCCGGAAACCGACAAATCGGCATCGACCGAGAAGCCGAAAGGCGGCTGGTCGCAAATCCCGGACAAGCGCCCGGTCGTCGCAATGCTGGTGACCGGCATGCTGCTGAGCTTCGCCACCATGTCGATCGAGCCGATCATCGCGGTCTATGTGGAGCAGATCATCGAGGACCAAAGCCGGGTCACGCTGATGTCCGGCGTGGTCATGTCGGCGGCGGCACTTGGCGCCATCCTGTCGGCCTCGCGTCTCGGCAAGCTCGCCGACCGCGTCGGCCATTGGAACGTCATCGTTGCGGCGCTGGCCGTTTCGGCGCTGCTGCTGATCCCGCAGGCTTTCGTCACCCAGGGCTGGCAGCTCGTCGGCCTGCGTTTCCTGATGGGACTGGCGCTTGGCGGCCTCCTGCCCTGCATCACCAGCGTCATCCGCCATAATGTCCCGGACGGCGTCGGCGGCAATGTGCTCGGTCTGTCGATCTCGGCGCAGTATGTCGGACAGGTTGCCGGGCCGCTGCTCGGCGGCTTCGTCGGCGGTCATTTCGGCATGCGCGCGGTGTTTCTCGGCACATCCGTGCTGATGGCGGGCGGAGCGGCGTATAATTGGCTGGTCCAGTCGCGCCGCGCACGCGACATGCTGGTGCAGGCGGGCAAATCCTGACACGGTTTGCGGGCCACTTCACGGAGTCCAAGACATGAGCACAGCCGACCACCCAGCAAGCGGCATCGGCCGCATCCTCGTTTTCGTCGGCGGTCTGTGCGGCGCGGCCGGTGTGGCGCTTTTTGCCGCGGCGGCACATCTGGGCGGCGCTTTCGTCGGCACGGTCGCGTCGTTCCTGCTCATGCATGCACCGGTCTTCCTGGCCGTCGGCCTCGTCGGCGCAAACCGGATCATGCGTACCGCAAGCCTTATTCTTCTCGTCGGGCTTGTCTTGTTCTGCGGCGACCTGCTCGCCCGCGACTTCCTCGGCTCGCGGCTTTTTTCGATGTCGGCGCCGATCGGCGGCACCTTGCTCATTGCCGGTTGGCTGGCGGTTGCGGCCTCGGCGCTGGTGCGCCCGCGCTCCTGAGGCAGCCGGATTCGGTTTCCGCCAAACGACGGTCAGTCAGACGATGGCCACTCTTGCCGGCGCTCGGGCAGGTCGCGATTGCGCGCCGCCGGCTTGGCCAGGCGCCGCCGCTCCGGCCTGTCGATGGCCGGCGAGATGCCCCAATAATTGCGATAGATCTCTTCGAACAGGTGATTGATCGGGTGCATGGCTTGGTTTCCTCTTCGATTTTTAGAATTGAATCGATCCAATCGACAGGCATAAAAAAGCGCTGCCGATCAGCTCCGCTTGCGCTCCACGAGAAAACGCAGATCGCGGATCCACGGGCCGGCGCTGCCGCGACGCGTCCGGGTCACCGCCTTCGAAATCATGCTCCAGTCGTTGCGATAGGTGTCTTCGAACAGGTAATTGACGGGGTGCATGGCTCACTCCTTGCTGACAACTCAATTGGATCGATTCAAAACTAGGTCTGGATTACGCCGATGTCAAGCAAAATTTGAATCGATCCAACAAAGGTGCTAGATGGCAGGCTGGAGCAGAAAAATGGCATCATCCAGCGAAAGCAATACCAGACCCATCCGGCTGGCCGACATCGCCAAGGCCGCCGGGGTTTCGCACGGCACCGCCTCCAACGTCTTCAGCCGTCCCGAGATCGTGCGCGAGGAAGTCCGCGAACGGGTCAAGGCGGCGGCCGAGGCGATGGGCTATGCCGGTCCCGACCCCAAGGGCCGGCTGCTGCGCGCCGGCAAGGTCAACGCGATCGGCGTCGCCACGACCGAGCCGCTGTCCTATTTCTTCGATGATCCCTTTGCCCGCGCGATGATGGCCGGCATTTCCGACGCCTGTGACGCCACCGGCGCGGGAATAGCGCTGGTATCGGCCGGCAACCAGGAAAAACTTGCCTGGAACGTCCAGAGCGCGCTGGTCGACGGCTTCATCCTGTTCTGCATCGAGGGCGGTTCACGGCTTGTCGAACTGACGCGCGAACGCAAACTCCCCTTTGTCGCGCTTGAGCTCGGCTTCGACGACGACACTGTTTCGGCAATCGGCGTCGACAATGTCGCCGGCGCCCGCCTGGCGGCGCAGCATCTCGCCGAGCTTGGCCATCGGCGCTTTGCCGTGCTGGCGCTGCCTTTCGCCGACGGCAGTACCGGCCTTGTCTCGCCGGAGAAGGTCCGGACGGCCCTTTACACCGGCACGCGCGATCGCCTCGTCGGCTATTTCGAGGCGTTTTCCCGATATGGTGTCGATACCGCCGGGATGCCGGTATACGAGACCGAAAACGACGAAGCCAGCACAAGGGCCGGCCTCGAAACGATCTTCGCCTCGGCAGCGCAACCGACCGCCCTCCTGGCGATGTCGGACCGGATCGCCATGGTCGCGATCGAATGGTTGGCCGCGCGTGGCATTGCGGTTCCCGGCGACGTCTCCGTCGTCGGCTTCGACGGCGTGCCTGACGCCGCACTTTGCGATCCTCCGCTGACCACGGTCGCGCAGCCAATCGCCGAGATCGGCCGCCGGGCAGCGCGAACGATCCTCGATTTCGACGGCACGGTGCGGCGCGAGACGCTTGGCGTCGAGCTTGTCGTCAGGGCATCTTCGGGACCGCCGCCCAAGGCAGCCTGAGCCCGGTCGTCAAATTAATTTAATACGTGGCGCGGTTTCCTGCGCCTGGCCAGTGTTCTTGCCCCGCCCGCAGGGAGCGCGAGGTGACCCCCGCGTGTACAAGCCTCGGTCAGGGCCCGGACCTTTGGGCTCGTCACCCACAGCCAGCGCGACCGTAGCGCGACCGATCCGGCACCGCTGCCTCCCCGCCCTTTTTTGTCCCGGTTACTATCCGGACTAGGGCGGGATGCATTCGAATTGAACTTGGGATCGCGCTCTATCTATTTGTTTTAGCCGCATTTCTGCGACGCCAAGTGATTCTACTCGGCTGCAAAAATCTCTAGGGGTTGATAGTTGCCATGCCGCCCACGCCGAAGGACGCATGGATCGGCGGCGCCTGGCTGCGGACCGGCTTGCTGTTGCCGCCAATAGAAGACAGCCATTCGAGATAATAGGCGAGCGCGAACTGCATGGCGATGCCGGCGGCGATCAGCAGGCTGTCATAGGCAAATCCGCCCGGGTTGATCAGCTTCATCACCTGCGCCGCCATGGCGATCAGCGTGCCGGCGATGAAAACCGGCAGCGATCGCTTGCCCAATATGGCGAGCGGATGATCGCGGCTGGTGCGGAACAGGTTGGAGACAGAAGGAAACGCCACGATCAGATAGCTCACCGCCAGGATGTGCAGCAGCCTGGGCAGCGACAGGAAGGTCTTGTCGAAGCCGGTCAGCACCACGGGCAGGTTCAGCCACGACACGTGCCCCCATAGCGGGCTGTGCACCCAGACCAACGCCGTCGCGACATAGGCTGCCGACGCGCCGACCAGCCAGCGATTGACCGGAATGACGCCGCCGCGCCTAATGTGCAGCATGCTCGCCAGGCCGATGTTGAAGAGGAACTGCCACGACAGCGGATTGAGGAACCAGAAGCCGGGCTCAGGGTAATTCGGCGGGGCGATCCGGTAGATCCCGGCAACCAGCCACAGAGTTCCGGACAGGGCGAGCGCCGTGAAAGGCCGGTAGCTGATGAACAGCAGGAGGGTTGGCGCCATCAGCAGCAGCACCGCATAGACCGGCAGGATGTTGTTGTAGCCAAGTTGATGGCCAAGCGTGACGATGCCGATCAGCACATGTTGCGGGTCCCTGATCAACGGCTCGATGTTGATCAGGGTCAGCATGTCCGGCCGCTTCGCGAACATCGCCGCCGCGCAGAAGATGGCCAGCACCGCCATCGTCGTGACGATGTGGGCGACATAGAGCACTCCGGCGCGGCGCCACAATTTCAGTGTCGCCAGGAGCCGGTCTCCGGACTGGAATTTTGCGCCGTAGGCGAGCGCGACGGACATGCCGGAGATCAGCACGAAGGCCTCGGCGGCATCCGAAAAGCCGAAATTCTTGTAGGTCAGAGTCTCAAAAGCCGTGCCCGGGACATGGTCGACGAATATGATCAGCAGAGCGAGAGCGCGGAACACATCGATGCGCGTATCGCGATCCGGGATACGCGGCCCGCGATCCGGGATACGCGGCCCGCGATCCGGTGAAATTGGCATGGTCATCGATAAAAGGCCTCAAAGCTGGTTGTTCATGCCGCGATCGATGCGACCGCCGGACGCACCGCTTCGATTCCTCCCGCAGGAGCATATCGGCAAACAAACGGACTGAAATGCGCCCGGTTCAATCAACTTTGAAGGAGCTCGAAAATATTCCATTTTGAAGCCGGCAAATGAATAAAAACCACACGAAATCAATAGGATGCAATATGGCCGAAAAACCTCCGGAAGACGGCTTTTTGCGGCGCGACCTGCCGTTTTTCTACCGCCTTTACCGGCCCGTGGATGCGAGCGGCGAATGCCTTTTCCTGCTGCACGGGTCCGGCGTCGACGAGACGACGCTGGTGGCGCTGGCGCGGCAAATCGCACCGCGCGCCGTGCTGGTGGCGGTGCGCGGCCGTATCGCCCAGGAGGACGGTTTCCGCTGGTTCGCGCGGATCACGCCGACGCGCTTCGAACAGGAGAGCATCCGCACCGAGGCGGACGCTTTCGCCGGCTTCATCACCGCGGCCGCGAAGCGCCACGGTCTCGATCTCGCCCGGACGAGTTTCCTCGGCTATTCAAACGGCGCCAATCTGGTTTCGAGCGTGATGCTGCTGCATTCCGGCCGCATCGAACGGGCAGCGTTGCTGCGCCCGATGCCGGTGCTCGACGACGTGCCCCCGGCCGATCTGTCCAAAGCGCGCGTGCTGATCATCGCCGGCGCAGATGACCTGACCTACGCGCCCTTCGCCCCGGCGTTGGTCGCATTGCTCGAATCGCATGGCGCCGCGGTCGAGGCCCACACCATCGCCTCCGGCCATGAAATCGGCGACCGGGATGCTGAAATCGTCAGGCAGTGGCTGGCGGGCCCGGCAGCCGCCATCGCGCTGGCGAATTGATGAGCCCGTCGCCCTATGCCCGCCCCATCCGGTTCCAGGCATCCAGCCCGGCGATCTTGTAGGCTTCGGCCAGCGTCGGATAGTTGAAGGTGTTGTTTACGAAAAAATCGACGGTGCCACCGAGATTGATCACCGCCTGGCCGATGTGGATCAGTTCGGTTGCGCCCTCGCCGACGATATGCGCGCCGAGCAGCCGGCGCGTTTCGATCGAGAACAGAAGCTTCAGGAAGCCGGTGTTGACGCCCATAATATGGCCGCGCGAGGTTTCGCGGAAGCGCGCCACGCCGACCTCATAGGCGCCGCCGCCCTCGCGCACCTGCTCCTCGGACTGGCCGACGGTCGAGATTTCCGGCACGGCGTAGATGCCGTAGGGAAAGGTTTCCGGCGGCGGTGGCAACGGCACGCCGAAGGCATGGCAGGCGGCCACCCTGCCCTGCTCCATCGAGGTCGAGGCGAGGCTCGGAAAGCCGATGACGTCACCGGCGGCATAGATGTTCGGCGCACTGGTCCGGAAGCTCTGCGGGTCGACCTTGATGCGGCCCCGGGAGTCGGCCTCGATGCCGACCACATCGAGGCCGAGCGCGCCGACATTGCCGGTGCGCCCCGCCGCATAAAGCACCATCTCCGAGCGTATGCTGCGGCCGTCGGCAAGCGTCACCTCGGCATAGTCTGGTTTCGAGGCGATCTCCTTGATCGCACTGCCGAGCCGGATCGTCATGCCGCGGTCGCGCATCTGATGGATGAAATCGTCGACGATCTCACGGTCGACGAAATCGAGGATGCTGTCGCGCGGCTCGACCAGCGTCACCGGCACGTCGAGCGCCGAAAAGATCGTCGCGTATTCGACGCCGATGACGCCGGCGCCGATCACCGTCAGCGTCCGCGGCAGGCGCTCGAGTTCCAGCATTTCGTCGCTGTCGAAGACACGGATCTTGTCGAAGGGCACGTCGCGCGGCCGGTGCGGGCGGGTGCCGACCGCGATCAGCGCATGCGCAAAACCGACCTCGCTGTAGTCGCCGGTATCCGTCGTCAGGCTGGCTCTGTTGGGACCGAGAAACTTGACTGTGGCGCGCGCGCTCTTGACCGTGTTGCGCATGAACTGGTGCTGCAGCACCTCGACCTCGTGATCGAGCGTTTTGTGCAGGCGTTCGATCAGATCACCGACCGATATATCCTGCTTGACCCGGTAGCCGCGCCCGTAGAAGCCGCGCTCGCGCCAGCCCGAGAGGTTGAGCACAGTTTCCCGCAAGGTCTTCGACGGAATGGTGCCGGTATGCACGGACACGCCGCCAAGGCGCCGCCCCCTGTCGGCCACCAGCACGGATTTGCCGAGCTTGGCCGACTGCACCGCGGCGCGGCGCCCTGAGGGCCCGCTGCCGATGACCAGCATGTCGTAGTCCATATTGGCCCTGTCCCTCGCCCCTTGGGCGCATTTGCCGTATTTGTTGCGCTGCAGCAAACTAACGTCATCCGTGCTGCAAATTCAACCGATCCAGTCTACATTCGGCGATGCCTCCGGTAGCAGGGCCGAAAAAAGGCTCGATCTTGATTCCGCCGCAGGACTTCACCATTTCAACACCAGGCGGCCCGCACCCTATGCCGGGCCTGATTGCGAGGAAATGACATGAACGCGCGCGTTCTCGACGGCGAAATCAGCAGGCTCGATGATGTCAGGGCCTATGATGGCGTGCGCACGCGGCGTGTCCTCGCCTTCATCATCGATTATTGCATCGTCGCGCTGCTCACCATTCCGTTCGCGATCCTGGTGTTCTTCCTCGGGATTTTGACGCTTGGCCTTGGCTGGATGCTGTTTTCCATTCTCGTGCCGGCCGTCGCCATCCTTTACATCTGGAACACGCTCGGCAGCGCCGACCAGGCCACGACGGGCATGAAGATGATGGGGATCCGGCTCGACCGTCTGGACGGCACCCGCATCGACGGGCTGACGGCGGTGGTGCATTCGGTTCTGTTCTGGGCCGGCAACGTCATCCTGACGCCGCTGGTCCTTCTGGTGTCGCTGTTTGCCGACCGCAAGCGCACGCTGCACGACCTGCTGCTCGGCACGGTGGTCAGCCGCAGTGACCGCTGAAACAGCTTTTCACCAGCCCCAGCGAGCATTTATGTGCAAAGTGAAGGCGTCCGGTAGCCACGCTTTCACAATCCTGTTGAATTTTTCGCCGTGCGCGCCAAAGGTATGATGATTCGCAGGAGTGTTTCCAAGGGTCGATGACGCAGCATCCAACCCAGTCGCCGCAGTTCTTCCTGACCGCGCCGTCGCCATGCCCGTATCTTGAGGGCCAGTTCGAGCGCAAGGTGTTCACGCATCTGGTCGGCGACAAGGCATCGGAGATGAACGACCTGTTGACGCAAGGCGGCTTCCGGCGATCGCAGAACATCGCTTACCGGCCGGCCTGCGAGACTTGCCGCGCCTGCGTTTCGGTGCGCATCCTGGCGCAGGAATTCACTGCCAGCCGCAATATGAAGCGGGTGATACAGCACAATTCAGACCTCATCGGCGCGATGCACGACGCGCAACCGTCGACCGAGCAGTATTCGCTGTTCCGCAGCTATCTCGATGCCCGCCATCGCCGCGGCGGCATGTCCGACATGACGGTGCTCGACTACGCCATGATGGTCGAGGACACGCATGTCGACACCAAGGTCATCGAATACCGGCGCCGCGGCCCCGACAGCTTTATTACCGGCAAGGGCCAGGGCGAGCTGATCGCAGTCGCCCTCACCGACAAGATGGCCGATGGCCTGTCGATGGTCTATTCCTACTTCAACCCGGACTTCGAGGACCGTTCGCTCGGCACCTTCATGATCCTCGACCACATCGCTCGCGCCAGGGCGATGGGCTTGCCCCATGTCTATCTTGGCTACTGGGTCAACGGCTCGCGCAAGATGAACTATAAGATGCGCTTCATGCCGCAGGAGCATCTCGGCCCGAAAGGCTGGGAACGCTACGACCACGAAGCGGTTTCGCGCTGATCCGCTCTTTCGCCAACCATCCTTAAACTGCTTCAAGGGAGGATGCTTCTGGTTTTCGGCTGCGTGGCTGAAACGCCAGACGCTGGGCCAATTTTGCGCCTGCCTCCAAATTCATTGCGGGAACTGCCATGTCGTCCCACAACGATCATCAAAAAGGCCTTCTCATCACCGCCATCGGCGGGCTGACGCTGACCATCGACATTCCATTGATCCGGCTCGCCGACGGCGGCGCATGGACGATCCTCCTGCTGCGCACCGGCACCACCCTGGTCGCGGCGCTGATCATCTGGGCCGTGTGGCGCTCGCTGAGCCGTAACGCGCCGCAGCTCATCCCCGGCTGGTCAGGGCTCGTCGTCGCCCTGTGCTACGGCCTGACCTCGGTTACCTTCGTCATCAGTATCTATCACACCACGACCGCCAATCTGGTCTTCATCCTGGCCTTCAACGCCGTGTTCGCGGCGCTGCTGTCCTGGCTGTTCCTGAAGGAGCAGCCGCGACTGGTCACCGTGATGGCGATGCTGGTCATGATCGTCGGCGTCGCGATCATCGTCGGCGATTCGATCGGCACCGGCCACCTGTTCGGTGATCTCATGGCGTTGTGCTCGGCTTTCTTCATTGCGCTGGCCATCACCATCTCGCGCGCCAGCGGCAAGGACATGGGGTTCACTTCGCTGATCGGCGTGATCCTGCCCCTGGCCGTCGCGGTGTTCATGGTTTCGGGCGAAGGGTTCCAGGTGAACGCGCCGTGGTGGATCATCTTCAACGGCGCCGTCATCATGCCGATCTCGTTCTTCTGCCTCGCCAACGGACCGAAATATATTTCGGGACCGGAAGTGGCGATGTTCTATCTGCTCGAAACTGTGCTGGCGCCGGTCTGGATGTGGATGATCTTTGCCGAGATGCCGTCGCGCAACAGCCTGATCGGCGGTGCGATCCTGATCGTCACGCTGGTCGCCCATTCGCTATGGCAGCTGCGTGAGGGGCGAAAACGCCGCGCCAGCCTTGCAGTCCGTCACCCGGCCTGAGACTTCTTCTCGGCAACGATTTCGATTTGCGGCGGCGCCCCTTCGAGTTCCGCCGGCGCTGCGGGGGCAAGCTCGTCGGCCAATTCCACCTCGCGCAGCCATTCGCGCCAGATCGCGACCAGCAACGCCATCAGCACCGGACCGATGAACAGGCCAAGAAAGCCCATCGTCTTGACGCCGCCGACCAGGCCGAAAAAAGTCGGCAGGAACGGCAGCTTTATCGGGCCGCCGACCAGCTTCGGCCGCAATGTCTTGTCGACGATGAACAGTTCGACGCTTCCCCAGATGAACAGCGCCAAACCGGCCATCGGCGAGCCGCTGGCGGCGAGATAGATCGAAACAAGCGTGAAGGACAGCGGTGCGCCGCCGGGGATCAGCGCCATGATGCCGGTCAGGGCGCCGAGCGTCACCGGCGACGGCACGCCGGCCAGCCAGTAGGCCACGCCCAGCACCACCCCCTCGCCGATGGCGATAATGGTCATGCCGGTCACCGTCGAGGAAATCGTCGCCGGCACGACGCGTGAAATCCGCTCCCACCTGGTCGGCAGGATGCGTTCGCCGAGACGGTCGACCTGCCCGGCGAAATGCTCACCGTCGCGATAGGCAAAGAACAGCGCGATCATCATGAACAGCAGCGCCAGCAGAAGGCCGAAGGCGCTGCCGCCGGCGGCCAGCACGCCGCGGTAGATGCTGCCGATGTTGGCGCCGCTGATCAGCTGGATCAGCTCGCCGATGCCGCCGGGATGGCCGAGATTGCGCGTCCACTGCTCGTTCAGCCAGTCGCCGACCACCGGCAGCGTGGCGATCCAATGCGGCGTCACCGCACCATGGCGGTTGGTCTCGATCGCCCAGCCAACCCATTCGCGGACTTCGTTGCTGGCGTAGGCGCCGGCGAGCGCGATCGGCACCACCAGGAAGGCGAGGATGAACAGGATCGCCAATGTCGCGGCGACCGTGCGGTTGCCGCCGACGGCAGCAAGCAACCGCCGATAGAGCGGCCAGCTGGCAAAGGCGATGACCAGAGCAGCCAGCACCGGGACCAGGAAACCATGAAAGAAATAGACCCCGGCGGCAACGATCAGCACCAGCAGCCACCGCGCCGCCGACAGCGGTGGAATCACGGCGGATCTGACCGGCGTCGACAGGCCGAACAGGCGTTGCTGCCCTTCCGGTTTCCGAACCCTGGCTTCTTTCAAATGCCCATTTCTCCCAAACGCGTGTGTCCGCGCCTTATGTAGCGATGCTTATGCACCGACATAGTGCAGCAATCGTGACGACATTCCAAATGTTTGGATGGAGCTGCTAATCTCCCCCCCTTGAGGGGGAGATGGCCGGCAGGCCAGAGGGGGTCGGAACGTTCAGACGCGACCCTAACAGAGGAGGCTGGAGCTTCACGCGCGACGACCCCCTCTGTCGCCTTCGGCGACATCTCCCCCTAGGGGGGAGATTAGCAACTACCCGAATTTCCCCGTCCTCGGGAATCCCTTCGGCACCATGCGTCCAGCCGAGGCTCGGGCGCCGATCCATTCGACCAGCTCTTCACGTGATTTGATGAAGGTGCGGTCGGCAGAATCCTGCCAGGAGAGACCGCTTGCGAGCGTGAAGGTCTTGAGGTCGAGGACGCCGCCATCCTTGTATTTCTGCAGGCGAACGCCCTTGCCGCGCCCCATTTCAGGGATCTCGGCGAGCGGGAAGACCAGCATCTTGCGGTTCTCGCCGACGATGGCGAGATGGTCACCGGCGACCGGCATACAGCGTTGGGCCTCGTCGGGCGCCTTGACATTCATCACCTGCTTGCCCTTGCGGGTGTTGGCGACGACTTCCTCTTCCGGCACGATGAAGCCGTTACCGTCGTGCGACACCAACAGCAGCTTGCGCTTGGGATCATGGACAAAGGCGGTGACGATGTCCTGGTCGTTGTCCATGTCGACGATGATGCGGATCGGTTCGCCATGGCCGCGCCCGCCCGGAAGCCGGTCGGCGCCGATCGTGTAGAACTTGCCGCCGGTGGTGAAGACCAGCACCTTATCGGTGGTCTGGGCGTGGAAGGCCAGCTTGAGGCTGTCGCCCTCCTTGAAGGTCAGCAACGAATGGTCGGTCAGATGACCTTTCATCGCCCTGAGCCAGCCCTTTTCCGAAACGACCACGGTGACCGGCTCGCGCTCGATCATGGCATGGGCGATGTCGGTCAGGTCATGTTCGGGTGCGTCGGCGAACTGGGTGCGGCGCTTGCCGAGCGCGGTTTCCGGTCCGAATTTCTCGCGGATGCTGGAGACCTCCCACTTGATCATCGACCACTGCCGGGCGTCGGACGCGAGCAGCGCCTCGATCTGCTTCTTCTCGGTGGTGAGACCGTCGAATTCCTTGCGGATCTCGAATTCCTCGAGCTTGCGCAGGGCACGCAGCCGCATGTTGAGGATGGCTTCGGCCTGGTTGTCGGTGAGCGACCAGCGCGCCATCATCACTTGCTTAGGCTCGTCCTCCTCGCGGATGATCCTGATCACCTCGTCGATGTTGAGATAGGCGATCAGATAGCCGGCGAGGATCTCCAGCCGCCTTTCGATCTCGCCGAGGCGATGCCTGGAGCGGCGGATCAGCACCTCGCGGCGGTGCTCCAGCCATTCCTTGAGCACGCCTTTCAGCGACAGCACGTTGGGTATCTTGCCGCGCGACAGGACGTTCATGTTGAGCGGAAAGCGGCTTTCGAGCTCGGTCAGCTTGAACAGCGATTCCATCAGGATACCGGGATCGACCGAACGGCTCTTCGGCACCAGCACTACGCGGACGTCTTCGGCGCTCTCGTCGCGGATGTCCTCGAGCAGCGGCAATTTGCGCGCCATCAGCAGCTCGGCGATCTTTTCGATCAGCCGCGCCTTCTGGACTCCATAGGGGATTTCGGTGACGACGATGCTCCAGGTGCCCCTGCCCTGGTCCTCCTGGCTCCATTTCGCCCTGACGCGGAAACCACCGCGACCGGTCTCGTAGGCTTCGAGGATCGAGGCGCGGCTGTCGACGATGATGCCGCCGGTCGGGAAATCCGGGCCTTGGACGAAATCCATCAAGGTCGTCACCGGCGCATCGGGTTGCTCGATCAGATGCAGGGCGGCGTCGCAGAGCTCGGCGGCATTGTGCGGCGGGATCGAGGTCGCCATGCCGACGGCAATGCCGGACGAGCCGTTGGCGAGCAGGTTGGGGAAGGCGCCGGGCAGCACGACCGGCTCCTCGTCCTCCTCATTGTACGTCGGCCGGTAGTCGACCGCATTCTCGGTGATGCCGGACAGCAGCTCGGTCGCCACGTCGGTCATGCGCGCTTCGGTGTAGCGCATGGCGGCAGCGTTATCGCCATCGATATTGCCGAAATTGCCCTGGCCGTCGACCAGGGGATAGCGCATCGAAAAATCCTGCGCCAGCCGCACCAGCGCGTCGTAGATCGACTGGTCGCCATGCGGATGGAACTTGCCCATCACCTCGCCGACGATGCGGGCGCATTTGGCGAAGCCCTGGTCGGGGTTGAGCCTGAGCAACCGCATGGCATGCATGATGCGGCGATGGACCGGCTTCAGCCCGTCGCGCACATCCGGCAGCGCCCGGTGCATGATGGTCGACAGCGCATAGGCGAGATAGCGCTCTTCCAGCGCTTTCTTCAGATCGACCGGCTCGATGTTGTCGCCACCGCCATCGCCAGGCGGCAAAAGCCTTTTTCCCATAGGTTGGGACTAGCCGAGCGGGTGATTCGCGGCAAGAGGCGCCTGAATGGGGCAGCCTCTTGCGCAATACGAACCGGATGCCAGCAACATCACTCGGTTACATCCCGCTTCTATGACAATGGATCGGATTTGCCTTTCGCCGTAGTTTTCGACCATTGTGCGGCGGAACGCCTTTTTCCCGTCCAGTTCGTCACCGAAGGGTGACGGCGCAACAAATTGAAAAATCTTCAGCACACTCTCAGGGAACCGCGATGACGATCAGACGCTCGACACTCAACAAACTCGCTTTTTCGACCTTGCTGCTGACGCTGCCGCTGAATGCGGCCCTCGCGCAAGATGCGGCGGTCGCCGACCGGCTGAAGGCGGCTCTCGCCGCGCAGGGCGTCGACATCTCCTGGACCGGGGTGACGGGCGATGCCTCCAGCATGGTGCTGCAGGGCGTGGCCCTCAAACCGGCGGCCGAAAAGGAAGCGCTCAAGATCGGCGACATCAAGCTCGAAGGCGTGACCGAAGCCAATGGCGGTTATGAAATCGAAACCGTCTCGACTTCGGCATTCCAGCACAGCGAAAACGGCGTCACGCTCGACCTCAGCCCCTTCATCATCCACGACATGACGGTTCCGGCCGACGGCGCCACAGGCCCGCTCGGTTCAATGATGATGTATGAATCGGCCGAGCTCGACAACATGACGGTCAAGGTCGCCGACAAGACCGCCTTCTCGATGGACGGGCTCGCCATCGAAATCACCCCGCCAGCCGACGGCAAGGCGATGGCGTTTTCCGGCACCACGGAAAAGTTCAATGCCGACCTGATGCTGGTCGAGGACCCGAAGTCCAAGGACGTGATCAACGCGCTCGGCTACCAGAACATCACCGGAAACCTTGCCATGGAGGGCACCTGGCAGCCTGCGGACGGCAAGATGGAGCTGTCGAAATACGACATCTCCGTCGACAATGCCGGAACGCTCGGCATGACCTTCGGTTTCGGCGGCTACACGCTCGACGTCATCAAGTCGCTGCAGGAGATGCAGAAGAAGATGGCGGCGCAGCCCGAAAGCGCCGACAATTCGGCGCAAGGCATGGCCATGCTTGGCGTTTTGCAGCAGCTTTCGTTCAACAGCGCTTCGATCCGCTTTGACGACGATTCTCTGACCAACAAGGTGCTGGACTATGTCGGCAAGCAGCAAGGCATGTCCGGCAAGGACGTCGCCAACCAGGCCAAGGCGGTCGTGCCTTTCGGCATGGCGCAGCTCAACAATCCGGAATTGTCGGCGCAGGTGTCGGCTGCGGTCGGCAAATATCTCGACGATCCGCAGAGCATTGAGATCCTGGCCGAGCCGCCGGCAGCGGTGCCGTTCGCGCTGATCATGGCAGGCGCCATGTCCAACCCGGCGGACCTGACGAAGACGCTTGGCGTGACGGTCAAGGCGAACGAAGACTGATTGGGGCGGGGGCCTCGGAGCGTCAGCGCCGCCCCTCACTGCCCTGCCGGGCATTTCTCCCCGGATAGTGACGGGGAAAAAGCACCGTCACAAAATGATTTCGCCAACTGGCAGCGTGGCAAGACGGGTGCCAACGTCGCGGCCATCTGTCCTTCTCCCCGTCACTATACGGGGAGAAGGTGCCGGCAGGGGGATGATGGGCCGCGCAAAACGACAGCGTTTAGCGTCGGTTGCGGGAGGCTTTTAACCTTCTTTCTTGGTCACGGCGACGCGCAGCGACAATTCGCGAAGCTGCTGCGGGCTGGCTTCCGCCGGCGCGCTCATCAGCAGATCATAAGCCTGCTGGTTCATCGGGAACATTGTTACTTCACGCAGGTTCCTGGCGCCGACCAGCAGCATGACGACGCGGTCGATGCCGGCCGCCATGCCGCCATGCGGCGGTGCGCCGTACTGGAAGGCGCGGTAGAGGCCGCCGAAGCGCTCCTCGACCGTCTCGCGATTGAGCCCGACAGTCTCGAATGCCTTGACCATGGTTTCCGGCAGATGGTTGCGGATGCCTCCGCTGGCGATCTCGAAACCATTGCAGACCATGTCATACTGGAACGCTTTGATGCCGAGCAGATCCTTACCGTTGAGCGCATCGATGCCGCCCTGCGGCATCGAGAACGGGTTGTGGGCGAAATCGATTTTTTTCTCGTCCTCGTTCCATTCGAAGAAGGGAAAGTCGACGATCCAGCATAGTTCGAAACGGTCGCGATCGACCAGGTTCAGCTCCTCGCCGGCGCGGGTGCGCGCCGCGCCCGCGAACGAGACGAACTTTTTCGGGTCGCCGGCGACGAAGAAGGCGGCGTCACCATCGGCAAGCCCGAGTTGGAGGCGGATTGCCTCGGTGCGCTCCTCGCCGATGTTCTTGGCGAGCGGACCGGCGCCTTCGAGCTTCTCGCCCTCCTTGCGCCAGAAGATGTAGCCGAGGCCCGGCTGGCCATCGCCTTGCGCCCAGGAATTCATCCGGTCGCAGAAAGCGCGTGAACCGCCGGTCCTGGCCGGAATGGCCCAGACCTCGGCCTTCGGGTCGTTGGCAAGGATGTTGGCGAACACCTTGAAGCCGGACTCGCGGAAATGTTCGGAGACCGCCTGCATCTCGATCGGGTTGCGCAGGTCCGGCTTGTCGGTGCCGTATTTGCGCATGGCGACGTCATAGGCGATGCGCGGAAACTCCTGCGTCACCGGCTTGCCGGCGGCAAAGGTTTCGAACACGCCCCGCATCACCGGCTCCATGGTCGCCAGAATGTCGTCCTGCTCGACGAAGCTCATTTCCAGGTCGAGTTGGTAGAATTCGCCCGGCAGCCGGTCGGCGCGCGGGTCCTCGTCGCGGAAGCAAGGCGCTATCTGGAAGTAACGGTCGAAGCCCGACACCATGATCAATTGCTTGTATATCTGCGGCGCCTGCGGCAGCGCGTAAAAGGTGCCGGGATGGATACGTGACGGCACCAGGAAATCACGCGCGCCTTCGGGCGACGAAGCGGTCAGGATCGGCGTCGAGAATTCGGTGAAGCCGACCTCGCCCATGCGCTTGCGCATCTCGGCAATGATCTTCGTGCGCGCCACGATGTTCTTGTGCAGCGTGTCGCGGCGCAAATCGAGGAAGCGGTATTTGAGACGGATGTCCTCGGGATAGTCCGGCTCGCCGAACACCGGCAGCGGCAGTTCCTTGGCCGCCGACAGCACTTCGATCTCGCGCGCGAAAACCTCGATTTCGCCGGTCGGCAAATTGGCGTTCGCGGTCTCGGCCAGACGAGCCTTGACCTCGCCGTCGACGCGGACGACCCATTCGCCGCGCACGGTCTCGGCAATCTTGAAAGCCGGCGAATCCGGGTCGGCGACGATCTGCGTCAGGCCATAGTGGTCGCGCAAATCAATGAACAGCAGGCCGCCATGATCGCGTACGCGATGCACCCAGCCCGAAAGGCGAACGGAAGAGCCGACGTCGCTTTTCCTCAACTGGGCACAGGTATGGCTGCGGTAACGATGCATTGTCATGGATAAGTCCGGATGTCTGATTGCGGCCAAGGCATGATGGCCCGGCCCGAAAATTTGCGCGAAAAGCACATGAGAGGCCGCCTTTGTCAAGGCAGGCGTCGCCCGGGCAGCATCTTGATTCGAACTTCGGCATTCGTCCGTGGCTGTGTGAAAACTCCGCACCACAGTCAAAGTGTAGAATTTCCTCCGCCTGATCGTGATCAGCGTGGCCGAGCCGTGTACAATGGCCGTCACATTGGCGGGAGGACTACCATGCGCATTCGCACATTGACTGTCCTGGTGATGCTGCTTGTCGGCACCTGCGCATTTGCACACGCACAGACAAAGCCGATGTCCATCGAGGTGTTTCCTTTCGAATTGGAAGACAAGAGCGCTGGCGCAGGCATAATTCCGCCGGATGAACATGATAGGCGCTATCTGTCCGAGTCGGCACAAATGGCGAAGGACATGCTCTCCCAGTCAGGGCGCTTTACAGTGCTTGATGTGCCAGTCGGGGATGAGCAGGCGGTGGCGCCGCACGGATTGCGCAATTGCGGCGGCTGTGAAAGCAAGATCGCCAAAGAGCACGGCGCGTCTCTTGCCTTGCTGGGCGTCGTAACGCGCGTCAGCCGAACAGAGCATACGATGTTCATTCGCATCCTCGACGCTGATACCGGGCAACCTGTTTCGCAGGGGTTTACCGACCTGCGCATGGGTGCGAATTACGCGTGGCCCCGCTCCGTCAAATGGCTGATGAAAAACAGAATTCTTCGGTAGGGCGGCAAGCCACCCGAGTGCGCCATCGGCAGCGCGAAGGATTCCCAGCTAAAATCAAACTGATACGTTGATAGCCGGCGCTGGCCTGCTAACCGCCGGCAATTGCCGCTGGCATTGGCGTGGGCGATGGTTCAAGAAGGATCAACGACAGGCCCTCCTTCATGTCCTCCATGCGCCCGCTGATCCCGCTCCTTATTGCCGCCGGCATCCTGCTCGGCGGCAACGGCCTGCAGAGCACCTTGATCGCATTGCGCGGGGCGCAGGAGGGGTTTTCGGCCTCGACCATCGGCCTGATGGGGACGTTCTATTTCGCCGGCTTCCTGCTCGGCTGCCTCGCCGTCACCCACATCATGAAGGCCGTCGGCCATGTCCGCGCGTTTTCCGCGCTGGCGGCGATCGCTTCGGCCGGGACATTGCTTTTGGTGCTGGTCGTCGACCCGGTCATGTGGTGCGCGTTGCGTCTCGCCGGCGGCTTCTGCTTCGCCGGCCTGTTCACCATCATGGAAGCCTGGCTCAATTCCGGAGCCGCCAACAAGGACCGCGCGCGGGTGCTGGCCATCTACCGGATGGTCGACATCGGTTCGGTCACCGGCGCACAGTTCCTAATCCCGATCGTCGGCGCCAGCGGTTTCGCCATCTTCGCCGTCATGTCGATCATGATCACGCTCTCGCTGGTACCGGTGTCGCTTGGCGATCGCTCCAACCCGACCCCGCCCGAAGACGTCAAGCTCGATCTCGCCCGCGTCTGGCGGATCTCGCCGCTCGGCTGCTTCGGCTGCATTGCCGTCGGCGTCACCAACAGCGCTTTTCGCACATTGTCGCCGGTCTATGCCGAACAGATCGGCATGTCGGTCACCGACGTCGTCACCTTCGTCAGCGTCGGCATATTCGGCGGCGCCATCATCCAGTATCCGCTCGGCTATCTGTCCGACCGCTGGGACCGGCGTTCGGTGCTGCTGATAACGACGTGCTGCGCGCTGCTGGCGTCGCTGGCGCTGGTGTTCTGGGCGCGCAGCGATCCGTCCCTCAACTTCGTGATCGTCTTCATCTTCGGCTGCTTCGCCATGCCGCTCTATTCGCTGTCGGCGGCGCACTCCAACGACCGCGCCGACAAGGGCGAGTTCGTGCTGATCAACGCGGCGCTGATGCTGTTCTATTCCTTCGGCGCCATTGGCGGGCCGTTCGCCGCCTCGACGGCGATGCAGTATTTCGGGCCAAGCGCGCTGTTCGTGTTCACCGCCACCGTCTACGCCATCTTCGTCGTGGTCATCCTGTACCGGATGCAGGTGCGATCGGGCGTGCCGGCCGGCCATCGCAGCCGTTTCATCGGCCTTTTGCGCACATCGACGGTGTTCGCCCGGCTGGCCAAGCGCAACGATGATTCCGACGGGCCTGCCAGGCACTGATGACGGCCCGCCAGGTCTTGAAACCCGGACAGCGGCTTGACGAAAGCCCGCGCGGCTGAAATTGAAGGAGACCTTACACTTTGCCAAAAGCGATTTGATGCACGTCATCACCACCCAAAAAGAACTCGAGACCGCTCTCGCCGCGTTCGAAAAGTCGGATTTCGTCACCGTCGACACCGAATTCATTCGGGAGACGACCTTTTGGCCGATTCTCTGCCTGATCCAGATGGCAGCACCCGGGGTGACGGCGCTGATCGACCCGCTGTCACCCGATATCGACCTGAAGCCGTTCTTCAGGCTGATGGCCAACGAGGCGGTCGTCAAAGTCTTCCATGCGGCGCGCCAGGACATCGAAATCATCGTTCATCTCGGCGATCTGGTGCCGCATCCTGTGTTCGACACCCAGGTGGCGGCGATGGTTTGCGGCTTCGGCGACAGCGTCTCCTATGACCAACTCGTCCAGAAGGTCACCGGCGCCCGGCTCGACAAGTCCTCACGTTTCACCGACTGGCGCCACCGGCCGCTTTCCGAAAAACAGCTCGACTACGCGCTTGCCGACGTCACCCATCTGATCGAGGTCTACCAGCACCTCAGCGCGGAGCTGGTGCGGGAAAACCGCGCCCACTGGCTGAACGAGGAGATGGACGTGCTGACCGCCCGCGAAACCTACGATCCGCATCCGGAGGACGCCTGGAAGCGGCTGAAGATGCGGCTGCGCAAGCCGCAGGAACTGGCGATCGTGCAAGCGGTGGCGGCATGGCGCGAGCGTGAGGCGCGCGAACGCGACGTGCCGCGCGGCCGGGTGCTCAAGGACGACGCCATCTATGAGGTGGCGCAGCAGGCGCCGCGCGATGCGGCAGCACTCGGCAAGCTGCGCACCACGCCGAAAGGCTGGGAACGCTCGGCGACGGCAACGGCGCTGCTTGGCGCGGTCAACAGCGCGCTTGCCTTGCCCAGGGAAGAGATGCCGAAGCTGCCGAAGAGTTTTCAGCCGCCCGAAGGCTCCAATGCCGCCGCGGAACTGCTGAAAGTGCTGTTGCGGATCGTCGCCGAAAAGGAGGGCGTCGCTTCGAAGGTGCTGGCCTCAAGCGACGACATCGACCGCATCGCCGCCGAGGGCGAGGACGCCGACGTGCCGGCCTTGCAAGGCTGGCGACGCGCCGTGTTCGGCGAGGCGGCGCTCAAACTGGTGCGCGGCGAGCTCGCCATCAAGTTCGACAAGCGCAAGATCGCGCTGTTCGATTTGTAGCGTCTGCGACGTCCTTCTCCCCTTGCGGAGAAGGTGGATCGGCGCGTTAGCGCCGAGACGGATGAGGGGTTCTGGAAGAAACGCCGCGTTAAAATATTGAATGATTTTAACGATTTAATGGCCGCGATCCTTCCAACACCCCTGCCATGAAAGTAACTTCAAACTCTGTTTCATTTCAATCGGATAGCGGCTTGGGCCAAGGGCTCGATTTCAAAGCCGATATATCAGAGAAAGCGCCCGCGCACCTTTCATCTACGATGGCGCCCGGCGCCGGGCGATGTGTCTCATCCGACCGAGTTGAGCCTGTCCTCGGGCTTGCCAAAGGCATGACCCGTGGGCTCGGCCACCTTCTCCCACAAAGGGGAGAAGGGCAGTCAGCGCTGTTTCTGAGCGGCCAGGTGAAATACCGCGATGACGATCACGGGTATCGCCAGAAGCGCGAATTTGATGACGATCAGCGCAGAGGCGAAGGACAGCGAGTCCGGATTGGCCGACAGGAAATCGGAGAGCATGCGGGCCACCGCGATGTTCTGCGCATAATCGGCAAGCGTGTAGGGCAGCACCAGGACGAGCGCGAACAGCGACTGAAGCTGGGCGGACAGAGCCCGGAAGTTCTTCAGCCGCCGCCCGGCGGCAAGGATCAGGCTGACCAATGTCAGCGACAGCAGCGCCGGAAATAGCAGGTCGAAGGTCAGGTAATGCCAGACCAGGATGATCTCGCTGCCGCGACGCCCGAGTGCCGTCAGCCAGGCCATGCCCTCGTCCGGGGTGGACCCGGCAAAGCGCAAATCGAGCGACGGCAGGCCGCCGCTCAGCTGGCGGAAATAGAGGAACTCCATCGCCGTCATGGCGACGAAAACCCCCGCGCAGACAAAACAGAGCGCGGCAGCGTGGCGCGACAGCCGCAGCATCATTGCCGTCAGGCTTCGTGCGAACTGGTTAGGCTCCGCCGGGGTAATTCGGGCTTTCGCGGGTGATCGTGACGTCATGGGCGTGGCTTTCACGAAGTCCGGCGTTGGATATGCGTACAAACGTGGCGCGGTCGCGGAAATCGGCAAGGTCGCGCCCGCCGACATAACCCATAGCGGCTTTCAGGCCGCCGGCAAGCTGGTGCAGCACGCCGGACACAGGTCCTTTGTAAGGCACCTGCCCTTCGATGCCTTCCGGCACCAGTTTCAGCGTGTCGCGAACCTCGGCCTGGAAATAGCGGTCGGCGGAGCCACGCGCCATGGCGCCGACCGAGCCCATGCCGCGATAGGCTTTGAACGAGCGGCCCTGGTGCAGATAGACTTCGCCCGGGCTCTCGTCGGTGCCGGCCAGCAGCGACCCGATCATGGCGGCACTGGCGCCGGCGGCGAGCGCCTTGGCGAGATCGCCGGAATATTTTATGCCGCCATCGGCGATGACCGAGACGCCCGATTTCTGCGCCGTCTCGACCGCCGACATGATCGCGGAAAGCTGCGGCATGCCGACGCCGGCGACGATGCGGGTGGTGCAGATGGAACCCGGCCCGATGCCGACCTTGACGGCATCGGCGCCGGCATCGATCAGCGCCAGCGTGCCTTCTGAAGTGGCCACGTTGCCGGCCAGGATGCGGACCGAATTGGACAGTTTCTTGGCCCGCGTCACCGCATCGAGCACGCGTTGCGAGTGACCATGCGCGGTGTCGATCACCAAAAGGTCGACGCCGGCATCGATGAGCCGCTCGGCGCGCTCAAAACCGTCATCGCCGACGCTGGTGGCGGCCGCCGCGCGCAGGCGCCCCTGCACGTCCTTGGTGGCGTGCGGGTTGAGCTGCGACTTCTCGATGTCCTTGACGGTGATCAATCCGACGCAATTGCCGCCGCTATCGACCACGACCAGCTTTTCGATGCGGTGCTGGTGCAGGAGCCGCTTGGCCTCCTCCTGATCGACATTTTCCTTGACCGTGATCAGGTTCTCACGGGTCATCAACTCGTAGACTTTCTGGCCCGGGTCGGAAGCGAAGCGCACGTCGCGGTTGGTCAGTATGCCGACCAGCCGTCCGACCGTGTGCCCGCCAGCGCCGCCATTCTCGACCACCGGAATGCCCGAGATGCTGTAGTTGCGCATCAGCCCCAGGGCGTCGGCGAGCGTCGCATCGGGGCCGATGGTGACGGGGTTCACCACCATGCCGGATTCGAACTTTTTGACTTGCCGCACCTGCTCGGCCTGTTCGGCAGGCGAGAAATTGCGGTGGATGACGCCGATGCCGCCGGCCTGGGCCATGGCGATGGCAAGACGCGCCTCGGTGACGGTATCCATGGCGGCGGAGAGGATCGGCACGTTGAGGTCGATGTCGCCGGCAATGCGGGTGCCGATATCGGTTTCGCCGGGCATGACCTCGGAATGACCCGGCTGCAGCAGCACATCGTCAAAGGTCAGCGCCAATGCGCCCGTGGACGTTTCGATAATCTTTGCCATGGCCAGCCCTCGGAATGCATGAAAAGCGCTGGACCGGATGGACAGCGCCGACTCGTCTTCTTCCCTTTCAGGATTGGCGCTGGCTCGTAACACGTCCCGTCGCCGTTGAAAAGCCGATTGCTTGTGCACGACAGGGCCGCGAACTCAGCTTAATGCCTTTCGCGGTGACGGATGGCGACCGGCATTCACCGCTGGTGATTGGCGAAAGCCGAAGCGGCCGCCTCGCCGACGGCGCTGCTCCGGAGTGTTGTTGGGCATGCCCGCTGCCAGGTCGCTCAAATGTGACAGCAAGTTAAGGCGACATCCAACGCAACCCGTGGTAACCGCCCTGCCTGTCGGCTTGCCCGGTCGGCAACAATCGAATCCGGACGCGCTCCATGAACCGCACCATTCCGCTTATCCTGGCGGTCGCCCTTTTCATGGAAAACATGGATTCGACCGTTATCGCAACGTCGCTGCCGGCGATCGCCGTCGACCTCCAGACCAGCCCGGTGGCGCTCAAGCTGGCGCTGACCGCCTATCTGGTATCGCTGGCGGTGTTCATTCCGATCAGCGGCTGGATGGCCGACCATTTTGGCGCCAAGACCGTGTTTCGCGCCGCGATTGCCGTGTTCATCGTCGGATCGGTCGCTTGCGCGGCGTCGAATTCGCTGCCGGCCTTCGTGGTCTCACGCTTCCTGCAAGGCATTGGCGGCGCCATGATGACGCCGGTGGGACGGCTGGTGCTGGTGCGCGCCACGCCGAAGAGCGAGCTCGTCGCCGCGATGTCGTGGCTGACCGTTCCGGCATTGGTCGGGCCGCTCGTCGGGCCGCCGGTCGGCGGTTTCATCACCACCTATTTCAGCTGGCACTGGATCTTCCTGATCAATGTGCCGATCGGGCTGATCGGCATCTGGCTGGCCACGCGCTTCCTGCCGGAGACCGAAGCGGCGCCAACGCCGCCGCTCGATTTCATCGGCTTCGTGCTGAGCGGCCTGGCGGCATCGGGCATCGTTTTCGGCCTGTCGGTGGTCAGCCTGCCGGCCTTGCCGCCGATTGCCGGCTTCCTCACCGTGGCTGTCGGGCTGGTTTCTGCCGTGCTTTACCTCCTGCATGCGCGCCGCGCCAAAAATCCGCTGCTGGCGCTCGAACTGTTCCGCAACCAGGTGTTCCGCGCCTCGGTCCTCGGCGGCGGGCTGTTCCGCATCGGCATCGGCGCCGTACCCTTCCTTTTGCCGCTGATGTTCCAAATCGGCTTCGGGCTGACGCCGTTCCAGTCGGGAATGATCACCTTCGTGGCGGCGATCGGCGCCATCGGCATGAAATTCGTCACCGCGCTGATCTTCCGGGTCGCCGGCTTCCGCCGCGTGCTGATCTTCGGCTCGCTGATCGCGGCGGCGTCGATTGCCATCAACGGCCTGCTGACGCCCGAGACGCCATATCTGCTGATCCTCGCCGCCATGCTCGCCGGCGGCTTCATCCGCTCGATGTTCTTCACCGGCATCAACGCGCTAGCCTATGCCGAGATTTCGACCGCCGACACCAGCAGGGCAACGCCGATCGCCGCAGTGTTCCAGCAACTGTCGATCGCGCTCGGCGTGGCGCTGGCCGGCGGCATTCTGGAAGTGTCGACGACAATCCATGGCGGGGCGCTGACGCTGAGCGACTTCCACATCGCGTTCTTCATTGTCGCGGCGGTGTCGGCCGCCGCATCGCTGTCATTCATGCGGCTGGCGCCCGATGCCGGCAACGCCGTATCGGGACATGGCGGGCTGACGGCGCCGAAGACGCTGGGTGGGTCCACCGGGATCGTAGGCTCTCTCCCTTCTCCCCTTGTGGGAGAAGGTGGATCGGCGCGCAGCGCCGAGACGGTTGAGAGTGTTGGACGGAATGAGGCGTTGGTGATTTTGCCGATGTATACGAGAGTTTGCGTCAAGCTGGAGCACCCCTCATCCCACCGAGCTTCGCTCGGCCACCTTCTCCCACAAGGGGAGAAGGAAAGGACGCTAACCCTTAAAATCCTTCGCCAGCAGATAAAGCTCCACCGACTCGTCGCGCGAGGCCGGCGGTTTGACGTGGTGGACCGAGCGGAAATTCTGCTTGAGCCTGGCGAGCAATTCGTTCTCGGCGCCGCCCTGGAAAGTCTTGGCGAGGAAATGGCCGCCCGGCTTCAGCACCGAGAGGGCGAAATCGGCGGCCACCTCGCACAGATACATGGTGCGGATGTGATCGGTCCGGCGATGGCCGGTGGTGGGTGCGGCCATGTCGGACAAAACGATGTCCGGTTGGCCGCCGAGCGTTTCGGCGAGCTTTTGCGGCGCCTGCGGGTCGAGAAAATCCATCAACAGCACCGGCGCGCCGGGCACCGCGTCCATTTCCAGATAGTCGATGCCGACGACATGCGGGTGTTCGGCCGTCGATTTCGTGCGCGCGGCGGCGACCTGGCACCAGCCGCCGGGTGCCGCGCCAAGGTCGATGACTTTCATGCCGGGCTTGAGCAGATGGTGCTTGTCGTCGATCTCGATCAGCTTGTAGGCCGCGCGCGAGCGGTAGCCGTCGGCCTTGGAACGCTGGACATAGGGGTCGTTGATGTGGCGCTGCAGCCAGCGGCGCGACGATTCCTTCAGGCCGCTTTTCTTCTTGATCCGCGTCTTCAGCACGCGAATGCCGGCAGAGCCTGGTTTTTCCGGTTTCCTGGTCATTGCCTGACTTCTTGTTTGAGCATGATATTTTCCGAAAACCGGTTGCCACTTTTCGCTGACGCGGTTCTGCGGTTCGGGATCATGCATTCTGGTCTGAGCATGATCTTTTCCGAAAACCGGCTGCCACTTTTCGGGATCATGCTCTGCCCCGCCCATTGTTGCGCCAGACACCGTCGTCGGCCATCAATTCGCTCAATATGCCCTCGCGCAGGCCGCGGTCGGCGACGCGCAGCCGCTCCGACGGCCACACCGCGCGGATCGCTTCCAGGATGGCGCAGCCGGCCAGCACCAGATCGGCGCGATCGGCGCCGATGCAAGGATTGGCGACGCGCTGCTGAAAATCCCAGCCGACCAGTTTTTCGACCATGCGGTCGACGCTGTCGCGATCCATCCAAAGCCCGTCGACGCGACGGCGGTCGTAGCGGTCCAGGTCGAGGTGGACGCCGGCCAGCGTCGTCACCGTGCCCGAGGTGCCGAGCAAGTGGAATTTCGGGCTGGCGAGCACATGGCTCAGCCGGTCGCGCCCGTCGAAGGCGTGCAGGCGCACAGCCACATCCTCGACCATGGCGGCAAAGATCTCACGGGTGACGGCGCGGCCGCCGAAGCGCTCGGCCAGCGAGACGACGCCGACCGGCAGCGACGTCCAGGAGACGATGTGGTTTGCGAGCCTCGGCGAGCGGTGGCCGGTGAGATCGATCAGCGCGATTTCCGAGGAGCCGCCGCCGATATCGAACAGGACGACGCCTTGCGTGTCGCGGTCGACCAGCGAGCCGCAGCCCGACACCGCCAGCCGCGCCTCGGTCTGGCGGTCGATGATCTCGAGTTTCAACCCCGCCTCGCGCTCGACGCGGTCGAGGAACTCGGCGCCGTTGGCGGCCGTGCGGCAGGCTTCGGTGGCGATCAGCCGGGCCTTCCTGATCTTGCGGTTGCGCAATTTGTCACCGCAGATCTTCAGCGCCTCGACCGCACGGTCCATCGCCGGCTGCCCGAGCCGGCCATTGGCGGTGAGGCCCTCGCCCAGCCTGACGATGCGCGAGAAAGCGTCGATGACGCGGAACTGGCCGTGGCGCGTCGGCACCGCCACCAGCAGCCGGCAATTGTTGGTGCCAAGATCGAGTGCCGCAAACACCGGCAGTTCCTGCAGCGGCGGGCGGCGAGCAGCCGGCTCCGGCCGGCCTGGCGCAACCGACGGCAAGGCCGCGACGATCGCCGCGGGCGGGCGGCTGGCCGGAGCGCTGACAGCAGCAGACGCCACTCCGGCCGCAGCGAGGCGAGCGTCGTCGCGCGCAAAAACCTTGCGGCCGCGCCGGCGTTTGCGCCGCTTCCTGGTCTTGGCCTTCTGGCCATTCTGATGCTGGGACGCGTCGCCTGCCTGTCCCTGACCGGACCAAGGCTGCACCGGGCGGCCATTGTGCCGGCCGGTGGGTGGGCTTGCCTGGCCCGAAGGCGGCGGCGAAGCCCTGGACACGCCCACTTCCGGCGCGCCGGCGCCGGTGTCGTGGTCTTCCACTTCAGTTCCTTCCGGCGCCGCGCGAACCGGAGACCGGACGCAGCAGGCGCTTTCATGTGTTCCAAGTTGCCACCAGACTAGCAGCGCCGGGCCGGATCACCAAGAGCGCAGGGGTCGAATTTGTCGGCGGCATTGTCTCGCCGCTCCGCTCGGCCCAATGATGGCGGGACAGCGCCCCCCTCTGTCCTGCCGGACAGAGGGGGGCGCGAAGGATCGCTAGCCTTTCCTTCTCCCGCAGCAGCGCCTTGCCGGTTGAATAGCCGGCTTCGATAAGGCATTTCTGAAATGGCGGGTATGAAACATTCGAAATCGCGGGCAGTTTTCCTGACGCGAACCGAACGGGCAACGGGGCTGCAACGCATGATCGTCACGCCATGAACTGGAGGCGTTATTTCTGGCCGGTCGTCGGCGTTGCGGCGGTCGTCTTCTCGCTATGGCTGCTGCTGCACGAGCTGCGCGGCATCTCGCTCGACGACGTCTGGGACGGCATCGTCGCCATCCCTGCCCGCGGCTGGGTGCTCGCCGCGCTGAGCTCGGTCATCGCCTATGCGTCGCTGGCCGGCTACGATCACATCGCGCTCCTGCATATCGGCAAGAAAGTGTCGCGGCTGTTCGTCACCCTGTGCTCCTTCACCACCTACGCGCTGTCGCACAATATCGGCGGCTCGGTATTTTCAGGCGCGGTGATCCGCTACCGCGCTTACGGAACCAGGGGGCTGACCGGACAGGACGTCGGCATTCTGGTGGCGATCTGCTGGATTACCTTCGTGCTGTCGACGGTGTTGGTTTCAGGCATTGTGCTGGTGCTCGCGCCGGAGATCGTCGACCGTTTTTCCGGCACGCCGCATCATCGGCTTTCGCAGGCGGCGGGGCTCGCGATGCTGCTCGTGGTGGCGGCCTATGTCTTCGGCAGCTGGCTGCATCTCAGGCCATTGAAGATCGGAAGCTTCCAGGTCCATTATCCGGCGCTGCCGATCGTCGCGCGGCAATTGCTGATCGGCCCGATCGAGCTGCTGGCGGCGGCGGCGATCATCTTCTTCGCCCTGCCCGAAGCTGGCAATCCCGGATACTTCGTCGTGCTCGGCGTCTTCCTGATGTCGTTCTCGATCGCCCAGATCTCGCATGCGCCGGGCGGGCTCGGCGTGTTCGAGGTCGTCTTCCTGGCCGGCCTGTCGCATATGGATCCGGTCGGCGTGCTGGCAGCACTGCTGGTGTTCCGGCTGTTCTACCTGATCATCCCGCTGGTGATGGCGCTCGGCGTCGTGCTGTATTTCGAGCACTCGCAGCTCGGGCGAAGGGAGAATTGAGGGGCGGCTTTGAACCACGCCCTTATGAAATGTGCCGATTGAAATGCCTTCGGCAGGCTTGACTATTTTCCGACGGCGGCTACAAGGCACGCGCGGCGCCATCGTCGCCCTGCCGCGTGGTTTTCAACAGCCGCGCCTGCTGGGGAATAGGTTAACGGTAGACCCACGGACTCTGACTCCGTTAGTCCTGGTTCGAATCCAGGTTCCCCAGCCACTTGATATTAAAGCGATTTTCCCTTTTCATTGTTAGAACATTTCGTGTCAGTCGGACGCACGGTCGGGAATTTTTGTTCCCGTTTCGAGCTTGCGGATGGCGCTTTCGCCGAGCGCCGGATCGCGATTGAGGTAGTTGGAATCGAGGATCGCGTTGACGTCGCGCAGGCTATGGCCGGTGATCGTCGCGATCTCCGGCACGGTCGCGCCGACGATCGCCAGGCGCGTCACAGCCGTTCCGCGAATGTCATTGAAGGTCACGCCAACCACGCCGGCGCCGGCACAGGCCTTGCGCCAAGACGATCGAAAGCCGTCGGCTGTCCATGGCACATCGTCGCTGTTGAGCAGGATCTGGCCGGCCTTTCCACGCTGCGCATCAAGCGCAGCTTTCAAAGGCGCGCCGACCGGGATGACCACGCGGGTTCCGGTCTTGGATTGCTGCAGGCGGATGACCTTGCCATCATACTGCTGCCAGGTAAGGCGCAGCAGGTCGCCCTGGCGTTGGCCGGTCCACAAGGCGAGCGTAAGCGGCAAATGCAGATGCTTCGGCGCGTTGGCAAGGAATGCGGCCTCGTCCGCAGCGGTCCAAACGTTGGCCGCCCTGGTGCCGCGATAGAGGCGCCCGCCCTTCTCGCATGGGTTGGCCGAAACAAGGCCGCGACCATGCGCCCATGACAGGATCCGGGCAAGCACCTGCCAACCATAGTCAGCTTGCCGGCGAGAGGCCTTGGCGCGCTCGTCGCGCCATTCCATGAAGATGCCGCGCGTGCGGCGGTCGCTCATGCCCGACAGCGGGAAGTCGCCGAACTTCTTTTCAATGATCTTGATCAGCTTGACGTAGTCGTCCTGCGTGCGCGGCGCCAGGTCATCCCAATCCGAGCTGGCCTGAAATGCGTTCAATACGGAAAGCAGCACTCCCTGGCGCGGCTTGGCCTTGCTGGCGACGGCAGCGTTGTAGGCCGCCATAAATTCCGGATCTCCAGGCTTGCCTGGAAGCCGTGGGCCGCCCTTCCAAGCCCAGTAATAGGTAACGACGCTGCCATCGGCGAGCTGCTTGGTGCGGCTGTTCAGCCCTTTAAGACGAACGCGCATTGTCTCTCATCCACTTATCGACGGCGTTTTCAGGTTCGCTCGTCTGTGTGGCGGCGATGATGACGATCTTTCCGGTCGCCGGATCGATTTCGGCACGGCCGACCTGCATGCCGCCCTTGCTCGCCCCTTTGATGGCCCGCGATATGTCGGCAATCTTGAACTGGACGTTAGCCATCGTTCTCACCTTTGGAAGTTTAAGTGCGCGCGGCCGGCCGTCACGTCGGCCGCGCGCCAGGCAACCCGTGGCCGGGGCAGGAGAACCCCGGCGAGGCGATGTTGCGGCGGTTTCCATCCCGCGCCTCGTGCCGTTGATCCTGCCCGCATTTTCGAAGCCTTGCGGCCGGCGGGGACAGGCTGGACCTTCAGGGCGCGGCACGCCCCATGCTCACCCCCGCCTAGATAACCAGGCGCACCCGAGCGGTCGCCACGCCGCTGTCGGCAGCGGCAATCGCGATGCCAGCCACCGCATTCGCGCCGGCTGTGGTGCTGTCAACGGTCGTAATCACCTTGGCGTCATCGTCCCAGTAGACCGGCGCGCCGAACGTGACGCTGACGGCCGCCTTTGGCAGATCGAACACGCCGACGGTCGCGAGCTCGAAGTCCTCGCCTTCGGCCGCGTCGGTGGATGCGACGCCGAACAGGCTGTCGAAAAGAACACCGTCACCGGAACTTACGCCGCCGGCAGGCGCGGTTGCGGTGATGACGTTGCCGGCCTGGACATAATTTTTCATTGTCAGCTTTCCTTCTGAGAGATGTAGATCCTGCGCACGCGAGGCCTGCCCTCGAGCGCCGCGATCTGGCGCTCGAGGTCGGCGATCGCCGTGGCGATTTCGGCATCGGGCCGGAACTCGGTCGAGGTCTCGCCGTGTCGGACCGTGCGTACGCCCGTCGCGCGGGCCTTGCGCAGCGCCTCGAGCCTCGACTGAAGTTCCTGCAGCGTGGCCATCAGGTCGCGTCGCCCTCGTTCATGAACCAGGAACGGTAGTCGAGGAACGCCGCGCCGAAATCGAGGCGCACCTTGACCTCGACGCCGTCGACCTCGAAGCCGGCGCGCGTTTCGGTCTGCGGCCCTTCGGCGCCCTGCAGGTAGGCATATTCCAGCCCCTCGATGACAGCCGGATCGGCGGCCACATACCAGCGCGTCGCCGAGGACAGGCGGGCCTCGACCAGCAGTTCGAGCTTGCCGCTGAACGGATTGACGTCGGCGACCGATGCAGCCTGGATCAATGCCAGCACCGCTTCGGCAGCGGTCTCGGCTTCCGGCGGCACCAGCAGGAACTTCGGCGTGACGTTGATGCGTCGCCCCGACAGACCCGTCTGCTTGCGCATGGCGAGCCGTGCGGCATCGAGGCCGTAGTAGCGCGGCGGATTGGCGCCGTTGAAGTCGACCGGATCCTCGGCGAGGTTGCCGTGGGTGGCATGGAAGAGGCGCAGGCCATCGCCCATCAGAGGACCCAGGCCCGCCCCCGATTCGAGCAGGTCGACCAAGAATTGCGCTTCGAAATCGGCAGAGGCCATCCCCATCTTCGATGCCAGGTCGGTGAACGCGCCGAGATCGTCGTTGATGATCGCCTTGCGCGACAGGCCGACGATCTTGCCGAACGTGTCGATACGGTAGCTCTCGCCGGCCTCGGCCATGGTCCCGTATTTGTACTCACCATGCTCGTTTACCTTTTCCAGCGTCGGCGCCTCGCCGAGCTGCACTTGCGTCTTGGCGCGGAAGTCGCGGGCCGTCGTCTGCTTTGCCACGCGCTTCAGCGTCGCCGGCGCGGCCTCGTAGGCGGTGCGCAGCGAGCGGTTGGCGGTGTCGGCGAAGATCAGCGGGAAGTCCGAGGTGGTGTGCAGGGCGCGCGTGATCGTCTCCGCCGGCGAGAGGCCGGTGGTGGAGAGGCCGCGCATGCGCATGGTTTCGCGGGCCATGTCGAGCGTCGTAAGACCGACATAGGGCCGCGCCTGGTCGGAAAGCTTGTGCGCGGGATTGGCGCGCAGATAGAGCGCCTCGCCCATGCGTGCGGCGATGACTTCCGGTGCCGCGTCCAGCGTGGCGCCGACGCTCGCCCGCGGCGCAGGCCGCTGGCGCTGCGTCTGGACGCGCTGGAAGGCCTCGGCGCGCGCCTCGTCGATCGTCGCCTCGCGGTCGATCAGCGTGTCGGAGAAATCCGCGCCGAGCTCGAACGTGGCGGCGATCGCGCGGATCTCCTGATTGACGGCGGCACGGGTCACGACCGGTGCCGGTGCGGGAGCCGGCGCAGGTGCGGGTGCAGGTGCGGGAGCCGGCGCGGGCGCCGGAACGATGATCGGATCCATTTGCGTTCCTCGTGTTGTTGCGCCGGCATCAGCGCCGACTGGTACCAGGGAAATTTCCTGCGGCTGCCACCTGGTGATGGTGCGGGTCCGCTGCCCGGCCGCGTCGACACTGTCGACGAAGTCGATGACGCCATACGCAACAGACGCATTGGCGATAATGCCGGCGACCACGTCCTGCCAGATCGCCTCGGCGCGCTTGGAAAACTCTACCGTCATGATCAGTTCGCCGGCGGCGATCCGCGCCGCCCGGACAACGCCGAGCTGGCGATCGAGACCGTCCTGGCGATGGCTGTCGAGCAGCGGCATGGTGGCGATGCGGGAAAGGTCGACCGCAGCGGTCGTGACCTTCAGCACCTCGACGAACGGACCGGCCATGTCCATGCGACGAACCGGCGCGCCGGTCGATGCGGTCAGCTCGACCGTGCGCGCGTTGATGTCGATCGAGCGCGGGCGGAAGGACACCGCAGCACGAAGCTGGAGGTTCTCAATTCCCATTCGCAGCGCCTCCGTCGCCTGGTGCCGACTTCGGCGCCGGCGCGATTTTCAGCCGCTCCATGCGCGCCTGGTCGGCGGCGATCTCGCGATCGAGATCCTCGATGTCGAGGCCCTGCTCGGCGACCACCTGGGCGCGCGATGTCAGGCGGTTGTCGATTTCGAGGATGGCAGCCTGGGCGTCCTTCAGCGGATCGACCCAATCCCATTTCGGCGGCAGCCATTTTACCGCCAAAAAATCATCCTTGCCGGCCTGGAAGGCCGCCGCCGAGATGCGGCCGGACAGCACCTGCCAGAGCAGGAAGCGCCGCCACGTCGGACGGCACAGCTGGAACACGATGACCTGGTGCTGCACGGTCGCGGCGAAGCGCCGGAATTCCAGCAAGGCCGCCCGGGCAGAGCTATAGTTCACCTGGCTGTAGTCTCCGGAAACCTGTTCGAAGGCGAGGCCGCTGGCCAAGGCGATCATGCGCAGCATCGACGACACGAAGGCCGGCACGTTGCCGGCGTCCGGCGGCTCGGAAAACCGGATGTCCTGGCCGGGATCGAGCGTGAACATCGCGCCGGGTTCAAGCACAGCGTCCAGCTCGGAACCGGTCTGCTCGCCATCGTAGGGCAGCGGCTCGCCGTCCGGCGAGGTGATGAAACCTGTGTGAAGGGCCGAAACCCTGGCGCGCTGCAGCATGGCGTCGATCAGCGCTTCGAGCGTCTTAGCCGTCATCAGCACCGGCGCGAGCCAGCTCAGACCGCGCACCTGGCCGGCGAACAGCGGCTTGAACATGTGGATCACATCACTCGCCGGCCAGCGTTCGGCGGGAAGCGCCAGGCCGGCGAGTGCATCGCCCGCAAGAGCGGGGCGAATCCAGTAGGCCGCGACGCGGCCGAAGACGTCGAACTCGACGCCTTGGTTGATGAGCCGGCCGCTGTCGAGCCGCATCGTCTTCGAACGGTCGAGCTGCTCCGGATGCAGCCGGCGCAGCTGCGGCGTGCCGGAGGCGGCGTCGGCCGTCCAGATCGCCAAGCCCTCGCCGAGCACGACCATATCGCGCGTCAGACCGAGCTGAATTCCGAAGAAATCGCAGCGGCCATCTGCGTCGGCCTGATCGACCCAGGCGGCGAAGGACCGCGCCAGCGCGGTGCGCACGCCCTCCGTGGGGTGCGCAGGGCGCGGCACGATGCCGGTGCCGACCAGCTGATCAGGCATCACCTGGGCGATACGGGCGCCGGTGGCGTGATTGAGCGCGAAGTGCGATGCGCGCGAAGCGACGATGCCGGCGCCGGCGGCGACGTAGGAGGCCTCCGCGCGCGGCTGCGGGATCTCGCGCCAGCGCCGCGTGCTGCCGGCGGCGTCGAGGCCGCGAAAGGCCTGAATGGCTGCCTTGGCGCGGTCAAGGATCGACATCAGATGTCCTCGCCCAGCAAATTCTTGAGCCGGACCTCAAGATTGTCGAGGTGTATGACCGTGATTATTTCGACGTTTGCATCCGCCACGAATTCGGGAAGCGCACTCAGGCGAATGATCCTCTCCATCCAGCTGCTGCTATGAGCAAGGACGGGCTTGCCTGTCGCCGCGTCATTGACCGCAAGCGCTATCCAGCCCTGCCAGGCGACAAACACTGCCGGCTCATCCTTGAAACCGTGCAACGAAAACTGCGTGAGCGTGCCGGCCTGGTCTACCGGCAAGCCCGCTTCAACAAGTGCCGCGCAAACCGCCAGACGCATGGTATCACCGAAGTCCCACTCGCGAGGCTTGCCAACAATCGGTTTATCAGGCGTCCGGAAATGGCCACGCGAAATCCACTGCTCGACACGTGAGCGGGAAATCCCGAGTGCCTTAGTGATCTGCTTAATCGAGAAAGTTGCCATTTTCATAAACCTCAGACACCGCGTCAGATGACTAGATACACAACCTCCGACACAGCGTCAATGGTAAGGCCGCTCGCTCACATCAGATAAGGTTGAGCCCCTATCCCCGATCTCCAGATTTGCCGGCGAGAAGAGCAGGTCATGCACTGCGGGCACTTGGGATCAGGTCATCGCCTTGATGTCGTCGACAAGGCTTTTGAGGATTTCAACCTCCAGATCCTCGGCATCGGTGTAGTCGCGCTCGCGAACCCGGACCTTCACGGCCAGGCCTTCAATGGTTTTGGCCTTGGTCTTCATGACCTTCTCGCGCGCGCGGCCGAAAGCTGCGGCCATATTCTCCTCCTTCTTTTCCGCCTTTGCGATGCGGGACCTGAGACGCGCCGTTCGGTCCGTGGCCTTGTTCCATCGATCGCTCGCAGCGTTGAATTCGGCTTCGAGCCCGAGAAGCTTTGCGTCGGGGTTGCGCCTGATCGTCTTGACCATCACGCCGCCTCACTAGCGTCACTCTGGAAAACCAGCGACGCATCCTCTTTAGACAGACCGCATCCGCGTTCGAACCAAGCGGCTAGGAAAGCGTTCTTCATGTCCATTTCCGACAGGGACTTCGGCCGGTAGCCAAACACCGCTTTGACGGCCTTATTGCAGGCCTGGCCGCAGCGCTCGTAGAGTTTGAGTGCCTCGTTCTTCACTTGGTCGTCAGCATATTGCTCGTCCAGGGCAATCCACCGGTTCACCAAAACCAGTTCCTCCGCCTCCTTCATGTGGAAATCTGCGATCAACTCGGCGAGCTGCGAATGGGCTTCGACAGCGCCGGTCGGTGAGACCATCAGGGATGCGGCGATGGCGGTGGTGGCGCCAACCATGGTGCGACGGTTGATCTGGACGTTCATAGCCGTGTGATCGGCTTCGGGCGCTATTGCCAGCCCCATCGAGCCGATGAATATGCGACGAAGCAAGCCTTCGGCGGCTGCCGCAAGATGTGCGTTCGGCATTTGGTTTTCTCCATTGAGCGAAAAGAATTACCATGATAGGTTTCGCTCAATCTGATCTGTATGTCAATAGGTTTCGATCACAGTGAGCGAAAGCAATCAAATCACCGGCAGGCAAATCGCGGCGGCTAGGGCGCTGGCGGGGATTGGGCAGGCTGATCTCGCGGCATCATCGTCAGTTTCCATTCCAACACTGCGACGGATGGAGGCCAGCGCCGGCCCGGCTTCAGGTCTGCCGAACAATGTGGCGGCCGTCCGCCGCGCGCTCGAAGCCGCAGGCGTGATTTTCGTTGACGAGAATGGCGAAGGGCCAGGCGTGCGACTACGGAAGGCGCGCTAATCCGGGGTATCGATTCGGGCCAATCTTGCCCAATCAACGGGTTGCGCCGGGCTTTATCCCCTGTTTCCACAAGGAAAATTAATGTCAACCGGGAATGATTCACAGATTGTTACATCTGTGGAAAACACGCCTATCAGATTGAAATGGTTAACGTTTTCTTGAAAATGAGACCAAAACCGGAACAAACAAGCCGTTGATAGGCCGGACCGAGTGCTTGACGGGTGACTCCCGTTCAATAGGCTCGATGTTGACTTGTGGTTTGAAAGAAGCCGTCGTGGTTTAGCCTCCCCCGACGGCCTCTCAAAATCACATCCTGCTCAGTGTGTTCCAAGGCGCAGGAAGCGGCCCCTTTGGACCGGGACACAGTGTCCCGTTCCGCCACGCCGGTCAAGCCTTGGGACGTTCCGAAACTGTGAAGGAACTTCTCCAATGGACGAAATACCTCCCCCGAGCAAGCAACCGCTCAGCTTTAAGGACGCCGTGGTGGCATGGGCGCTTCGCCGACGAGGCTGGCATCAGCACCAGATCGCCGCGCGATTCGGCGTCAACTCGGCCCGGATCAATGACATCCTGAAAGAGCGCAAGCACGTCGGCAGCAAGGATGCGCCCGACGAGTTCGAGCACTAGGCCATACGGCTTTCTATGCTGGCGCGCCTAGGCGCGCCAGCACACCCTGCCCGTTGTACACGCGCCACCAGCAAGCGCCCTACCAAGGCCACCAGGTCATCGCCAGCACGACGGCAAAGGCCAGCGCGAAGGCCAGCCAGGCGGTCATTCTTTCTTGCCGCCTGGCAGCACTGTCAGTTGCGTCGGCCGCCTGTCAGTGAGGATCAACATGGCCTCGGCGTTCTTCAGGCCCTCGACCCACGGCCGGATCATCTCCAGCACGTCGGGCATGATCTGCTGCTCGCCGTCGCCGCGTTCTATGGCGTCGTTAAAGGCGCAGGCGATGAACCCGTGCATGTGGGCGATAGCCAATTGTGCCGGTGAGCACTCGCGCGCCTCCAACATGGGCATTGTGACCTGGTGCGCGAACTGCTTCGTCACGTGCTTGCGCCATGCGTCGTTTTCGCCCTCGAAGGGACCGAGGTCTGGGTTGGGAAACGTCATAGCCGACCCGGCCTACGGCCAGCGCTCAGGAGCGAATGCTTGATGGCGAACCGATGCATCGCGCCGGCCACCTCGTCGTCGGCCATCGTCTGGAAAACCGTCTTGGAATCCGGGAAATGGATATTGACCGGTGTCCTCCCAGCCGACGAGGCCGCCAGCGCAGGCACCATGCCGCCGGCGGCAAAGCGCGGGATCTGCATCGATCGGTTGAAGTTGTCGACGACGCCGCCGAGCCTGAAGCCGCGAAAGCCCTCCATCGCAGGCAGAAAGCCGTTGTTGAGCTTATGGAAGAAATCGACGCCGAGCTGCCGCACCACTTTCGCCTGGATGACGTATTCGCCTGCGCTGAGGCGCGCCAGGATCGAATCGGTGCGCGGCCCGCCGGGTCCACGAACCGAGCCGCCGGCGGCGAAGCCCTGAGTAGTCGACGATCCGCTGCCCGAATCCCCGCCACCAAGGCCGGCGAGCTGCTTCGCGAATGCAATCGCCGATTTGATTTTCGAAATCACGCTATCGACCAGCGAAGAGACGCGGCCAAGAATTCTTTGAGCAATGCCGACAATGCCGTCGAGGATCGCGCCGATGCGCTGGGTGATGCCCGAGAAGGCGCCGACGATGCGGTCAACGATCTGGCCTGCGATTGCACCGAGCCGATCGACCAGGCCGCCCCACGCCGAGGCTATGGCCTCGACGATCCCGTTGAAGGCGTCCACCGCCATCTGCCGGCCGGCCTCGAAGGCGCCGACGATCCGCGACCACAGATCGGTCGCGCCCTGCTCGATCGCGCCCCAGGCGCCAGCGGCGCCGTCTTTGATGGATTGCCAGGCAATCTCGGCGCCGGCGACGATCTCGTCCCAAAAGACGGCGATGGCGATGCCGGCGGCAAGCGCCGCTGCTGCGATGGCGACCGCGGCACCGCCGATCAGGCCTATGCCTGCAACAACAACGCCGATCGCTGATCCGAGGGCCGTGAAAACCCCAAGCAGCTGCAGCAGCGCGGCGCCGAGCGCGAGCTCTCCGCCGGTGATGTCGGTGCCGAAGATCGAGTTGATCTGCTCGGCAACAAATTGCGCGCCTTCCCGCAGCGCCGTGAAAACCGGCAGGACAACCCCGTTAAAGACGCCCGAGACATCCCGGCCGAACTGGACGATCGCCGCCGACCAATCCCGGATCCACGGGTTCTTGATGTTCTGGGTGTTGCCGCTCAGGATGTGCAGGAGATCGCCGAGCACGCCGGCGGTGAGCTGGGCCACCTTCTGGCCGAACGCCACGATCGCCTCGCGGTTCGCGTTGATCTCATCGCGAAGGCCGGCCGCAAGCGCGGTGATGATCGGCGCGAACAGCAGGCCGAATTGGACGCGGACACCCCTGGCCGCCTTCCCGAGTTCCGTCAACGTGTCGTTGAAGTCCTCAGCGAGGACGGACTGCGCCTTGGTGAAGACCAACCCGGTGCGCTCGGCTTCCTTGCCGAGGTCGATGAGCCCCTGCTTCCCCGCATTAAGGAACGGCAGCAGTTCGGCGCCGGCCTTGCCGAACAGTTCGATCGCCAGTGCGCTTTTCAAGGCACCATCGGGCATCCGCGAAAACGCCTCGGCGACATCCTGCAGAATCGCCTCATTCGAGCGCAGCCTGCCGTTGGCGTCCTTGAGCGCGACGCCGAGCCTGGAAAAGATGTTGGGTACCGGCTTGGCGGCGGTCGCGGCGTCCTTGACCGCCTTGCCGAAGCGGGTGACCTTGACGCCGCTGGTGTCCAGCGCCTTGCCGGCCTTGCCGGTTTCCGCCGCTGCGTCGGCGATGGCCTTGTTCAAGCGACCCATGCCGGCGGTGAATTGTTCCTGAGACACGTCGGCGAGATCGGCGGCGTGCGCGAGCCGCCCATAGGCCTCGACCTGCAGGCCGGTCTTCTGCGCCGCCTTGCCGGCCGCATCGGCGGCATCGGCGCCGGATTTCGCGAGACCGAACAGTGCGGCGCCGCCGGCTCCAGCCGCAGCCGTGAGCGCGGTTCCGAGCACCGCCAGGCGCTTGCCGACGGTGCTGATGTCGCTGACGAACTTGTCGAGCTTGGCCTTTGCAGCGGCGACCTGAATCTGCCTGAACGCCTTCTCGCCAGCAGCACCCAGCGCCTTGAGCTGGGCCTCGATGTCCTTGCCGCCATCGAGGGCGATGCGTTGTTTGATGGTTTTCTGGGCCATTTTTGATAGTCCTCTTCAACTGTAGGTTGGCTCTTTAGTCATTGTTTAGGCTCACTGTTTAGCCAGTTTAGGCTCTGGATTTGGTGTCAGACTGGAGATGGATCGGGCTACGCCGCCCCGCATACGTTTTGAGCCGGGGAGGACCCGCCGACATGCCGCGAAGATTGGCCGTAGTCATGGTCCGGCCCTCTCGATCGCGTCATCGACTGCCTTCACGGGGATGACCACACGATGCGCAGCGTCTGCGACTTCCCTGTGGTCGGCGACCTCGACAGCGTTGATGCGGGTGCTCATGTGTCCTTGCCCGCCTTTTTTGGCTTACGTGCACTGTTTTGGCTGTTATCGGCACTGTTTACTGACATCTGCACTAACTTGAATGAGCACAAGTCATTGTTTCGCTTGCTCTTTTTAACAAGAAAACCCAGATAGTGCCGGTAGTGCAAAAAAACACGCTACGCGCATATGAACGAGGGACGTGCCCTCTTAGTTTGCTGATCCCATACGCGCATGTGTAGGGCGAGAAATGCGGAACTATCGGCACTATCGGCACAAGTGATTGATCCGAATGCGCTTTTGAAAGTGCATGTGACACTGAATGCCTTCGCGCATCGGCACTATCGCGCCTGCTGAAAGAGCGGTTGCCCCCCAACAGGACGCACGCGCCCAAAAGGGGAGAAGGGTTTTGGCCATGTGCACATGCATTCGGCGGCGCAATATGGGGAGAAGGGCCAACGCTCATGGTGAGGCCCGCCATTTCACCCCTGTGTAGAAGGTTGCACCATTGCTCTTGCGGACACCCACAAGACCGCTGCGCAGAATGTATTTGCCAAACCCGATAGGGCTGACGATCGTCGTCGCACCTGATCGTTCCGCCCAAGCTATGTAATGTCCGTAGAGTTCGTTGAGGGGGATCTCAGAGAGCGGCGCGGCCTCGATCGCCGATAGAAGAAACGCCTGCACGGCATCGTGCTGCGGATGCTGAGGATCTGGCGGCGAAGGAAGGCCAAATTCGGCCCATAACCTTCGCGCGGCCCTTACTCCGAACAGTTTCCTTACTTCACTGATGATCGAAAGCTTGTCGTGGAGGCCAAGAGGCCCCTCTCCCCAGGATGAAGATGCCGGCGAAAGAGCAATCCTGTCGGTCGGAAATTCTCCGATAACCCTTTGATTTGACATGCTACCGTTTTCCCTAAGTCGGGAAAAATCGGCTTTAGTATCAATATTCCAGCGGGGACTCTGACTCCGTTAGTCCTGGTTCGAATCCAGGTTCCCCAGCCAACAGTTTCCGCAATTAAATCAGTCCCTTATGCAGAACAATCGCGACCGAAACGTGTTGCATGGGTTTTCCTGCCCTGTAGCGCGCAAACCCTTGCATTCCGGGCATGTCCCGCCCCGTCCCTTTCTGTCCAGGCAACACGATTGCAACACGGATCAGCCAATTTGTTCCCGCCATGTTCCTAGAGAGCGCGCCTTCGCCGGTGCCAATTGCGGTGCCAATTCTTTTCCTGCGACTGTCGGCAGGTCCGTGCGACAATCCCGCCGGGGAATCAACGCGGGATTTCATACATGACGAAACTGAGCACTCTAAAACGCCGATGATGGACAGCGATAGCGCGGCTGCATTAGTTTACCACGATCTCAAAACGTCTCAGCGCGCGACTTTCCAGGTTGCCGCCGAGTGAGGTCGTTGGTCGACCGCGTCGCTGGTGCTAGTCCATTCTGGTGCGCTGTTCGGCATGTTTTCGTTGCTGAACAATCCAGCCAGCCAACCTGCGACGCTGGAAGCACTCAAAGCCCCGGTCTGGTGCTTCGTGGCTGGCCTTCTGCTGGCGCTGGCATAGGGTTTCTTCGCTTGGATCAACTGGTCGATGCACTCGTTCAATTACGCGTCCTCGGCACGATACGATATGCTATGGACGCTGAGAAGTGGATCGATCCTTCACACTTCCAAAGGGCGTTGGACATCACGAACTGAGGCAGCATCGCTTGCGGTTTGCTTTCTGCCCTATCCATTGCGGCGGGCGCGGCTTTGATCCTGCATGGGGACTATCTATCTAGCTGCCATATTCGGAATTTGATCCCGCCCATAGACCGCCACCGTGAGGCGGCGGAGTCTCTGGGCTCATTTGGGCGTGTTAGAACCAGCGCTCCCGGCGCTGGTCGCCGGCCACAAGAACAAGGCCCAACAGCAAGCCTACAGCCGCGCCCAGCATGAAGGCGGACGATACCGTGCCAGGATTTTCTTGAGCGACACCGGAAGCAGTAGACGCCCTTTTACGAAGTGCTTGCGTTGTCCGAGACACGCTATCGGCCGCGCCCTCATACCAACCAGTAGCTTCCTCGACCACCTCTTCAGCGTGCTCCGCGAGCGTCCGATTGATCTTGTTGATCTCGCGTTTCAGTTGCGCAACTTGCTTCTCCAAGGCCTCCTGCGCTTCGCGCTGCGTCTCCGTCGGCTTTGCGTCTTCGTTTGGATCGTCGGCCATTGTGATCTCCCTTTTGGGTGGGGGCTCAACGGCCGCCGCCGCGTATGGTTCCTCAGCGACAAAAAGCCCGCCACCTTGAAGGCAGCGGGCTAGCAGCGGCAGAGTTTGCCGCCCGTCAGTGACGCTCTGCCGGTGCTTCGAGAAACTCCATGAAGTTCCCAACCACCTTGTCGATCGGCATTGACCGCGCATTGCATCCGCGAAGGATGGCGGGCGGCGATCTTGACAAATTTTGAAGCTGGGAAGCGGGCGCCGTATGACCGCACTCTGCTTGACCTTCAGGCAGCGCTCGAATTGGCTGGCGTCGAGTTCATCCCCGAGAACGGCGGCGGCGCCGGTGTGAGGTTGCGGAAATGAAGACGAGCGGATTTGACTCGCTAAATTCGTCCGGAAGCGTACAGAAGCATCGTCGCCATCCAACACGGGCGCTGGCGCTTGGAAGAGTCGATCACGCTTTCGCCCCACGCGAGGGATAAAGCGATGTCATTTGACAATCATCTCGACTCCGAGCAACTCGCCACGCTGGCAAAGGTTCTCAAGGACTTGCGCAGAGGCAGGAATTCCCGAAGGCCATCCGGCGTGGGAACACTTCGGCCGGCGGCTCATGAGCCTATTCCAGTCCGGGATACATCATCCCGATGAACTCACGTCCAAAATGAACACTGGCTACGAGGATTGGCTAGGCGAGATCGGCGCTACCGGTCCTTTCATACCGCCCAAACTATCGTCCGAGGACCGTCTAGTAGGTGACAATATCTTGCCAGGATCGGACCGCAGAGGCAGGCCAGCGGTCGGCATCACGGCTTAGCTGACTTCGCCATCCGACAGATGATCTGTTTTGCGTCTAGGAGGTGCGTCGGGTCCGCTGTCGACGGCTCCAAGTGGCGCCGGCCACTTTCAGCCCCCTCGTTCGAAAGTTGGCTTCCAGTCGCGATTGCGCGCCCGCTGCTCGCGTTCGTAGTGAAGAACACCTGCCGTCGATCACCACCGGCAGCCTTGCAGTTTGAGCAGATAAAGAGCCCGACCAGGTCGTCATGCATCGGGCCGTGGTCACGGCCGAGCCTGTCAATCAGCGCCTGGATGTCGAGCTTCGTCGATTTGCAACACATCGGGTGCGCACAATTGACATAGATGGTCTCGCGGGCGGCCAGGGTGTCGGCGAGGGTCTTTTTGGGCATGGCGATCTCCGTTGAGGGCTCGCCGCAACGGGGAGGAATATAATCCTGAAAACGAGGGCGTCGGCAATAGGGGACGCCCACTCTTTGACATTGGGTTGATATTAGCTCAGGGGCCTCATTTCTTTCGGCCGGACTCTTTGCAACCTTCTCGCTATCGTGTGCGGCAACGGCGCGGCGTCTTGAAGCATTCGCTTCATCGGCTCGTTGCGTTTTTCGTCAGTGTGAGCACGATAATGGAACGTCCAAAATCCGTATCGGAGATGATCGAGCGCTACGACAGCGATTTTTACGAGCCGATAGGGGCGCTTGATAATGCAGTTTGGATTTCTGGAATTCCATATCGATCATTGGCTGTCCGCGCTTGGCGCCGACCAACCGAAGCTGCGGAAAGCGAACAACTTGAATAACAAAATCACTCTGTATGGTCAGATCATCGACCAACACACCACCGAACCCGAATGACCTTGCCGAGCGCGATCGCCTCGTCCAGCAGATGCGCGAACTCAACACGTTTCGCAATCGTGTCGTTCACGGTCCGTGGAGCGTATACCTCGGAGAAAAGAAGGCTTGGCAGAAACTCTCAGTCAACCGGCAAAATGCAACACACCAATTCTTTGAGGTGACTGCCGATGTAATTCGGGCGGCTGCTAGCGACCTCGCGAAAATCCAGGTAGAGGCGTCTCACTTTGCCTTTGGCTTTCTAGTACCGAAAAAGGCATAGCAACGAGCGTGGCAGGCGACGAAAGACTAACGGCTGGGTAGCTCTAGCTACTTGCGCACGATCCATTCCAGCAAGTCAGGATCGACGTCATCGCTCCCGGTAAAGTCGCTGATCAAAAGCGCGGCAACCGACCGCCATTTGTCTTCGGGGATATTCTCTTCGATCACGGTTTTTATGAAGGCGCTGCGCAGGATATCGCAGTCAAAAACCGATACCTGGGCGCCTGCCTGGGCTTTCGCCATCTCAGCCCTCCTGCCTCTAGGGCGGAAGCACTGCCATCTCCCAAGCGTCCGCGGTGCCTCTATTCGGTACGGACGACGTTGGGATTGTACGCTTTATTGCGAATTTCGCGAGTCCGGCCTCGCTCAATCTGGCGCGGCCTTCAATCCTCTTCCCGGAAATCCTGCAGCGATGCGTGCCGAAGATCTTCCTCACCTCTCAGATGCTTCACGCGGGCTTTTATCCCCGGCTTGACCCACTGCGTTGCCGGCCGCTTTGGCATGTCCTTAGGCGATGGCCCGGCATGCTCCTGGACGCGCTTCCAAAGTCGCTCCCGCATCTCGCGGTTGACGCTCACGAACGCACTGCCGACATATTTCCGGGTGCCTGGGTCAGCCATCAGAGCAAACGCCGGCTTGCCCCTCTCGCGTTCAACGCCGAGAAGCTCGAACTCGCTTTCGGTGAAGGATTTTGTCTTCAGCCAATTGGTGGTCGGGCCGCTGCGATATTTGCTGTCCCGACGCTTCGATACCATCCCTTCCAGGCCGCCGCATCGATCAGATGATAGATCGCGTTAGCTTCGCCCGGCATTGTCTCACTGAACTGGATGCGGCTGTCAAACCCTATAAGGCCGGCCAGGATTTCCCGCCTGTCCTCCAGCACCATGTCGCGCAAGTCGTGGCCGTTGAGATGCAGCAGATCGAACGCCACGAAGTAGAGGTCCTGCTGGCGCCTGGTGATTGCCTTGCGCAGCGCGGCAAAATCCGAAAGGCCAGCGTCATTTAAGACGACGACTTCGCCGTCAATGATGGCGTTCTGTACGTTGAGACCTTTGGCTGCCTCGACTAGATCACGGTACTTCGATGTCCAGTCTAGCCCGCGGCGGGTGAAAATCCGCACACCGCCGGCGTCGATGATGATCTGGGAGCGGTAGCCGTCGAATTTGGCTTCATGCATCCAGTCATAGCCTTGGGGCGGCTTGGCCACCAAGGTAGGCATCATCGGAGGAATAAATTCTAGCCGGCCGCCGGCACTCACTGGTTTACGCACGAATTCGAGTTTAGGTCCGTCCGATCTGGCGGTTAGGGGAACGGAACGTGACCATTTTACTAAATTAGTAATGATGCATGAAACGGCATATTATTCGTCCCAGCCGGCGGACACGACCCATACCCCCGCCGGTTAGGCCCGACGGTCGGTTGCCTACCCCGCAGCGGCTGTCGGGCCGTCCCTATCACAGTTCGGGACAATCAACGTGGGCCGAGATAGAACCAACAACCCCGCGACCGGATCAAGGGCAAGCGCCACGGGCCGCCTGCGAAGGACGAAGCAGGGCATTTCGAGTTCTGCCCCGTGTGTGGCCAAACGTTCGACAAGCGAAACCTTGGCGAGGTGCTGCATCATTATCTCCCCGACCATGAGCCGTTGAAGCTCGATGGATAGGTGAGTTGGCTTTCGCATACGGCTGGGTCATCCAGAATTGTTGGCGGTCCCGACCAGGCGGTACCGGAATCGATTGCGGATGCGCTCGTTGAAGAAGCGGCCCTTGGCGAATGCGGCTCGGAACTCGGCGAAGGTCTCCGGCGGCACATCCTCAAACTGGTAGCATTTGCCGCTGGCCACGAACCACACCGAGAGGGTCCTACGATCCGGATCGTATTCCGTTTTGCTTATCGAGGTGGACGGCATGACGTTCACGCCTTGGTTCGGCGCGGAATTGTGGCCCCGTTGGTTCCCAGCACGGCAATTTAAAGGTCGGCCGGATGACCCATGCAGCTAGGGGGTTTCGTCCCGACCAGCCTTACCAATCGCCTCAAGCAATGAAGCTAGAGTTGGCGGCAGTTCTGGTTCGACCTCCAGCCCAAGCAGCTTATGTACGTTACGACGATTGTCTTCGGTGCCGATCAATTCGCGAACGGCATCGGCAAGGGTCTTATGGCCCGCTGCGTCACGCTTTGCCATGTCTGCATGTCCCAACCCCGCCCGAGCCGCAACTCGCAGGTCACGGAATGGTTCCGTTAGGGGGAATGTTTGGGACCTAGTGGTCAAAATCCAACGCTTGGTACCCATACCGGCGATTGCCAGAGTGTCCCTGTGTCGGGGTGGAGAGCGGACGTTTCTAGCGGTATTGTTTCCGCATGCTGATGCTCGCTGCTGTGCTCGATCTTGCCTTCGCCGCCTTCCATCTAGGATTTTGGCGGCTTTTCGGATGGCCGGCCCGGCTGAAGGGTTCGGGCACCCTAAACGCAGCAATCACTCAAACTCTGAATGTCATGCTGACGTTCACCTGTGTGTCTTACGGCGCAACATTGCTTTGGCTTTGGTACCGGGGGCTAATTTGGCCGCCACTTCTGTTTTTCGGAGCCGCTTTCTGGGCCATTCGCTTGGCTGCACAGTTCGCGCTGTTCGATATGCGGCATTGGCAATCCAAGCTGATCTCGACAGTCTTCGCCGTCTCGGCTTCTGCCCATGCCCTCGCAGGGTTATAGGAGGCAGAACAGTAAATGTCGGCTTCTGGTCGCTTTCGGACGAAAGCACTCCGGGTACCAAGCGTTAAATTTTGACCAACAGGGCCACGCATGTCGACCATCAATCTTAATCAGATTGTTGTGTCCGCTCTGCCAACGCAAAAGCCTGCAAGTTCCTCGATTTGCCAATGGCTTGGTCAGCGTTCGCAATGATCGAGAAGAACGCAGCGCGAGCGATGTCCTTTTTTGACGCGTCCGGATGCTCCTTTTTTGCAGCCTTTAGGAGCTGTTTTGGTGTCATCTCTGGCGTCACTACCCGCATCAGCGTATCGCTAATCGCCTGCAATTCGGTCGGGTTCATAAGAGCATCCTCAATAATGGCCTGCTGGCTTAGTCTTATCTAAAGGTGTCTTCTCTGTATCGTAGCGCTGGGGCAATCGGACCAACAACGAAGGCACGGGCTTGTCCTCATCCGGCGATACGGCGCCTTGTTGGCAACCCGAACCATTGTCCCCAGATCGCGTTCCTCCAGAAAAGAGAAAAGCCCGCCGCACCCTTTCGGCACGGCGGGCGGTCTTCCCAGTCGCTTACGTCATTCGATGATCTTGATGATCTTGCGTGTGCCTGGGTCAACGACAACGGTCCGGTTGTCGACGACAACGGTGCGGTATTTGGTGTTGGGGACTTCATGAAGTTCGACAGTCTCGGGCAGGGTTGAGCCGATATTGAGCTCCACTCCAGGGATTTTCACCGATGCGAGCGGCTGCTTTTTCACGTATTCCCTAATGACCGTCTCCTGTTCAGGCTCGATGACTACGTCCTGAGCGGCAGCGGCACCGAGGCCCGCCAGCAGCAGAAATCCCGCGGCTGCAGTGGAAAGATGCATTCTCATAGGTGCCTCCTTTGTGTAGCTCTGTTCCGCTGAACGCGTCTTCGCGCCAGACTTAACAAACCCCAGCCAGCTGCATTTGTTCCCCAAAAGTCCCTCAGGCTGATGCACGACAGGACCTAGGTCTCGCCTGTTTTGGCATAATAGGCCGGACATAGCGCCACCCGGAACCGCCGCTGCGCATAGTCGTTGATCCCTGCAAGTTCGCGGGAAGGAGCCCATGGAAAATAGTGTCCACCAAGCTCGCTGGTTACTCGCTCCGGTCTTCACAGTTTCGATCACATTCCTTGCGATTGGAATAATCGTTAGTTAGGGATCGTTCTAGGAACGACCGGACTTGACGATTGGACGGAGCGACGAACTGAGATCTGCGCAGCTAAGTCCCTTCCTGCGCTGATAAAGGACCACCCGCCATTCCTCGATTTGGCGGGTGGTCCGTGCGGCTGACCAAGTCCGCTCAGGAGGCCTGTCAGCGGTTTAAGGTCGCGAGGCAGCATCACCTCACAGCAGGTCTTCGGCAACCCCGTCGAATTTCCTGAGGCCTATGCTTGGAGGCTTTCGCTTAAGAAGCCCCTGTTCACTTGCGGCCGCCTTGAAGGCATCGAACGCGGCTTGTTGGGTGCAGTGTCCAGCCAGGCATTCCTCGATCATTCGAATTGCTTCAAGTCGGGATGGCTTGTCCATGAATGGCCATGGTTGCTGAAGCGCTTTCGCAGCTTCGGGTATCGACGCGACCACTATCGGCTTGTGATTCAGGTAAATTGTAATCGGAATGAACGCCGGCATCTTTGTCGCTCGCCAGGATTGAAGGCGGCTAAACGCGAAGACAAGGCAGTGGTTGCATCGTTGTGAATTCCGAGCGCCGCTGTCCGATACGGAGGGACGATGGCGGACGAAGACGATGACTATGAACCGGTCCAAGCGAGAATTATCGGCATCGACCACCCTCTGAACGCGAGGATGATCCTGCGGCGTGTGTTTCCAGCCCTTCGTGATGGATTCCGCCCTCACCGCGCCCTTGGCGATCGCCTGCTGAAATGCGATGTCTTTCGAAGCTCCAAGCGCGGCAAACGTCTCGTGCAGTCCAATCGTGTCGGCGCGGAGCTTCAAAAGGCTGTCGGAATATCGGCCAATGATCCGCGCCACCAGGTTGGTAGGGATTGGTTTACCATCTCGGATCGCAGTTGTGATCGTGCGGTCGAAACGTTTGTCGCGTCGCTTCCGATTCAGATAGGCCCGCAACTGGTCGGGCTCGCCGGAAAGCAGTTCATCGCGGGCTCGGGCAACATAGCCGCTCTGAAGTGTGGTGAGCCCGATCACCCCACCTTCTCCGCGGCCAGTTACCCTGTTGACGCGGCCTACTACCTCCAATGCGGTCCTCGTTGGATTGGACCCACGGGCAAGGCGTTCAGAAAAAGCGGCACAGATCGCAACTTGTTGATCGGCAACAATGTTGGTGACCAGTTGCGCCGAGTGCTCGCGCAACCAGGTCTCAGCCGTAAGATTGCGCGCATCCCAACGAAGAACGACCTGAAGGCCGCTCGGATCGCGCAGCGCCGGCATCTGTTCGACCGTGGCGACACCGCCGCCGTTGTAGGCCTGCCGGATGGCTTCTTCCAGCGGCCGAAACGCGGCCTCGTCGAGATTCATGGCTGCAATGGCGCCGTTGACGTCGCCGCGCTCCAAGCGCTCCACCACACGGCGCAGAACGATGTTGGAGCGGATGTCGTCGATCGCCTCGATAAACGCGGTCCGCAGCATCGGCTCATAGGTCGAGACAAGCTGTTCGAAACGATCACGGGGGATAGGCGTTTGAGCATTCGTTCCGGACCTTAAAAGGAGACTGGTATGGATGTCTTGGCCCATCATTCGACGGAGCTTGTGGTGCTTCGCATCGCACTCATGGCAATTGCATCAATGGTTGCTGAGCAATCGGATGACCCAGATCGGGCATTGGCTGACATGGAAGAGCAGGCACTGTCCACGTTCGATCATATGGAGATCGATTTTTCCGGTTTCGAAGGGGACATCGCTGTTGCCAAGTCTCACATGCGGTCGTCGCTGGCGTCGCTCTTTTCTGGGATATCGCTCGGCGGCTAACCCGCCACGAAAGCGATATACGCGACCGACGGTCCCGGCCGGCGGGACCGGCCGTAGGTCCTTCATGACCAACTCGACGCCGTCGATGACGAGTGTGTCGGTCATGGCGGGGACGATCGAGGGTACTGCGAAAGTGATCTGTTGTCGGTCGCCACAGTGAGGGTGCCGTCGACGTATTTCTGAGACACGCGGCGCATCACCGCATCGAGTGGATAGACCGTCGTCACTGGCTCGCCCGGTATCCATGGCGTCGACGGATCTGGCGGCGCTGTGACCGTGCGGGTTAGCATGACAACCCCCTGCTTGAACTCGCCGAGCATCTCGCTCGCGAACTCCTGATGCATCTCGTCATAAAAACCGGGCCATCAGACGACCAGAATATCGGGCAGGCCATACATCGCGCCGATCAGCGGCGCCAACAGCCCGTCTATGATGGTCGAGACGCATCCGGGGCAAAAATGTTGCCGCTGTCGCCGGGGTCAAAGAACTCCCGCTCGATGCCCTCAATACCTTCAGAGCCGAAGCGGTGTGCTTGCGGACTCTGACGCGCTAAGGCTTTCGTACTCAAGCAGCCATTCTACTTCAGCTTTGATCTCAGCTCGGGTCATGCGGCCTTCCGCTTCTGCGCTTCCCGCGGCCAGTGCTTGGCAGCCGCTGGCGTAATTAGGCGCCACGGACTCCCTCGTGCTTAGCTTCTTGATCAGCCGCCGCTGCTTCCAATTCAAGCCGCGCCAAATGGGCTTTGATCTCCTCAGGCTCGGCGTGCTCCAGCCCGACGACATTGTTCCTCGTTTCCTTCAATGCAACGATGATCTCGTCGAGCTTCGCATGGATGGCAGCGGTGTCGCGGTAACCCTGGATCAGTACGACCCCGGTAATCACTATCGCAGCTACAGAAAGCGCATAGGTGATTACGTTTGTTAGCCCAAACGGAACCATCGCAGTGCAGGCTATCATCGCGGCGAGCAGCACATAGAAGCCGGGCGGACGGGACAGAAAGTCGGCGATCACAAAGAGAAATCGGTTCATGCGAATCCCCAATAAGCCACGTAATCCCGATTGGGGCGGCATTTCGGGTGCTCGTCAATGGCGCAAATCACACAGCTTGATTGCGCCGCCTCGCCTCTTTGCTGGCATCGGCGCTCATTGCGCTTGGCAGCCCAAGAGAAGTCGTCATGTTCCGATGAAAGGATCTTGGCGAACGCGCCGTCGGCGATCCACGAATTCCGGCGGTCCCGTTCCCCCGCATCTTCCGTGATCGTAGCCGAAACACCCCTGATTTCATGATGCAACAGCCTGATTTCGGCGCTTTCGCTATTCTGCGAGGCCCTGCGGGCGAGAATGATCGCGATTTGCTGCAAAGCCCGGTTTTTTCTATCCCGTCCGGTGTTCGGGTGGATGCCCTCCACCTTGAATCACCGGCTGCGGAATGACTTGTCGCCGACCTTGGATCTGGCCCGGGCGAGGACGCTCGGCGTTCCTTCTCGTTGCCAACGCAGCCATTCGTTGCAGCGCCTCGAGCTCGCTGATCTCTTGTCCCGACGGCAGGGTGCCGATCCGGTTCCAGAACGCCCTTCGCTCCTACGCTAGCGGGTCTGCCTTGGGGTCGAGCTTGTCGCCCACCTCTTTGCACCACCCGAGCTTATCGGTGTATGTGTGAACATAGGGCAGCTGCTGGGCCGGCCGGCCCGACATGTTCATGGCTGGCGCGCTCGATCTCGGCCGCGCGGATGAAGCGCTCCGCGATTTCACCGATGTTCATGGCGCGCCTCTTTTTCTTGGCTGTTCTGCTCCTCGCCGCCGTCCGTCCGGTTGATTGTCACCGTGCACGTAATCAGGGTGTTCCAGTCCGGGCCGTGTTCAATGACGTTATGGAGCTCGGAAATTTCTTCCAAAAAGTGCTCGATCGTGATGGGGCCGTTCTGGTGGTCGTAGACGAGAACAGCTTTCCAGCGCTTGTCGCCATGAAGCGATACGACGTTACTCATGCCGAATTTCTCCTGCGGTCATCGAACAAATCCGGCTGGATGCTCGCGGGCCAAATGCCTTGACCACCCGCTCGTATAGCATACGGACAAATGCAAATATTAGTGGCACGATGCCGCGCAGATCCTGGGCAATGAACTGCAGCTCGCCGAGCGGGCGAACATCCCACATCGTCAGCCAGTCGCCGGCGCGGCGCTCGAGTATCTCAGGGGCACGCCCGCACCATGTCGGATGTGGCCCAAAATAGAACCTCGTCTAGTTGGCCCTCGTTGTTGTCGGTCTCGGCCAAGGTCGAAAGCACCAGGCGCAAGTGCCCTTCCCCGTGCCGGCGTATGATGCGAGCCAGCGTCTCGACCGCGCGCGCCTCTCCCGGCTCCGGATAGCGATGCCGGTCGACAATCTTGATGCCGAGCTCATCACATAGGGCTTGGACGCGCGGGTCGGTCAAAGCATCCCCGCTTCCTGAGCGCATGTTGCACCGTCGACGGATCACGATTGAACAGCACCCTATCTGCCCCCTAGGCAAGCTCGCCTTCAGCACCATCACGGCGCACATGGCCGCGTCTCGCGTTGCCACGATACTATACTGACGCGACGGTCCTCTCATCTCGGCATACGTGCAGCCGTGTATGGCATACGTGCAGCCATGCATGCGGGCCACGAGGTCGATGACATGCCGAGTCGTCACCAGCTTGACCACCGTTGCAAATGTCAGGCGTGGCCCCTGGAGCGGGTTCTGGCTTCGGCGGCTTGGGAAACGGCGCAGACCTTCATGCCCGCACCTTCCTGCGCTCGACGGCCACCTGCTTACCTTTGACAATGTCGGAGAACGCTTAAAAAGGACGCTCACAACGGAACACGAAATCCGCCGCATCCCGGGTGACTACTAGTTGTTGCCTTGTCGGTTTTTCTTCGGTTTCGCTACCAATGCAGCAGGAGGAGCGGTTTCAGCCTTAAGTCGTTGCTCTCGCAGCCGAGCAGTCTTTGCATCTCGTGCTGCGCGCTCAATGTCTGTTAATGCCCTTGCAGCATCCGACGTGCGCTCCTGCCTATTGTATTTTTCTTGATGGGTTAAGCCCTTGTCTTTCCCGCATTCCTGTCCTCGATCTGACGGTATGCGCTCTGTTGGCGACCCGAACGATCGTCGCGAGATCGTGTTCCCCCAGACAACGAAGCCCGCGCCTCTGGCGGAGCGCGGGCCCGATGTTCCGGCAGCCGAGTGCTATTCTTCGAAATGCGGGCCACGTGACACCCACCAGGAACTTAAGTGGGTGTCCCAGCATTGAGGGAGACCTGAAGCCGCCCCTCCTTTCAAGGAATTCAAGCATGGCCAAGACAACCAGACAGTCGTCGGGCAAGCCCGCGACGATCCATGATCAAAAGCTCGTGCGGGGGAACGGAGGCGAGCTTCACCAGATCGCCGAAGGCGACAGCGAGATCCTGACGACCGCCCAAGGCGGCCCAGTGGCCGATGACCAGAATACTTTAAGGATTGGCCAGCGCGGACCGTCACTAATCGAAGACTTCCACTTCCGTGAGAAGATTTTTCATTTCGATCACGAGCGCATTCCCGAGCGCGTCGTGCATGCACGCGGCTATGGCGCGCACGGCTTCTTCGAGACCTATGAATCGCTAGCGGCTTACACCCGCGCGGATATCTTCCAGCGTGCCGGCGAGAAGACGCCGGCCTTCGTGCGGTTCTCCACGGTGGCCGGTTCGAAAGGCTCGTTCGACCTGGCGCGGGACGTGCGTGGGTTCGCCGTCAAATTCTACACCAACGAAGGCAATTGGGATCTCGTCGGCAACAACATCCCAGTTTTCTTTATTCAGGACGCAATCAAGTTTCCCGACGTCATTCATTCAGTGAAGCCGGAGCCTGATCGTGCCTTCCCGCAGGCGCAATCGGCACACGACAATTTCTGGGACTTCATCAGCCTGACGCCCGAATCGATGCATATGGTGATGTGGGTCATGTCGGATCGGGCGATACCTCGGTCCTTCCGGTTCATGCAGGGATTCGGCGTTCACACGTTCCGGCTGGTCAATGCGAAGGACGAATCCACCTTCGTCAAATTCATCTGGAAGCCGAAGCTCGGCATGCAGTCGGTCGTTTGGAACGAAGCGGTCAAGATCAACGGCGCTGACCCCGATTTCCATCGACGCGACCTCTGGAATGCCATCCAGTCTGGTGATTTCCCGGAATGGGAGCTCAACCTCCAGCTCTTCGATCAGGACTTCGCGGACAGTTTTGACTTCGACGTTCTGGATCCGACCAAGATCATTCCGGAAGAAATCCTCGCGCCGGTCCCGGTCGGCCGCTTGGTGCTCGATCGTATGCCCGACAATTTCTTCGCCGAAACCGAGCAGGTCGCGTTCATGACGCAGAACGTACCGCCGGGCGTCGACTTTTCCAACGATCCCCTGCTGCAGGGTCGAAACTTCTCCTACCTGGACACGCAACTGAAGCGTCTCGGCAGCCCCAATTTCACCCATATCCCGATCAACGCACCCAAATGCCCGTTCCACCACTTCCAGCAGGATGGCCTCATGGCGATGCGCAATCCGGTCGGCCGCGTGAACTACCAGCCGAATTCATTCGGCGAAGGCCCGCGGGAATCGCCGCAGCACGGTTTCCGGTCGTTCGCCGAGGCCGAGGAAGGCCAGAAAGTCCGTCTGCGCGCAGAGAGCTTCGCCGACCACTACAGCCAGGCGCGACAGTTCTTCAACAGTCAGACCGCGCCTGAGCAGAAGCATATCGCCATGGCGCTGTCCTTCGAGCTCTCCAAGGTCGAGACAACGGTTATCCGCGAGCGCATGGTGTCGCATCTCCTCAACATTGATGAAGGCTTGGCCGAAACTGTCGCTGACAAGCTTGGCATGAAGCAATTGCCCAAGCCCGCGGATGCGGCGGTCGCGCCGAGGGACGATCTCGAACCATCGCCGGCGCTCAGCATCATCCGGAACGGGCCTGACAGTTTTGCTGGCCGCAAGGTCGGTGTACTTGTCAGTCCCGGCGCCGATGCAGCGCTGCTGAAGAACCTCCAGGCAGCGATCGAGAAGGAAGGCGCAGTGATGGAGGTCATAGCGCCCAAGGTGGGCGGCGTCGAGGCGGCGGATGGAAGTCTCATCGCTGCAAAGCACATGATCGACGGCGGGCCATCGGTCCTGTTCGACGCAGTAGCGCTGATCCTCTCCGAGGAAGGAGCGGAGCGCCTGACGGGCGAGGCCGCCGCGCGCGATTTCGTTGCCGACGCTTTTGCTCATTGCAAATTCATCGGCTTCACGTCGGGCGCCGTCCCGCTGCTGCAGAAGGCCGGAGTCGATCCGGAAGCCGATGAAGGCATGATTGGTCTCGATGATCCCAAGGCGATTACCGGTTTTATCGAGGGCTGCCGCAAGCTGCGTCTCTGGAGCCGGGAAATGGCCGTCAAACTCTAGCGATGGTGACGGAGTTTCTCATGCAGATCATTCGAACCGAAGTTACCCAGGCAACCGCCCCGACCGGACAGCCCATCCTGCGCGTGATCTTCTGCGGCGAAAGCGGCGACTGCGTTGCCGTCGACCTGGCACGCGTTGACGGCGGAAACAACGAGGCCGCTATCAATCGAGCGAAGGCGGTCCTGGTCCAGATCGCGACCTTCGATTGGCTGTGAACGACTATGATGCCCGAAGCAATGGCAATTTTGACGAAGTCGCCGTCACAGCGGCGAATGACGAAAACGGCGGGCTCTATATCTTCGAGTATCGGCGGACGCGGCCGTCAGGTTCTTCCCTCCAGGATGCCAAGTTTAGAGGCTGCGCGGGAGGAAGCGGTTCGATGCGCTATCGATCTTCTGGTCGACCTTCAGGCGGGCACGGACGATCTTTCAGGTTGGCTCGTGCGCCTGCGCGACGAGAACGGCGAACTGCTGTACGCCATCGACGTGCAGGAGGCGCAAGCGGCCCGCCTGACAAGACCATGAACCGGCAACGGCTAAAGGCGGATTGGCAGAGATGCGAGGCTACGGCGGGACCTCCCGGGCTACGCCCGCGCTCAGATAGAGACTATGCATCACCCCACCGCGGCCGCGGCTGATCATGGCCGCCCTAGGCCTGGTACACGGTCCGCTTGGTGAGAATTCCCTACATCTTTGCGTTGACATGCAGCGCCTGTTCGCGCCGGGCGGGCCTTGGGCCGTGCCGTGGGCGCAAAACGTGCTGCCGGTCATCGAGGAATTGACCACAAGACATCCGCAGCAAACGCTGTTCACACGTTTTGTTCCGGCCGCTCGGCCTGGCGAAGGACCGGGCATGTGGGCGCGGTATTATCAGCGTTGGGCCGAGGTCACCCTTGCCAACATCGATGCCGGCCTCGTCGATCTGATGCCTTCTCTGGCGCGGTTCGTGCCGCCGGCAAGAACGCTCGACAAGCATGTCTATTCGCCGTGGACTGAAGGCCGGCTCGACGCGATGCTCAATGGGTCAGGGATCGACACGCTGGTCATCACCGGCGGCGAAACCGACGTCTGCGTGCTTGCCACGGTCCTCGGCGCCATCGACCGTGGTTTTCGTGTCGTCCTTGCGACCGATGCCATCTGCAGTTCGGTTGACCAGACGCATGAGGCACTGTTGGAGCTCTACCGCTCTCGCTTCAGCGAGCAAGTCGAGGCGGTGCTGATCGAAGAGGTTCTGGAGAACTGGCGTTAGCCGGAGCTGCCGAGGGAGACGACCATGAAAAGCTTTTTCCGGGACAATGGACTGACGATCGCCCTGGTGGCGATGTTCTTGTTCAGTGTAATTGGCATGATCTGGTCGGGTCATACGGCCTACAATGAAGAGCTTCAGAACCACGGTTCGGCATCGATTGGGCTGCTCTCCTATCTTGCGAGCGGCGACTTCCTCTCGGCGCTGTTCGAGAACTGGGAAAGCGAATTCCTGCAGATGTCGGCCTATGTCATGCTGACTGCAATGCTGTTCCAGCGCGGTTCCGCCGAGTCTCGTGATCCCGATGATCCCAACCGGCCCGAGGACGAACTTCCGACCGCCACCCGCAGGCGCAACCCGATCCTGTCGTGGCTCTATTCATACTCGCTGGGCTTGGCGCTGGCCCTGCTGTTCATCATCTCATTTGCCTTGCATTGGTGGGCGAGCCTGGCGGCCGCGAACGAGGAGGCGCTTCGGCACGGCGGCGAGGTTCAATCCCTGGGAGACTATCTTCTCGACGCCCAGCTATGGTTCGAGTCCTTTCAGAACTGGCAGTCGGAATTCATGTCGACGGCCGTCCTGGTCCTGCTGTCGATTTTCCTACGCCACAAGGGCTCCCCGGAATCAAAGCCAGCCGGCGCGTCAAACTCCGAAACCGGCGCATGAGTCTCCGCGTGCAGGCAACGCTCGCTTTGCTTCGGCAATGGGGCGGTGTCGGCAACGGTCGCGAAATTGGTCGTTGAAGAACCGGCCCTTTACGAAGGCGTTTCGGAACGCCGCATAGGTCTCCGGCGGCACAGCCTCGTAGTCATAACGCGTGCCGCTCGCGACGAACCACACCGAGAGAACCCTTGTCTCCGGATCGTACTCGGTCTTGCGGATTGACGTTGATGGCATGATATCGGCGCTCTAACGAGCGCCATTGTGATGTAGCGGGCGATCACCGTGTCCTACCGGAACCGCCGTTCTAGCTCGGCGCGCCGTTGCGCCAGTCCGGCAGATCGACATCATCCACCATCACTTCGAAGATGACGATTTCATCTGTGCTGGACTGCTCGCCATCCTGCCACTGACCTTCTGCGGGCGCCTGCAGGTAGGCTGTGACGCCGTCGAAACGGCTGGCCAGGTCTTCCTTCACACGGTCGAAATCTTCCCGGCCAAATGGGCGACCGGTGTTGTCCGCGCGGGGAAGCAGGATCTGGACGATGTGCATGGCGACCGCTCAATGAAAAGCGGTCACCGATTCCAAAGAACGACGCGTTCCCTTGCCTGGTCGGAGCCGCTTGACCTTCGCGGGCTGGCGCGCGCGCCGTCCGCCTAGCGCATCAGGCCCGCCGCCCGCAGGGCATCTTCAATGATCTTCTTCACGCCGGGCTGGCGCGATTGATGGATGGCAGTCGGCTGCGGAGGCTTCGTCTTCGCATTTTGTATACTTGGCGCCGGTGACTGGGGTAGTTGCCGTTGGCTGGCGGGCAATTGCGGCCTCCATTTCCGGGAGGCGCTATCCTCGGTTGCCGCGATCCCCCAAAACTGCGCGATCTCGCGTGTGGAGGCGATGCCGACATCAAGCATATAAGGTCCCGGAGCGCCGAGGCCGTTGCCGAGCGGCGTGCCGTGGCCCATCCCGGCGATCATGTTGATTTCGATCAAGGCATCTCCCGCCCCGTTACGCCAGACCTGCTTTGCGTGCGGTCCGGCAGCTTCCCGACGCGTCGGCGCTTTCTCAAGCCGGTGGACTCCCCGCCACTGGCCTGCGATCGCTTCCGCGTTGGAAGGCGAAACCGTGTGGTCAGCGGCACCGTGCCAAATCGAAATCCTCGGCCACGGTCCCCGATGATCCGATGCGCCGCGGAGGGCCCGTTGCAGATCCTGTTCCGAAGGACCGCCGTGGCCGCGCATGCGATCGAAGGCCTCCGGGATTGTCGTTGCGCTGCCGTAGGGCAGGCCGGCAATTAACGCACCGCCGGCAAACACTTCCGGATAGGTCGCCAGCATGGCCGCTGCCATTGCGCCTCCGGCCGAGAGGCCGGTGATGAAGATTCGCCTTCGGTCGAGACCGTGGGTGACGACCATCGTCTCGATCATCTGGCGAATCGAAAGCGCCTCGCCCGAACCACGCTTGGTGTCGCCAGGCTGGAACCAGTTGAAACAGAGGTTCGGATTGTTGCCGCGTTGCTGTTCGGGAAAGAGCAGCGCGAAGCCAGCCTCGTCGGCGAGTTGGGACCAGCCGGAATGATGGTCATAGCCGGCCGCGTTCTGGGTGCAGCCATGCAGCACGACGACGAGCGGGGTGCCCTTGGATAGTTCATTGGGAATGTAGAACTTCGCTTCCAACCCGCCAGGATTGGTACCGAAGTCGGCCAGCGTCCGGAGGTGGTCTGACGCACCGAGGTCGGCGGGATGTGCGGCATGTCGCGCCTGCAGCGCGGCAAGGCGGGCGATGGTATCAGAGATTTTTCGCAATGGAGCCGTCCCTGTTGTGACGCCCGGAATGGACGGCCATCTGTTCAACGCACGTGCAGCAATATCGTTGCTGCGTTGCACAAAAACAAGTGAGCGCGGCGGGAGATGGAGTCCGGCCAATCCTCTCGGTCGGACGGGAGTAGTGAGATGGAGCGCGTCTTCTCCGTCGTCGCGCTGCTTGCCGCCTAACGCTGCCGCTGCGCTGGCGATGAACGCACCGATCATGAGAGAAAGCGCGCCGACCAGCGCGAAGCTGGCGCCGGCCTTTCTAGCTGTGTCGGCTGCTTCCTGTGCTTGGACTTTGGCCGCCTCGACATGAGCAAGCACCGCATCAACCCGGGCAGTAGCATCCGCTTGCGACAAGCCAGTGCGAGCGGCCACGAGTTGGCCCAGATAAGTCTTGTCGTCGGCCGAGACTTCGCCGGCCGCCGCACTCGTAATGAGGATGCGGGAGGCTTGTGCGGCTGCTGTCGCATCGCCCTCCGCGCCCGGCGCCGCCAGCCCTGGAAGGATCGTTCGGGCGGAACAGCGCATCGACGAAATACAACGCCGCGCCGCTGCCTCCGTCGTTCCCGGCGTTTGCGGTCGCCCCTGCCGAGGCACCCATTGCTGCTCCCGAGGCCACTGTCGAGGCCGCCTTGACGGCGGTGCCGATTGCCGCGGACAGCGCCGAACCGAGCACGAACACGACCAGAAGCGTCGCCAGCGCCCAGGCCATGAATCCGTGCGCGGTATCCCGGAAGAACGTCTCGTCCGTATGAATGCCGACCCATTTGGTGCGAAGGCGCCCGGTCAGGTAACCCCCGAGCCCGGATGACAACCATTGCACGATGACCAGCCAGATCGCAGTGGACACAGCGAAGGTGGTGACGCTGGCGCTTTCGTTGGACCATGGAGACACCATCGTGAGCCCGAGGCCGGACCCGAGAAGCATCAGGATGAACGTCAGGGTCGAGGCAGCGAAGGCGCCGGTCCCCAGTTGACTGCGGATGACGAGGACTCGACCGGCGCGGCGCCGTCGGTCGCCAGGATGGTTGATGCCATGGATTCCTCCTACCGCATGAACAGCGCGAGAAGGATGATGATCGGAATAGGAACTCCGAGCAGCCAGAGTAGAATGCCACGACCCATGATTGCCTCCTATCGAAAGACGGATGTTGGAAGTAAAACAGCCACCCCAAAACAGTTGGGGTGGCTGGTGTGTGATCAGGCGGCCTTGGCCATTTCGTTGGCCGAGGCGTCCGCCAATCCGGTGAGCGCCTCGTCTGTCATAGACTCTTCGCCGAGCGTCTGTTCGATCAGCTTGGCGGCGTCGCTCATGCCCAAAACCTCGGCCCAGCGCTTCAGCGTGCCATAGCGGGTGATCTCGTAGTGCTCGACAGCCTGGGCAGCAGAGATCAGACCGGCGTCCAGTGCGGGAGTTCCCTTGAACTCTTCCATAATCTCCTCGCCCTCCTCGATGATGCCGTCGATCGCGGGACACGTCTTGCCCTGTGCTCGCTTGCCAAGGAGCTCGAAAACCTGCTGCAGGCGCTCGACATGACCGTCGGTTTCGTCCTTGTGCTTCTCGAAGGCTGCCTTCAGATCGGCCGATGAGGCGGCGCGCGCCATCTTGGGAAGCGCCTTCAGGATCTTCTTTTCCGCGTAATAGATATCTTTGAGCGTATCGAGGAAGAGATCATCCAATGTCTTTTCTTTCGCCATGGCGGATTTCCTTTTGGTTCCCAGCGTTTTTTGTTGTCGCTCACGGGGTTGTGAAACGCATGCTCAACAAGCGCACAACGCCGGAAAGGTTCCCTTGAGACGTCTCGCTGCACGTCACTCTGACTTCGTGGGGTCGACCCCTGGTTCAATTCACTTCCCGCTCCGCCAGGCATTTCGCTATCGAGGGATCGCATCATGCTCTGATACTTGGCGTCTCTATCTGTCGAGCTTCTTGAGAATATTTTTGTCGGCGCAGCCATGAACGAGCGCGCCTGACGTTGGGGATGCTGCTCGCCAAAGTCGCCGGCGGCGAGACCAACCCTTCCACCTAAAAGAATTCTCTGCGAGAACGATGCCTCCCGGCAATCGTGACACCGCCTGGCCTCCGATCCGGTTGCTCCTGGCGGCCAACAATGCCCACGGCGAAATAGACGTCCGGTCGTTTTTCGAATTGGCGCGCTGGGGAAGACCAAGGAACAACGTCCAGCGGTGATGTCTGCGGGTCAACCGCGCGGTGGGCGCTCGCCGTCGCTTTCGCACAGGTAGTTGTGAATGTCGGTTGCAGCAACCGCTGCGTGCCCGAATGCGACCGCGAGAGGCACCAGCTCCCGACCGCCCACGCCCAGAATCCCCGCCGGCCGGCCGCGCCAAAGTTAAAACGCAATCAGCCG
>NZ_JBVVQA010000011.1:0-196001 GCF_055811455.1 Mesorhizobium sp. WSM4845
GGCCTCAACACAGAAGATGGCCAGTATCTGGTCGACGCTGATGGTCGGTTCGACATCCCCTCCGACTGGAACGACGTGATCGTGCGCCAGCAGGCGACGATCGATCTTTTGGCCAAGGAGTTGAACAAGCCCGCGATCAAGGCCGAGGACCTGTTCGACAGGCGCTTCGAGGCGATCGCCACAAACGCGCTGAACGCCTCCTGACGCCTGCTTCCCGAGACCGGAGACGACACCGATGAATGCATTCTCCAACACCGCCGCAGTTGCCCCCAACATTCCCTACCCATCGGATGAAAGGGTGCTGATTTCGCCTGCGGCCGAGCCCCGCAAGACCGGGACAAGGCGACTCGCACTTGGGCGGACGATCCCGTTTGGCGCGCTGATCGGGCCTGCACTTCTTCTTGTGATCTGGTCCATCGGCAGTATCGCCGGCCTGATCGATCCTAGAACGCTGCCGGCGCCTTGGTCGGTTGTCGGCACCGCCATCGATCTCATCGCCGAAGAGAAGCTTCAGCATCATTTGATGACGTCTGCCTGGCGGGCAGCACAGGGGCTGGTGTTCGGTGTCCTGATCGGGACCATCCTTGCTCTCATTTCAGGTTTGTCGCGGCTTGGCGAGGCCATCATCGACGGCCCCGTTCAGATCAAGCGGGCGATACCGACGCTCGCTCTGATCCCGCTGCTGATGCTGTGGTTCGGCATCGGCGAGGGCATGAAAGTAACGGCCATCGCGCTGGCTGTCCTGGTCCCGATCTATATCCAGACCCACAGCAGCTTGCGCAGCATAGACAGCCGTTATGTCGAACTGGCCCAAACCTTGCGAATGGGCTACGGCGAATTCATCCGCCAGGTCATCCTGCCCGGCGCCCTTCCAGGGTTCTTCCTTGGCCTGCGTTTTGCGGTGACCTATGCCTGGCTGTCTCTGGTGGTGGTCGAACAGGTCAATGCCACCAGCGGCATCGGCTACATGATCGATCTCGCACGCAACTACGGCCAGACCGACATCATCATCGTAGGCCTCGTCGTCTACGCGTTGCTCGGGCTCGTCTCCGACGGCATCGTCCGCTTCTTCCAGGAAAGGTCCCTGTCATGGCGCCGCACCTTGGCGGATTGAGCGGCGTGCCCGTGGTGCGGGTCGAGAGCCTTGTGAGACGTTTCGGGCCGCGAACCATCCTCGACGGCCTCAGCCTCGACATCGAGAAGGGGGAGTTCGTCGCCCTTCTCGGCCGTAGCGGGTCGGGCAAGAGTACATTGTTGCGCGCTCTCGCCGATCTCGACGACAAAGTCTCCGGCTCCGGCAGACTCGAAACACCGGACAAGAAATCGGTGGTGTTCCAGGATGCCCGACTGTTGCCATGGAAACGAGTGCTGGAGAATGTGGTTCTTGGCCTCGACCTGCCAGACGCCGCCGAACGCGGACGGGTGGCTCTGGAAGAGGTGGGCCTGAGCGGCCGCGAGAACGCATGGCCGGTCGAACTCTCTGGTGGCGAGCAGCAGCGGGTGGCATTGGCGCGCTCGCTGGTTCGTGATCCTGAGCTGCTGCTCGCGGACGAGCCGTTCGGCGCACTGGACGCGCTGACCCGCCTGCGCATGCACGATCTGCTGCGCCAGCTCTGCGCCCGTCACCAGCCGGCCGTGCTGCTGGTCACCCATGACGTGGACGAAGCCGTGACGCTGGCGGACCGGGTTCTGGTGCTCGACAATGGCGGGATCGCCGCCGACATCGCAATCGATGTTCCCACGCCACGCGATCACGGTGATCGCCGCTTCGGCGAGACCCGCTCCGAACTTCTGCGTCATCTCGGCGTCGAGACAAAGCCTGTGCTGCCCGTCTGAACGGCCCCCAAGACCTATCGCTCAGCATCACCACCCAGGAGGACGAACTATGCCCGCCGAAAAACGACAGTTGAACCTCAACCTCTTCATCTATCCTGGCGGCCACCATGAAGCCGGCTGGCGCTACAAGGATTCCGCCCCCGAGAGAGTGCTGGATATCGCCTATTATCAGGAACTGGCGAAAAAGGCCGAGGCAAGCAAGTTCGACGCGCTGTTCTTTGCCGATGGGCCCGCGCTTGCCGACAACATTCGCTATGCAAGCCGCTTCAGGCTGGAGCCGCTGACATGGATTTCGGCGCTCGCAGCTGTGACGGAACGCATCGGCTTCATCGCCACGGCTTCGACCACCTACAACGAACCCTACAATCTGGCCCGGCTGTTTGCTTCGGTCGATCATCTGAGCGGCGGGCGCGCCGGCTGGAACATCGTCACGACGGGCGATGCGTCCGCAGCGTTGAATTTCGGTTTTGACCGACATCCGACTCACGCCGACCGTTACGAGCGCGCCAGCGAATTCGTTGATGTGGTGACGAAGCTCTGGGACAGTTGGGAGGACGACGCACTCGTCTCGGACCGGCAGTCCGGAATCTTTGCCGACACCGACAAGATCCACCCAATCAACCACATCGGCAAATTTCATCGGGTGAAGGGACCCCTCACGCTTCCGCGCTCGCCGCAGGGCCGTCCGGTCTACGTCCAGGCAGGTTCGTCGCAAGACGGACGGTCATTCGCGAGCCGCTATGAGGCGATATTTACGGCACATCAGACACTCGGCAACGCGCAGGAATTTTATGCTGACATCAAAGCGCGGGTGAAGTCGGTTGGCCGCAACCCTGACCACGTCAAGGTCTTGCCCGGCATCAGCCCCTTCATCGGCTCCACCGAGGCGGAAGCCCGCGCGCTGCATGAGGAGTTCAACGATCTGACGCAGCCGGAATATTCTCTTCACGAGCTACGCCGCATCGTAGACGTCGACCTTTCCAGCTACGATCTGGACGGGCCATTTCCGCGCGAGCTTATCCGCATCGAGGGCGAGCGTGGTGCGAGCAGCCGCTTCCACGTCGTCCTCGACGTCATCGAGCGCGAGAATCCAACCATCCGCCAGTTGCTCCACCGCCTCGCCGGGGCGCGCGGCCATTGGGTCCAGGCCGGAACGCCCGAACAGATCGCCGACAATATCCAGGAATGGTTCGACAATGGTGCCGCGGACGGCTTCAATATCATGCCGCCCTATCTGCAGGGCGGGTTCGACACATTCGCCGAGGAGGTGGTGCCGATCTTGCGCAAGCGCGGACTTTTCCGGCACGACTATGACGGGCAAACGCTGAGGGACCATTTCGGTTTGCCGCGCCCGGAAAATACGTTCAGCCGGCCACAAAAGGCGACCGCCTGAGCCACCTTCGCATCGGGCATTCGACCTAAAAGCGATACGCCAACATTATGATGGTTTGTGGGGCCGCCACGGAGACCCGCGCGATCATGACAGTCGTCTTTTCCGCGTATCGCAACCCGTCTGCCGGCACAGGCTCCGAGCATGTCTGAATCATCGGGATCGGCTGCCACACTTAAGTGGGCCAGGTTCTTCCGCAGCTCTCGCTCGGTAGGGCAATCATTCTCTAATGTCTATAAAGTTAGTTGAATATTCTTTGAGAGCATTTCTTTGGCTCGATAGGCTCAATCGATCGGGCAATTCCGACGGCGCTTCACAGATTCCCGCACCGCGCGACGCTGTTCGTGCCCGCTGATCAAAGTTCGACCGACTTGGAGAAGGAGTCCGATTTGATGAATGCGTTCACACGATATCTCGCAAAGATCACGCTTGCCGGCAGCATCGCCCTGAGCATGGCAGCGGCGGCAGCCCACGCCGAGGACAAGGTCGTCCGGATAGGCTTCCAGAAGTACGGCACACTCATTCTCCTGAAGACCAAGGGCCTGCTCGAGGAGAAGCTGAAGCCGCAAGGCTACACGGTTGAGTGGACCGAGTTTCCGGCAGGTCCGCAACTTCTGGAAGCGCTAAACGTCGGATCGATCGATTTCGGAACAACCGGCGAGGCGCCGCCGATCTTCGCGCAGGCCGCCGGCGCACCGCTGGTCTATGTCGGCTATGAACCGCCGGCGCCGGAAGCCGAGGCGATCCTCGTTCCGCAGGACAGCCCGCTCAAGACACTGGCCGACCTGAAGGGCAAGAAGGTCGCATTGAACAAGGGATCCAATGTCCACTACCTGCTGGTCAAGGCGCTGGAGAAAGCGGGGCTGGCCTACACGGACATTGAGGTCAACTTCCTGCCGCCGGCCGATGCCCGCGCCGCCTTCGAGAAGCAGGCTGTCGATGCCTGGGTTATCTGGGAGCCGTTCCTGGCGGCCGCGGAGGCGGCAACTGGCGCACGGCAGCTGGCGAACGGCAGTGGCGTCGTGGACAACCACGAATTCTATCTCGCCTCCCGCAACTTCCTCGATGCCCACCCTGACGTGGTCGACACGATCGTCGCGTCGCTCGGCGAGGTCGATACGTGGATCAACGCCAACCGCAGCGACGTGGCCGAACAGTTCTCGCCGGCGCTCGGCATTCCTGCCGATATCCTCGAAGTCGCCGTCGAACGGCGGACGTACGGCTTGAAGCCGATCACGCCGCAGGTGGTAGCCGCTCAGCAGAAGATCGCCGACGTTTTTCATCAACTTGGCCTGATCCCGCATTCGATCTCGATCGGCGACGCCGTAAGGAAGCCGCGGTCGTGAACGTTGCTGCCAAGCTCACCCCCGACCGCGTGAACGTCCTGTGGTCCTGCCGACCCACGGGATACCTCAGCACCGCGGTCGGCTGCCGAGGCGGTGCGGGGACCGCCCTCGTCGGCTCGCCCGATGAAGTGACGGCGCCCATGAACGAATATCGCTCCATCGGGATCGATACGTTCATCCTGTCCGGCGACCCGCATCTGAAAGAGGCATACCGCTTCGCCGAACTCGTCTTTCCACTGCTGCCGCTGGCGCACGCGCCGGAGAGGCCCGAGCTCGCGGTCAACACGGGTCCGTTCGGCGAGACGATCGCCAACGAGATCCGTCCGGCCGCAAGAAAGGCGCCCTGAGCATGGCCGGGCCATCGCGCCTTCGTGGCACCGGCGCAGCGGCGCTCAGGACGCTGGCGTCTTGGACACTCCCGCTCGTGCTGCTGCTCGTCTGGGAGATCGCCTCGCGAAGCGGCGTACTGTCGACGCGCCTCCTGCCGGCGCCGAGCGCGGTGGCGATCGCCTTCTGGGAGAGCATTCGCAACGGCACGCTTCTCACCCATGCAACAATATCGACCGAGCGCGCGCTGAAGGGCCTGCTCATCGGCGGTGGCATCGGTTTCGTGCTGGGAGTCCTCGCCGGGATATCGCGGGCGGCCGAGACCGTGTTCGACTCGTCAATGCAGATGCTCCGCAACGTGCCGCATCTCGCCATCATCCCGCTCGTCATCCTCTGGTTCGGGATCGGTGAGGAAGCGAAGATCTTCCTCGTGGCGATCGGGACCGCGTTTCCGCTCTACCTCAATACCTTTCACGGCATCCGCACTGTCGATCCGAAACTGATCGAGATGGCGCGTGTCTACGGGCTCGGTCCCGCGCCCCTGTTCTGGCGGGTGATCCTGCCGGGCGCCATGCCGTCGATTCTTGTCGGCCTTCGTTTCTCGCTCGGCCTCATGTGGCTCACCCTCATCGTGGCCGAGACGATCTCAGCGTCCTCGGGCATCGGCTACATGACGATGAACGCGCGCGAGTTCCTGCAGACCGACGTCGTCGTCCTCGGCATCCTCGTCTACGCGCTGCTCGGCAAGCTCGCCGATTTCATCACACGGCTGCTCGAGGCGCGCGCTCTTGCTTGGCACGCCACGTATCGCTCCACCGCCACCAGGGAGGCAACGTCGTGAGAGAATCTGCGACCGTGCTGCGGCTGCACAAGGACCCGCCGCGCGGTCAGGACGCGCCGTCACTGCGCGGGCAGGACATCCGGCTTGATCGCTTGTCCAAATCCTTCGGAGACAGAAGCGTCCTGTCCGACCTCGATCTGGTCATTCCTGCCGGACAGCTGCTGGCGATTGTCGGCCGCTCCGGCTGTGGCAAGTCCACGCTCCTTCGCCTGATCGCGGGACTCGATCGTCCGACGAGCGGAACGATTGCCGTCGGCGACGCCTCGGTCCAGACGCTGCAGCCGAACGTGCGCCTTCTCTTCCAGGACGCGCGGCTGCTGCCCTGGCATCGTGTCCTGAGCAATGTCGGTATCGCACGCACGAAGGACTGGCGCGAGACTGCAGCAGCAGCCCTCGCCGATGTCGGGCTTGCCGATCGGTGGAACGACTGGCCTGCCGTCCTGTCCGGCGGTCAGGCTCAACGCGTCGCTCTCGCCAGGGCTCTGGTGAGCCGACCGGGGATACTGCTGCTCGACGAGCCGTTCGGCGCTCTCGATGCGTTAACGCGTATGGAGATGCACCGTCTGCTCGAGCGCATCTGGCGCGAGCATGGTTTCACGACGGTGCTCATCACCCACGACGTCGCTGAAGCGGTCGCACTTGCGGACCGCGTGCTCGTCATTCGCGATGGCGGCATAACCCTCGACTTGCGGATTGATCTTCCTCGGCCACGACGCGAGGGAGCCGACATTGCGGCCGTCGCTCTGCAGGCACGAATTCTCGAACGGGTATAGGCGCGACCGTCAATCCGAGCAGCGCCTCGGCAAGGAGATCGCAACATGTACAAGGAACGCGGATCAGAAGGCGAAAGTCAGACCGGGCGTGTGACGCCGGCACCGCAGGGGGCACATATCCTTGACGGTGGCCGCCGCCGCTTTCTTGGCGCAGCCGGAGGCGTTGCGGCGATAGCGGTGGCGGGCTTGCCTCCCCTCGCAGTCGCCGTCGGGCCCACCCGAGCGCATGCTGGCGAGGAGGTTCCAGGGGATGCCAATCTGGCGTTCCGCAAGCACTCATTTGTCGTGCGAAGCGCTGCAGCGGACGCGGATTTCGCGGTGGCGATTGCGCCGCATCCGGTCAATGGCGACGAGCAGAAATATCCGAACCTCATCGGCTCCGACACGCGCGGCCTGCCGCATGACGAACGCGGCGAGGTCGACCGCACGGCCTTCGACGCAACGTTGAAGGCCTATGCCTCGGGCGATCCGACCGACTTCGAGGCGATACCGCTCGGCGGCAAGCGCAAGCAGCTCAATCCGATCGGCTCCCTCGCCGTGAACCTGGCAGGCTGCGTCGGCCCGCAGTTCGCGATCCCGCCGGCGCCCGCGCTCGACAGCGCAACGCGCGCGAGCGAAGCTGTCGAGCTCTACTGGCAGTCGCTGCTGCGCGACGTTCCGCTGTCGGAGCTGACGAACGACACCAAGAACAAGGACGTGCTCGCCGCGGTCGACGAGTTGAACAAGCTTGCCGCCTTCGAGGGCCCGCGCAAGGACGGTGGCATCACGCCGGAGACGCTGTTCCGCGGGACGGCGCTCTACGTTAACCCGGCCGATCCGTCCGGGCGAACCGGGCGCTATGTCTCGCCGCCCGGCACGCTGGTTGGTCCTTACATTTCCCAGTTTCTACTCAAGGATGCCCCTTACGGCAGCCAGCTCATCCCGGCGTGCATCCGCACCGCCGCGGCCGGGACCGATTTCCTGACCGGCTATGACGAGTGGCTCGCTATCCAGAATGGCATTCCGCCTGCGAAGCCGACCAGCTTCGACCCGACGCCGCGCTACATCGCGACCGGCCGCGACCTCGCCGAATACGTGCACAACAATCCGGCGGCCTTCTGGTCGGCTGCCTTGCTGCTCGGCGTCGGACCCGACAAGGCCAATGCCGAGTACGGAGGCTTCGGGATTCCGTTCAGCAAATCCAATCCGTACCTGAAGTCGAAAACCCAGACCGGCGGGTACGGGACGTTCGGCCTGCCCTACGCGCAGAGCCTGCTGCCGGTGACCGCATCGCTCGCGATCCGCGTCGCCTACTGGCAGAAGTTCTACGTCCACCGCGCCTTGCGGCCGGAAGCCTATGGCGGGCTGATCCACCACCGCGTTGCCAACAAGGTAGATGCCTATCCCGTCCACGGCGACGTCCTGAATTCGGCCGCTTTGGCACGAAGTGTCGGCAAGTTCGGCACCCACCTTCTCTCCCACGTCTATCCGGAAGGTGCGCCGATCCACGCCAGCTATCCCGGCGGGGCGGCCCAGATCGCTGCGTCCAACGTGACGATCCTCAAGGCGCTCTTCGATGAGGACGCCGTCATCGCCAATCCGGTCCAGCCCGACCCGAAAGACCCGACGAAGCTCGTCCCCTACCAGGGCGAGCAGTTGACCTTCGGCGGCGAGCTCAACAAGCTCGCCTGGAACTACGGCGTCGGGCGCAACTGGGCCGGTATCCACTGGCGCTCAGATTTCTCGGCGTCGCTGGCGCTCGGAGAAGCGCTTGCGATCAGCGTGCTGCGCAACGAGCGGCAAACATATCGCGAGCCGTTCGAGAAATTCGCGTTCACCCGCTTCGACGGGACGAAGGCCGAGGTATGATATTTCAGGCGCAGCAAGCTTCGTGACTTGCTGCGATGGCCGTTAGCAGGAGAACTTGCACAAAAAAAGCCGGGCCAAAACTGGCCCGGCAAATGTGCAGGTCAAACCTCCAGAGGGGAACACCAGCTGGCACGAATGGGAGGAAAACCGCCAGCTGATGGATTATCAATGCACTGGTCCAAGGCGCTTCGCTACGAATGAAATGTCAAAATCCCGCAATCTTGCGAAAAGTTGTGCTAGCGCCGTACTGCGCCCACCGGGATTTTCCGTATCGAAGTCCGACGATGCGTTCGGCCCTGTGGAGCAAGCGCCCAAGCCCCACCGCGTCATGCCGCGGTGGGCTGGATCACAGAGCCCATCTGCTGGCCAGCCGGAAGCCAGCTTCGCCGGCTTTTCGGGTTCTTTGCCGCGCTTTGCAATCCGACTTCGTTCTATGCGAGCGATCACGAATTTGCGGTCGGGTTTCCGGCCGACCCCGTGGCGAAGGAGCGCATCGAGCCGGCGGGCGCACAACTGGCCGCATTGTTGTTGCAGCGTCGCCCAGTCCTGTCTTGGAAGTTCAACATCCGAGCAGCGACGGTGACCTGAAAAACAAGGAAAAATCAACGTTTGTCGGGTTGTATATAATGTCACTAGAATTTATGTGTCATGCACGGCCGGGCGCGGTGGGGACGAACCGAGGAGCCAGGCGATCCCAACAAGTGGCAGTCCGCTGCCGCACGCCAGGACGACGCTCGTCAAATGCTCACCAGAAAAGGCAAGTACGGCCTCAAGGCGCTGGTGCATCTCGCGCATCTGCCGACCGGACAACTCGCTTTCGTCAACGACATCGCGACCAGCAACAACATTCCGAAAAAGTTTCTCGACGCCATTCTCGGCGAGCTTCGCAATGCCGGGTTCGTACAGAGCCGGAAGGGAAAGGAAGGCGGATATCGCTTGGCGCGTCCAGCCATGGATATCAAGGTCGGCCATGTCGTGCGTGTTCTCGACGGGCCCTTGGCGCCCATCCCTTGTGCGAGCCGCACGCGCTACGCGCGTTGCGAAGATTGCGATGAGGCGACATGCCAAGTCCGTCACATGATGCTGGAAGTGCGGCACGCAATCGCCGAGGTTCTGGACAACCGCAGTCTCGCCGAGATGCGGGACGCCGCGAACAACGATCTTGCCGCAACCCTGAAACATCAGGCCTGATTTCGGCGTCCCGCTACAGGCGGCGCTCATGACGGAGCGCAGCCGCAGCTCCATCATCATTGTCGGCGGGGGCGCTAGCGGCGTCATCCTAGCTGGACATCTTCTGCGTTCTCCAGATCCGAGGCTGCGGGTCACGCTGGTCGAAAAGCGCGCGGCATTCGGTCCTGGCATTGCCTATTCAACATTGCTGCCGGATCACCTGCTCAATTTAAGCGCGATGGGCATGAGTGCGCTTGCGGACGACCCGGAGCATTTCTGGCGCTGGCTGCAAGACAAAGGACTGGCGAAGGAGGAAGACACCCCAATCTATGCGCCGCGCAGCGTCTATGGCCTCTACCTCCAGGAGCTTCTCGTGGAAATCGCCGAGCGTGAACGGACCCGACTCCGTCTCGTTCAGGAAGAAGGCATCTTGATCTCGCCCACTCCCGCCGGCGTGGAGCTGCGGCTGGCGAATGGAACGAGCATCGTCGGACATGTCGCGGTGCTCGCGGCCGGGCATGACGAAGAGCCTGCATCGGAGCAGGACTTTGCAGTTCGCATCGGCTCGGCCAAAGACACGCCTATCGATCCGGATTCCCGCGTGCTCATTGTGGGCACCGGGCTCAGCATGGTCGACGCCTGGCTTACCTTGCAGCATCGCGGCCATCGCGGCGAAGTCGCCGCCGTGTCCCGGCGCGGACTGTTGCCTTCGCCGCACCAGAAGGGCACCCCGATTAGGCTGGACAGCGCAGATATCCTGCTCGGCACCGAGCTTTCCTACTTTGTCGGCTGGTTCCGCGACCTCGTCCGCGCAACCGAGAAGGCCGGCGGCAACTGGCGCGACGTCGTCGACGGACTAAGGCCCTACAATCAGCGAATCTGGCAAAGTTGGCCGGTGAGCGCAAAGCGCCGCTTTGTCGCGCACACCAAGGCGTGGTGGGATATCCACCGCCACCGGATGGCGCCGGAGATCCATGCAAGAATAAGCGAAGCGGTGCGGTCGGGCCGGCTCCGGCTCATTGCCGGCCGGGTTCTGGGTATCCATCGGGAAGGTCGAACACTGACGGTCAATCTGCAACTTCGGCAGTCGCAGGCGTTGGAAAACCTGGACGTCGCCATCGCCTACGACTGCACCGGGATCGTCAAGGACGTCTCGACCGGGTCGATCGCCGTCGTCCGCTCGCTCACCGATCGCGGGCTCGCGCGTCCGGACCCGCTTCGGCTCGGCCTCGACGTGACTGCGAACTGCGCCGTAATCGATGTGGACGGCGCGCCCTCCGACAAGCTGTTCGCCATCGGTCCGCTCACCCGCGGCACATTCTTCGAAATCGACGCCATCCCCGACATCCGGATCCAGTGCGCGCGATTGGCTGACCAACTGGCTGGATAGGCGGCTTCGAATCGCCTCGGAGCAGCGGGAGGACACTCAAGCGCGGGGCCGTCTGCCCATCGCCGATGTCCCAGACAGCCCCGGCGCGGGCGTTATGGCCCGTTTTCCTTGCGCAGTGATGGCGCTACCCGGGCCCAATCGACCAATCGTCTCCGGATCGTAGGGGCCGATCACCATGAATTCCGAGACGCCGGCTTCGGCATAAGCGATCAAGGAAAGCGCCGACTGCGCGGGAAAACTAGGCACGTGCACCGCGTCCGCGCGGCTGACCGGCCGGTCGCGCGTGAAGCTCACGGGCATTGCGAAACGGATCTTCCCGGACCTTCCGTACTGGGCCGCTGCGGCGCGCACGCGCTCAATCAGCCTCCGCACATCCTCAGGTGCGCCGGGCGCCAGTTCGAATATGTCGGCATGCCGGCCGGCGACCTTCAGGGAGGTCCCGGAAAGCCCGCTCATCCGGATCGGTATTTCGAGGCCGCGCAGACCCTTGTTCGGAACGAACCCGCCACGGACTCTGTAGAACGGCCCCTCATGGTCGAACGGCTTGTCATTCGACCACAGTCTCTTCAACAGCCTCAAATATTCGTCCGTCCGCTGGCAGGTCGCGATATGGCTAGCATGCGAATCTGTAGCGCCGCCGTCTTCGACAGCGCCGTCGGCCAGAATTCTTAGAGCCAGGCGGCCTCCGCTGGCGGCATCGAGCGACGCCAGCTGGCGTGCCGCCACCGTCGGTGCGACGACCCCGCCCAATGTGTAAGAACAATCTGAAGCGACGAGGTCAACGCCGCCGCGTTGGCCGCAAGATCGAAGTTGCTCAAGAGGCCGGCGGCGCCATCGATCACGACGCTTTGAAACCCCGCATCCTCAACTTGTGCGAGGGCTGCCGCGGATGCCTGCGGATCAAAAAAGAACGGCTTGGCTGCAGAACGATCGTTCGGATGGGTACCGGGGACGAAAGTGAACTCGATGGACATTGCATCTCCTCCTTCGTTCAGGGGTTCCGCCACGGTCGGCGAAAAGATCGGATCCTGCTCTCCGCGATTAAAGGGAAAGTCGCTCAGGGGATGAGCCCAAGCACAATAGCGGACACGACTCCGAACGAGAGTACAAAAGCCGCGTACGCGGCCATCTTGGTTGAGGCGCCCACGGGCGCCGTCACGCTGCCTGGTCGTGTTGCTCTCTTGCGAGTGTTCGCGGCATGGACATAGGTCATATCATCCTCCACGCATTAGTCTATAAAGTAGTAGACTTTGTCGATTGCGAATTTTGGTTGGGGTGTAGGAAATGGTTCTGCGGAAGCGTCGCTCGGCGGAAACTTTCTCTACGTAGCGCATAGGACTTCGCGCTGCTGCCATCGGTCAGCAGATCAGGACATCAACATCAAAGTAGGTTGCGGCCCGGAACGTCACACGTCGGCACTCACGACGATCCATATGCGCCGTGATGATAGATCAATGCCGGGCCCGGCTCTCCGCTCGCCACATACCGGACGCTGCCGAGGATCAGAGCGTGGCTGTGGCGGACGATCATGTCTTCGACCGCGCAGTCGACGGCGGCAAGCGCACCGTCGAGCGCCAACGCGCCGGTCGCAAGGCTAAGCCAGCGAGCCCCCTCGTAACGCTCCATCCCCTTCAGGCCGCCGCGTCCGGCGAAGCGATCGGCAATCGCGACTTGGTCGGCTCGAAGCACGTTCACGCAGAAATGCCTATGCCGCCTGATTGCTGCCCAGGTTGACGAGTTCAGGTTGATGCTGACGACCATCACCTCCGGCTCGACGGACAGTGAGTGGGCGGTGGTAACGGTTGCGCCCGTCCTTTCGTCGCCAATACCTGCGGTAACCACGGACACGGCTCCGGCCAGGTGCCGCATGGCAGATTTCAGGGGGATCCGGGTTTCAATCTGGGGAACGCGCTCGGTCAGTGTCATCTGGCTTAGCCTCATTTTTTGTAGCCTCACGACGCCGCCCTGCGACGCAACGCGGATTGGTATTCCAGCCATTGGCGGATTTCAGCGGCGATGCGCTCGGCATGCGCGGTGACCTCGGGAATTCCCATCAGTTCGCCAACGCTGCCGCGCGCCAGTGGCCCGCTGACGAAAATGCTGCCAGTCGGCCGCCCGGATGTGCCGACCGCACGGCCTTGCGGGTCAGTCTCCAAGCCAAGGCCAATCGGGTCGAGCCGCACCAATCCCGTCCGTGCGAGCGCCGCAATCGCCGCATTGGTCCGCAAAATATCGGCATGCGCCGGCCCGGTCGTCACCATCACGCTGTCGTAGGCCTCGGCAAGGAGGCGGCGTTGGCCACGCAGTCGCTGCGTGACCCGAATGCGTCCGTCGATCTGTTCGGCGCCAACAATCGATGCAGCGCGATAGGCAAGCCTACCCTCGGCAACCTGGCGATCAAGCACGTCCATGATCTGTGGCGCCACGCGGAAGCGATGCACATCCCACAGCGCGCGAAGGTGCCGCACGACGCGGCGTTGCTCAGCGAGCGGCAGGGCCTGCCAGATGATTTGCCCTTGTCGCCGGACGGCGTCGAGCACCGGGTGCCAGCCTTCACCCTGCTGCGCGGCGGCTGCGATAGTCGACCGGATACGCCTGAGCAGCACGGTCGCGCTGCGTGAAGGTAGGCCGGCGAAGTCGCCGATCGGATCGGCATGCGTAGCCGCATGGCCTTGCGACCGGTAGCCATGGCGCGAAAGTGCTGTGATGCGACCGCGATGGCCATTGCGGTCGAGCGTTGCGATGACATCCGCCGACGTCAGTCCAGTGCCAACGACGAGCACATGATCGTCACGTCCGATCGCTTCCAGCCTTTCGAGATCATAGGGGTTGGCCACAAGCCCGGCTGCGCCAATCACGGACTGCAGCGGCAATGGCAAGGCCGGTGGCGGATGCGTCGTCGCAATCACCAGCGCGTCCGCTGCGAGCGTTCCTCCATCAGCGAGGATCAGGTGGTAGCCCTCGCCACTGAGCTCGGCTGACGCAACCGCGGATCTGAGATGGCGGATCGTTTTACCGAACAGAAAGGGCTGAAGATGGGATTCCACGTAGCGCCCGAAAACACGGCGCTGCGGGTAGATTGCGCCGTTTGCGGCAACAGCCTCGGCATCGTCCACGATGGCACTGGTTTGCTGCAGCCAGTCGGCGAAGTGGCTGTCCTGGCCAGAGATCAGCGTCATCCGCGACGCCGGCACATTGATGCGGTGTGAAGGATCGGGCGTCGAATAGGCCAGACCATAGCCGGGCCCCTCGCGGGGCTCGACGACCACGATATCGGCAGCACCGGCGTGCAGACACCGCGCAAGATGAAACGCGGTCGCAGCACCGGAAAAGCCGCCGCCGATGATGGCGACGACCGATCCCCTGCCCCCAGATTCTCTGGCGCTCAAGATTGACTCGCGCGCAGTGCCGACGGCCGGTGGTCGCCGGCCACCGTTTCGCCGAAGGGCCCCATGTTCACGGCCGTCGGTCGCGTCGAGACTTCATGGTCGAGCGGCAACAGCGGCAGCACCAGTTCGCCGAAGCGATAGGCTTCCTCCAGATGCGGATAGCCGGAAAGGATGAAGGTATCGATGCCGATCTTCCGGTATTCGTCGATCCGTTCCGCCACCGTAGCCGCATCGCCGACCAGCGCGGTGCCGGCGCCGCCGCGCACCAGGCCGACGCCGGCCCACAGGTTGGGACTGATTTCGAGCTTGTCGCGATGGCCGCCGTGCAGCCGGCTCATGCGCGACTGGCCGACAGAATCCATGCGAGCGAAAACCTTCTGCGCCTCGGCTATCGTCTTGTCGTCCAGGCGGCTGATCAGCCGGTCGGCATCGGCCCAGGCTTCGTCGTTGGTTTCACGAACGATGACATGCAGCCTGATACCGAAGGTCACCTGGCGTCCAGCTTTCACAGCAAGGCCGCGCACATGGTCAACCTTTGCGGCGACGTCGGCCGGCGGTTCGCCCCAGGTCAGATACTTGTCGATCTGTTCGGCGGCGACCGCGTTGGCCGCCTCTGATGAGCCGCCGAAATAGAGCGGCGGATGTGGCGTCTGCACGGGCGGAAACAGCAGCCGGCCGTCCTCGATACGGAAGTGCTTGCTTGCGAAGGCAACAGTCTCGCCACGCAGCACGGCCTTGTAGATCTCGAGGAATTCCCGCGTCACCTCATAGCGTTCGTCATGGCTGAGAAAGATGCCGTCGCCCTTGTTCTCGACCGGATCGCCGCCAGTGACCACATTGATCAGCAGGCGTCCGCCGGAAATGCGGTCGAGCGTCGAGGTCATGCGCGCGGCGAGCGTCGGAGATTGCAGGCCCGGCCGGACGGCGACAAGAAAGCGAAGCCGCTGCGTCAGCGGCGCCAGAGCCGACGCCACGACCCAGCTGTCCTCGCAACTGCGTCCGGTCGGTAGCAGCGCGCCATAGTAGCCGATGGCATCGGCAGCTTGGGCAACCTGGGTGAGGTAGGGCAAGTCGACCGCCCTGCCCCCCTCGGAGGTGCCGAGATAGCGGCTGTCGCCATGGGTCGGAAGAAACCACAGGACCTTGATCCTGTCGGGAGTGGCACTGCTCATGAATAGTCCTCTGTGACTTGGCGCGCCTTGCTCAGTTCCAGGCATGGAGCGGCGGATTGACGTCGTTGAGGTAGTAGTTGCCGAGGATCGCGTATTTCCAGCGCACCGGATCGTGCAGCGTGTGGGTGCGGGCGTTGCGCCAATGCCGGTCGAGATTGTGCTCGGCCAGCGTCGAGCGCGTGCCGGCGAGCTCGAACAGCTTGTTGGTGGCATTGATGGCGATCTCGGTGGTGAGGATCTTGGATTCCGCCACAGCGATCTGCGCTTCAGCGACGGTCTTCTCATTCGGGTCGGCGACAGCGCGATCGACGGCAAGCCCGGCCTTTTCCAGAACTGCCTCTGCCGCATTGGCGCGCAGACGAAGGTCGCCGATCGCCTGGATCGTATAAGGATCCTGCCAGGCATGATCGACGCCGCTGTCTATCCAGGCGCGCGACTTGGTACGCACGAAATCGACCGTCTCGTCGATTGCCGTCTTGGCGATGCCGAGATCGACGGCGGCCTGGATGATCTGGAAGATGGCTCCGTCGGCCGTCGGCCGGTCGTAGCCCTTATAGCCGGGAACCAGATGCGTCTTCGGCACCTTGACATTGTCGAGCAAGACCGTGCCGGACAACGTCGTCTTCTGGCCGAAGCTCGACCAGTCGTCGATGACCGTCAGTCCGGGCGCGCCGCGATCGGCGATGGCATACCAGGCGCGGCCCTCGTCATCGAGCGCCACGATCGGGACCAGGTGCGCGAGTAGCGCGCCGCTCGAATAGAATTTCTGGCCGTTGACGACGACATGGTCACCGGCGTCGACGAACTTGGTTTCGAAGTCGGCCGCCCGCTTGGAGCCGAATTCGGAGAACGCGTTGCCGAAGCGCGTGCCGGACAACACCTCGGCGAAAAGCAGCTTCTTCTGGGCCTCGTCGGAGACGGTGCGGATGGCGGCGACGACGCCGAGATGGTTCTGCGGAATCTGGCCCAGCGACGGATCGGCCGCCGAGATGATGGTGATCACTTTCGACAGCGTCACATAGGAGAACTCCGGCCCGCCATAGGCTTTCGGCACGTTGATCGACCACAGGCCGCTCTGCGAAAACGCATCGAGCTCTCGCTTCGGCCAGAGGCGTTCTCGGTCCCGTTTGGAGGCATCCTTGGCGAATTCCGCGGCCAGTTTTTCGGCGACAGCGATCGCCTCGGCGTCGGTCCTGATAACATGCGCCTTGGCTGACGGACGCTCGACCGGTGGCACGGCGCCGCGGATATCGGACGGCTGTTTCGATTGGATGGTCATGCTGCGGTCTCCTTGGGGAAATGGTCGGATGGAAGCGGCGAGCCGCCGAGATAGTAGGTCTTGATGTCAGTGCGCTGGCGCAGGTCGGCAGCCGATCCTTCGAGGACGCTGACGCCGTTCTCGAGCACGGTGGCGCGGTCGGCGTATTTCAGCGCGACCGCCGAATTCTGTTCGGCAACCAGGATCGAAAGGCCTTCGTCGCGGTTTAGCCGTTTCAGGGCGCTGAAGATCTCGTCGACGATCAGCGGCGCGAGCCCCATCGACGGCTCGTCCAGAACAAAGAGCTTCGGCCGCGACATCAGACCCCGGCCGATCGCCGTCATCTGCTGCTCGCCCCCGGAAGTGAGGCCGGACCGGGTTCGCCGCTTCTCGGCGAGCCTTGGGAAAAGTGAATAGACGCGGTCGAGGTCGGCCTTGACGCCCGTGCGAGAGGACGAGCGTCCGAGCGCGCCGGTGAAGATGTTCTCTTCGACCGTCAGCGAGCGGAAGCAATGCCGGCCCTCGAGGACCTGGACCAGGCCGCTGCGGACGAGTTGCGAGGGACTTGTCCTTGAAACATCCTCGCCATCGAAGGTGATCCGACCGGCGGTAATGGCGCCGCGCTCAGCCGGGAGGAGATTGGATACGGCGCGCAGCAGTGTGGTCTTGCCGGCGCCGTTGGAGCCGAGCAAGGCGACGATCTCGCCTTTGCCGACCGACAGGTCGACGCCGTGCAGGGCCGCGATGGCGCCGTTGTAGACGGCTTCCACGCTGCTAACTGACAGGATCGGGTTTTCCGGGCTGGACATCGATGACTCCGCTGGGAAGCTGGATGACGCGGCCGGCCAGATTGTCGGCCGCGCCATGGCAAACTCAGTTGCTGACCACTGCGTCGGCGTCCTCGGCCGTGCGGATCTTGATGCCCTTCTCGCTGGCATTAGCCTCGGACGACTTCTCGATGATCGGGCGCAGCAGCTTCCAGTCGGGCGCGATCCAGTCGGACACGACGTTCCACTTCTTGCCGTCCCACTGCTGGAAGGTCACGTAGCCGTCACCCTCATGATTGTCCCAGGAGACATTGATCGAGTGGAACAGATCCTTGGCGCCGAGCGCCTCGACGCGCACCGGATCGAGCTTGAGATGCTCGAAGCCCCAGCGCACTTCGTCGCCGGTCAGCGTGCGGTTGCCGAACTTGGCCTGTGCGATGCGGACCGCCTCGACATTGAGGATGCCATTGACGATGCCGAGATTGTGGTAGACCGAGCCGATGCGGCTCTTGTCCTCGAGATTGCCCCTGCCGGCGCCGTAGACCGTTTCCACGATCTCCTGGACCACCGGATACTGCTCGCCCGAGGCCTGGGTGGTGATGGCCGTATAGCCCTTGGCGGCATCGCCCGCGGGGATGACGTCCTCTTCCGAGTTCGACCAGACATTGCCGACAATGTGATCGGCTGGGAACCCAGTCTTCTGCGCAGTCTTCAACGCTACGGGGTTCATCACGCCCCAGCCGCGCAGCACCACATAGTCGGGACGCTCGCGACGGATCGTCAGCCATTGTGCCTGCTGCTCGTTGCCCGGATGCGGAACCTCGATCTGCGACAGTTCGAAGCCGTATTTCTGCGCCAGAAGCTCGTAGATCGGGATCGTCTCCTTGCCATAGGGCGAGCCGTGATAGAGCACCACGATCTTCTTGCCCTTGAGCTTGTCCAGGCTGCCTTCCCTGGAGGCGATGTAGTTCACGATTCCGGAAGTCTCGCTGTAGGGATTGAGCAGCAGCGGGAAGACGTAAGGGAACACGCGCCCGTCCGTGGTGTCGGTGCGGCCGTGGTTGATGGTTATCAGCGGCACCTTGTCGTCAGTGATGCGGTCGATCATGGCATAGGCGATGCCGACCGAAAGCGGGTTCCAGGCGGCAATACCCGGATTGCTCTTCAGCCGTTCGTAGACCTCGACGCCCTTCTCGACCTCATACTGGGTCTCGCCTTCGCTCCAGGTCAGCTTGACGCCGTTGACGCCACCGTCGCGGATGTTGACCAGATTGAGATAGTCGATGAAGCCGCCGAAGAAGCCGGTGCCGCCGGCGGCATAGGGGCCGACGCGGTAGCTCTGCAGGGGAAAATACTGTTCGTCGGCGTGGACAGCCGTCGCGCCGAGCACGAAGGCCGTGGCGATTGCCGCTTTTCTTAGGTGACTGAAGAAGGTCATGAGTTGCGTCTCCTGAGGTGTGGGTCCGTGAGAGGATGTCGAGCGGCACTCAGCTGGACCTTGAGCCGATCCGTCGTTTCAGGCGGTCGAAGAGGGCCGACAGCCCGTTCGGTTCCGCGATGAGGAAGGCGATGATGAGTGCGCCGAGCACGATGCGCTGGCTCATGTCGAGCACGCCCGAATCGAACAGGCCGCCAAACGCGAAGGCGCCGATCCGGGACAGAAGAAGCGGGAAGACGACGATGAAGGCCGCGCCCAGAAACGCACCGCGCATCGAAGCCAGCCCGCCGATGATGATGATGAACAGGATCTGGAACGAGCGATCGAGGTTGAAGCCGGCCGGCTCTACGGTGCGCAGATAGGTGAAGGCCCACAGCACACCGGCGATACCGATGATGAAGGACGAGATGGCGAAGGCCAGCAGCTTGGTTCGCAGCACCGGCACGCCGATGACGCGCGCCGCCGTTTCGTTATCGCGCACGGCAATGAAGTTGCGGCCGTTGGCGCTGTTGACCAGCCGCCAGACAAGAGCGGTGAGCACAATGACCGTGGTGACCGAAAGCAGGTAGCGGCCGGTCGCGCCATCGAGCGAAAATCCCGCGACGGTAAGGCGCGGCGCGGAAATAACCCCGGACGGATTGTCGTTGGAGAACCAGCCGAACTTGGTCAACGCCCATTGCACGAAGAACTGGGCGGCGAGCGTCGACACGGCGAGATAGAAGCCGCGCAGCCGCAGGCTCGGCAGGCCGAACACGACGCCGATGCCGGCGGCCGAAATCCCGGCCAGGATCACGGTCGCCGCCAGCGGCAGCCCGTCGACCCGCAGGTTGAAATTATAGGCGGCGAAAGCGCCGACAGCCATGAAGGCCGAGGAGCCAAGCGAAAGCTGGCCACAGTAGCCGGTCAAGAGGTTGAGGCCGACCGCTGCCAGGCTGAGCGCCAGGAACGGCAGCAGGATTGCCTCGACCAGATAGCTCGACGCGTAGGCGGGGATTAGGCCGTAGGCCACGGCAATCAAGGCGGCCGGCAGAGCCAACTTCTGCCAGTCGATTGGAAGTCTTGCGGCATCGAGCGCTCGCACGGCCATCGGTCAGACCCTTTCGACGGTTTTCTGGCCAAACAGGCCGGAGGGGCGCACCAGCAGGACGACCAGCGCCAGCGCATACGCGAACCAGCCTTCGATGCCGCCGCCGACGAAGGCACCGAGATAGACCTCGGCCAGTTTTTCGCTGGCGCCGATGATGAGGCCGCCGACGATGGCGCCGAGAATGGAATCGAAGCCGCCGAGCACCAGCACCGGCAGCGCCTTCAGCACGATCAGCGATAAAGAGAACTGGACACCGAGACGCGCACCCCACAGCAGCCCCGCGACGAGGGCCACGAACCCTGCGGCCGTCCACACCGTTCCCCATATCCGGGGCAGCCGCAGCCCGACGGCGAGCGCCGCGAACTGGTCGTCGGCGACGGCGCGAAACGCCAGCCCGATCCGGGTCCAGGAGAAAAATGCGCTCAAGCCCGCCACGATCGCCGCGGCAATGCCTGCGGCGAGAAGGTCGAACGACGAGATCAGGATGCCGCCGACCTCGAAGGGCGTGTCGTCTATGCCGAGATCGAGCCCGTGCACCTGCGCGCCCCACATCAACTGGGCAGCGCCCTCAATGATGTAGGACAGCCCGAGTGTGGCCATGAACAGCGTCATCGGCGAGCGATTGACCAGCGGCCTGAGCACAGTCCGCTCGATGATGAAGCCCAGCGCGACCATGACCGTGAAGGTGATGAGCAGCGAAAGCGAAAAGGGGATGCCGCGTTCGACGAGGCTGACAAAGGTGAGCGCTGCGAACAGCACCATCGACCCTTGCGCGAAGTTCAGCACGCCCGACGTCTTGTAGATCAGCACGAAACCGATGGCGACAAGCGAATACATGACGCCAGAGAGCAGGCCGCCGGCTAGCACTTCGATGACGAAGAGGAAATCATAGTAGCTCATCAGATGTCCTCGCCCTCGGCGGCGCCGATATAGGCCCGGATCACTGCCGGATCGGCCCTGACCTCGGCTGGCGTCCCGTCTGCGATCTTGCGGCCGTAGTCGAGCACGGCGACCCGGTCGGAAAGCCCCATGACCACGCCGATATCGTGCTCGATCAGGATGATGGTGACGCCGTGTCGGTCGCGCGCGGCGCGCACAAACCCAACCATCTCGGCTTTCTCGGTCGCCGTCATGCCGGCCATCGGCTCGTCGAGCAGCAGGATCTTCGGCTCGGCGACCAGGGCGCGGGCCAGTTCGACCCGCTTCTGCAGGCCGTAGGGCAAGGTGGCGACCAGGCGGTCGGCGACGGCCTCAAGATGCAGGAAAGCGATTGTCTGGTCGACCTTTTCGGCGATTCCCGCATCTTCACGCCGGGCGCGTGGCAGATTGGCAATTTGTTCAACAAAACTGGCGCGCCTGGTGTAGACGCGGCCGGACGCGACGTTGTCGCGCACCGAAAGCCCGCCGAACAGCGCCAGGTTCTGGAAGGTGCGTGCAACGCCCAGTCGCGCCAGGCGACTCGCCGGCACCTGTGAGAAGGACTGGCCGTCGATCGCGATCCTGCCGCGGTCGGCGTGATAGAGGCCGCTGATGATGTTGATCAGCGAGGATTTGCCGGCGCCGTTGGGGCCGATCACCGCGCGGATCTCACCGCCTTTGACCTCGAGATCAATGTCGCTCAGCGCCTTAACGCCGCCAAAGGAAATGCCGATCCCGATCAGTCCGAGAACCGTATCCGGCCGTAACGAGAGGCATGCCTGACGCCTGTCGCCGACGAGGTTAGTCACCGCGAGGATGGCGGAAATTTCGGGCGCGCGCTCGTATGCGGCGGCTCCCAGCGAAGCACCAATCATGAAACGTCCCTGATTTGAAGGAGAGCTGGCAGCGGCCCGAGGGCCGCGCCTGACCTATTCCGCGGCGACTAGTTCCCTGTCGCGAGCCTCTTCCAGTTCGCGCACCAGTGGAATGACGCGCTTGCCGAAGAACTCGACCTCTTCCTGGAAATGCAGGAAGCCGAGCAAGATCAGGTCGGCGCCGGCGTCCTTGAGCTTGAGGATGCGTTCGGCGATCTGTTCGGGCGTGCCGATGAGATTGCTGCGGAAGCCGTCATTGTACTGCACCAGATCCTCGAAAGAGGATTTCGCCCAGTTGCCTTCGCCTTCCGGCGAGGCCTTGCCGGCATTCTTGACCTGGTCGGCGAAACCCTGGACTGCCTCGGGATTGGCCTTGGCGATGATCTCGTCGAGCACTGCGCGTGCTTCCTGCTCGCTGTCTCGGGCGATGGCGAAAGCGTTGACGCCGATCTTGACCTTGTGACCATTGGCCTTCGCCTTGGCGCGGATGTCGTCGACCTGTTTCTTGATCTCTTCCGGCGTGTTGCCATTGGTAAAATACCAATCGGAGACACGAGACGCCATGTCGCGAGCGGCGCGCGACGAGCCGCCCTGGAAGATCTCGGGCAAGGGCTTGATCGGCTTGGGCTTCATCGAATAGTTGGTGAAGCGGTAGAAATCGCCCTTCAGCGTGAAACTGTCCTCCGTCCAGATGCCACGCAGCGCCCGGATAAATTCTTCCGACCGGCGATAGCGCTCGTCATGGTCGAGCCAGAGTTCGCCAATGGCGGCGAACTCGCCACGGAACCAGCCGCTGACGACATTGACGGCGACGCGGCCATTGGTCAGGTGGTTGATGGTAGCGATCTGCTTGGCCGCCAGCGCAGGGTTCCACGGGCCGGGCAGGATCGCTGCGATGACCTTCAGCGTTGTGGTGGCGGCAAGCAGGGCATGGCTGAACGACACCGATTCGTGCTGGTTGTCGGCGCCGTAGCCGGCGGTGAAGCGTATCTGGCTCAGCGCGTAATCGAAGCCATTGGCCTCGGCGATCTGGGCGAGCTTGCGGTTGTAATCGATATCCCAACCCGTGCGCTGCTCGATGTTGGAGATGACCAGGCCGCCGGAGACATTCGGAACCCAGTAGGCGAATTTGAGGTTGTCGGAGTGCGAGGCCATGTCGTCGTTCCCCCTTTGATTGGCTCAGCCGACGCGCGTGGCGACGGCAGCGTTTGCATGACGGGAATTGAGCAGTGAAACTGCTTCGGCAGCGGCGCGTGAAATGCGCTCGGTGATCGCGGCGCCGACGATTTCGGCATCGATGAAATCGTCGGGCGCGCCGTAGACGCCGGTCGGGACGGTGACGGCACCGAAAAAGCCGAACAATGGCCGGAGCTGATGTTCGAGCACCAGGCCATGATATGGGCTGCCGCCGGTCGCCGCGAGAAGCACGGTCTTGCCCGTCAGCGCACGATAATCGACGAGATCGAACAGGTGTTTGAGGGCACCGGTGTAGGAAGCCCTATAAACAGGCGTTCCGACCACGAGCAAATCGGCCTTCTCGACGCGTTGGATGATCGCTTCGCCGGATGCGCCAAGTGCGCCGCGCGATAGCCCGGCGAATAGCGACGGCGCTGCCTCCGTGATCTCGATCAGACCGGTGTCTGCAGGCACACGCAACGCGACCGCCTTGACCAGCGCATTCACCACCGCCGTAGTGCGGGAAGGCGTGCTTACGCCGCCCGATATTCCGAGAACCGATAGCCGTGCCAAGTCATCAATCTCCCACACTTTGCATGCGCGCTAGGCCAGCACCAAACCAGGCCAAACTATATTCTATAAAGTCTGTAGAGATAAGGTACTTTGTTCTGATGTTTTCACGCAGTGGGAAAAACGGCGCTGTTAGCCGCATGGCAAAGGGGTTGACGGTTTAGGAGCGGGATGCGGCGCCAAACGCACGCCGGATCAGCGGCGGCGCGCTTGCAGTTGGAAATTTAGCCGAGAAGGGTAGGGAAATCGGCGAAGCACAGCTCCAATCAACCAAGCGGCGAAAGCCTCGTCAGGGTATTCCCCCGCCTGTCGCTACGAAGCAGCTGTAGGAAACGTTGCTTCAAACGCAAGAACTCGCGGGACGCGATGATGTCCCTGGTCCTCGGCCTCTCGAAGGCCACAGTGATTTCTTCGTGGATGCGACCTGGCTGTGCCTGCATGACAATGATTCGATCCGAAAGCAGCAAGGCTTCGTCGATATCATGCGTAACGAAGACGATCGTCGTTCTGAACTGCTCCCAAACTTCGAGCAGCAGTTCCGGATCCTGGGGTCGTTTGCGGGAGGGCGAAACGACAAGCACAGGTCCCTGACCCGCATGATCTTGCCTGCTAGTTTGGATTCCCGGGCAAAGGGCTGACACGCCTTTTCCGTTGGCAAGTCCGTCGAATACTGCGGCGCGTTTTTTTGCATTGAGGCGGACGGGGCGGCCCGAGTGTCTTTTCTTCAGCCTTGGCGCGATCGAGGCCGGTCTGGGTGCGTTCGACGAGAAGATCCCGCTCGAACTGGGCGACAGCGTTGAGGACGTTCATCGTCATCTTACCGGCTGAGCTTGCCAGATCGACGCGGCCAAGTGCGAGACTGTGAACCTTCACGCCCATCTCCTCGAGCTGAGCGACGGTGGTGCTGACATCAATCGCGTTGCGACCGAGACGATCAAGCTTGGTGACGACCAGGACATCGCCATGCTCCAAACGATCGATCAGGCGGCGGAAGCCTGTCCGCTGGGCAATGGCAGTGCTGCCGGAGATGGTTTCGGAGACAATGCGACGGGATTCGACATGGAAGCCCCGCCGACTGGATTTCCAAGATCTGGTTGTCAAACCGTCTGGCCGATGGTCGAGACGCGGGCCTAGGCTTTGCAATCTGCAAAGTGAGATTGCTTCTGATAAGGAAACGGAATTCGTAGGCGGGCGCCACTCCGCTGCTACAACCCCCGTCGTTACCTTGCTTCGTGATGCCGAAATACATTCGAGTGGCCATGATGTTTGCGCCAGACCATTATTAATCACTGCAGAGTGCTTCCAGCCCGGAATAGAGCTCCAGCGCTTCCGGGTTGGCCAGCGCCTCCTTGGTCTTCACCGACCGTCCGTGGACGACTTCGCGCACGGCGAGCTCGACGATCTTGCCGGACTTGGTGCGCGGAATGTCGGCGACCTGGATCACTTTGGCCGGTACATGACGCGGTGACGCACCGATGCGGATCTTGGTCTTGATCTTCTTTTCGAGATCGGCGTCGAGCGTCAGGCCCGGTACCAAACGGACGAAGAGGATAACCCGGACGTCGTCGTCCCAGTCCTGGCCGATGCAGATGGCCTCGGCGACTTCATCGAGCTGTTCGACCTGGTTGTAGATCTCGGCGGTACCGATGCGCACGCCGCCGGGATTGAGGGTGGCATCCGAGCGGCCGTGGATGATCAGGCCGCCGTGTTTGGTCCATTCGGCGAAATCGCCCTGGCACCAGATATTGTCAAAGCGCTCGAAATAAGCCGCGCGGTATTTGGCGCCATCAGGGTCGTTCCAGAAACCCACCGGCATGGAGGGGAAGGCTTTGGTGCAGACCAGTTCGCCCTTCTCGCCATGGACCGGTTTGCCTTCATCGTCCCAGATGTCGACTGCGAGGCCGAGGCCCGGCCCCTGGATCTCGCCCTTCCAGACCGGCTTGACCGGATTGCCGAGCACGAAGCAGGAGACGATGTCGGTGCCGCCGGAGATGGAGGCGAGTTGGACGTCCGGCTTGATGCCTTCATAGACGAATGAAAAACCTTCCGGCGAAAGCGGCGAGCCGGTGGAGGTGATCAGGCGCAATTCGGAGAGATCGTGTGTCTTGAGCGGCTCGATGCCGCCCTTGCGCACCGCATCGATGTATTTGGCCGAGGTGCCGAAGACGGCGAAGCGTTCCTCGGCTGCATAGTCCCACAGGATATTGCCCGAGGGCGCGAAGGGCGAGCCGTCGAACAGGCAGAGCGTGGCGCCGCTCGCCAGACCCGAGGCCAGCCAATTCCACATCATCCAGCCGCAGGTCGTGAAGTAGAAGAGGCGATCACCATCGCCGATGCCGGAATGGAAGCGGTGTTCCTTCAGGTGTTGCAGCAGCGTGCCGCCGGCAGAATGAACGATGCATTTCGGCACTCCGGTCGTGCCCGAGGAGAACAGGATATAGAGCGGGTGGGCGAACGGCAGCGGCTCGTATTCCACGGGCCTCGCGGTGAAGGGGATGGTCGCGGCATCCATGGTGCGGCCATCGGCGAGCGATGCGCCCAGCGCTTCGGCGTCGCCGGCGTAACCCACGACCATGACGGGGCAGCCGAGCTTGGGCGCGACGTTCCGGACCTTGTCGGAGACGTCCTGCAGCTTGCCGTTGTACCAGTAGGCATCGCAGGTGATGAATAGGCCCGGCTCGATCTGGCCGAAGCGGTCGAGCACGCCCTGCTCGCCGAAATCGGGCGAGCAGGACGACCAGATGGCACCGATCGAGGCGGAGGCCAGCATGCAGGCGATTGTCTCCGGCATGTTCGGCATCATGGCCGAGATACGGTCGCCCTTGCCTATGCCCATCGCGCGGAAGGCTTGCTGTAGCTTGGATACGGTGGAATGGAGCTGATCCCAGCTCCAGCGATAGCTCATCTTGTCCTCACCACGGAAGATCAGCGCGTGTTGGGGACCGTTCTTGATCAGGAGGTTTTCGGCGAAGTTCAGGCTGGCGTCGGGGAAGAAGCGAGCATGGAGCATAACATCGCCGTTGATGAGATCGCGTGCCCCGGGCTGTCCAATCACGCCGCAATAATCCCAGACGGCAGACCAGAAACTGCCGCGTTCATCGATTGACCATTGATGAAACGCATCATGGTCAGGTAGATCAGCCTTGTAGGTACAGGTGCAGAATTCGCGAAACCTCGTGATTGCGCTCGTGCGAATCTCGTCTGCGCTGGGCTGAAATAAGGGTGAGTCGATCATCGACAAGTTCCTTTGAACCAAATGTTATGCGGCCGCGGTGTAGATAACAGGCCGATGCGTCGCAGGAGCCCAACACCACCAGATTTCGCCTTAGTGCCACTAGGTGCCTTCTCGGCGTTTAACCGAACAGATTAACGCCCGCGTCCCGACAACACGCGAGCGCCTTGATCGCCAACCCGCCAGGATGAACAGAGGTTAGTTGCGCCGCGATAAGCGCGCAGCGCGGCCTCGACACACGTCCTGCATCTCGGGACAACTAGCCTAGGTAGGACGCGATGACGGCAGGATCGTCCCTTATCTCTGCTGCTGGTCCGGACAGTGCAACGCGCCCCTGCTCAACGACGTAGGCATGTTGTGCATACTCAAGCGCAAGCATGGCGTTCTGTTCGACGATCAGCACACCGATCCCGCTTTCGCGCGAATAGTCGCTGATGGCCGAGATGAGCTGCTCTTCGACCATAGGGGCGAGGCCAATGGACGGTTCGTCAAGCAACAGCATCTTCGGTTGCGCCATCAGTGCCCGGCCAAAAGCAAGCATCTGCTGTTCACCGCCGCTCATTCGACCTGCTTGTTGTTTTTGACGGTTGGCGAGCACCGGAAAGAGCTCGAAAATTCGCTCCAGCGTCTTGCGCCGCCTTGTGGGATCAGGCCGAACGGTTGCGCCGAGCAAAAGGTTCTCTAGGACCGACAGTTTCGGAAAAAGCTCACGTCCCTCTGGCACAAGAGAGATGCCCTTGCGCACGATGTCATCTGGTGCAAGCCCATTGAGCTTTGCACCGTCCAATCGGATTTCGCCGGAGGCGAGTTTGACGAGACCGCAGATAGCATTCATCAGGGTCGTCTTTCCCGCGCCGTTGCTGCCGACAACCGCGGTCACTTGCTCAGTGCTGGCCGTAAAGCTCATCCCATTGAGCGCGCGGACGCCACCATATTCAAGTACCAGATCTTTCGCCTCAAGCATCACTATTCCTCTTCCGACCAAGATACGCCTTAATCACTTCAGGATGACGTCCGATTTCCTCAGGCGTTCCTTCCGCAATGACGCGGCCAAAATTCAAAACGGTGATCCTGTCACACAGACGCATCACCGATTTCATGTCGTGCTCAACGAGCAAAATCGAGATTCCATCTGCTCGCAGTTGTTCAACCCGTGTCGAGACCTCTGCCTTTTCGGTTGCATGCAGCCCTGCCAACGGTTCGTCCAGGAGCAGTATTCGAGGGCGGGTCGCCAGCGCGGTTGCGATGCTTAGTACGCGCCTCAAACCACCTGGAAGGTTCCCAGCAGGCTCATTGGCGCGTGATGCAAGCCCCATCCGCTCCAGTGCCTCGAACGCAGCAATATTGATCTTCGCGGTCTCTCCGGTCGGTATCCATCTCTTAGGGTTCCACGCTGACCCCTGTGCAGCTCGGACGCCGAGCGCCACGGCTTCAAGCAGGGTTCCTGAAGTGTAGACCCTCGTAAGCTGAAATGTTCGAACCAGGCCCAGCCTGGCAATACGATGCGAGGGGAACCCTTCGACGCGAACACCATCCAGGCTGACGTCACCGGCAGAAGGTTTCAAGCTTCCGCTTATTAAATTCATCGTCGTCGACTTGCCCGAGCCATTCGGCCCGATAAGGCCGCGGATTTCGCCCCTTCCGAGCTTGAGCGACACTCCATCTACCGCTTTCAAGCTGCCGAAGATCTTGCTTAAATTATTGATCTCAAGCATTTTTAGTCCTCCAGACCATGAGGCGGCCACGCGCCCATTGTCCGAAGAGTATTGCGATGATGACAAATACGCCCCAGATCATCGGGACGAATTCAGGGACAAATCTGAAGATTTCTTCGATCAGCGTAAGAAACAGCAGTCCGAGAATTGGACCGGAAAAACGGGTCGTGCCACCGATCACACAGGCCGCGACGACCTTGAACATCAGCATCGCATTTATATCCGATGGCGAGACGATGCCGTTGTAAGTGGCGAACAAACCGCCCGCTATTCCGGCGCCGAATGAGCCAAGTATGAACGCCAAGGCGCGCAACGCCCAGGCATCGATCCCGATCGACGACGATAGTGCCTCGTCCTCGCCGACAGCCTTGATCTTCAAGCCGGCGTCGGAGGCATCCAGTGACGCGTAGAAGATGCCCAACAAGACCAGCACAGCGGCTACCAGGCATAGGAACTCCAGCGTCGACGACGGATTAGGCAGGATTTCAGGCCGCTCGATAAAGGCGATGCCCGATGTGCCGCCAGTGATTTCCCGGAACTGAATGAAGCATTGGCGCAGTGCCTCTCCCGCCGCAAAGGTCGACAGGAAGAAGTAATATTGGCGGGTCCGAAGCACGGGGTAGGACAGCAGCGCTGCAAATAGCGCCGCGAACAATCCTCCTGCGACCGTTGCCACCAGCACCGGCAGGTCGAATGGCGGCTTCGAAAGGATTGCAACGGAGTAGCCGCCGATCCCCATGATGGCGATATGAGCGAACGACCAACCTCCCATTGTCGTGATGGTGCGATACGACAGAACCAGGATGGAAGTCATGCCGAAAAGCACGAGGACACCAAGCATATAGTTACTGCCGACGAAGCCGCCGACGACAAGCGCGGCGCCCAGTGCGCACACGGTCATTAAATCGCGTCGGAACGCACTCATTATTCCTTCTCCCCGAACAGGCCAGATGGCTTAACACTCAGGACGAACAGCATGACGGCCGCGCTCGTGAGAGCGAGAAAACGTCCGGCACCGAACTGAGACATGAGGGTATCGAGGACACCGAAAATAGCAGCGGCAGCAACCGCGCCCCAGATGTTGCCAATACCACCAACGATGATGATGATGAACGCCTTCCATAGCGCACCCGCGCCCATGAAGGGAGAGATCTGGCTGATGGGACCCATGGCCGCACCGCATATGCCCGCAATCGACGATCCGAGGATGAGCGTAAGTCGGCCCACCTTCTCGGTTCGTATACCTTGCAAGAGGGCGCCACGCGGATTTTGAGCCACAGCGCGAATGCGCCGGCCTGCCTCGGACCTCATGAGGAATACCCACAGACCGGCTGCTAGTACGGCGGCCACCCCAATGACGACGAGTCTCGATGCCGGAAGAATGGCGCCGCCGAAGTTCACGACGCCTCGCATCGGCGGGGCGATCGAAAGACCAACGGGCCCAAAGATTTGAACGACAATCGTCTGAATGACATACGACAACGCAAGCGTTGATATGAAAATCGCCAAAGGCTTGTCGCCGAGTGGCACGACCATGGTTTTGTGTAGCACCAGGCCGAGCAGCCCGGTCACCGCCGCCGCAACGATTGCACCGATGGCCCATGCGACTGGACCACCCACCTGGGGTGAGAGAGTCGAAATACAGAGATATGTTGCGTATGCGCCGATCATGAAGAATTCGCCATGGGCGAAATTAATGATTCGCATCACGCCGAAAACCAATGCCAGACCGAGGGCGAAGCAAAGGTAAAAGGACGTGAGCGATAGGCAATTCAGTAAGATTTGCATCGGGTCAATCACCTGAGAAAGGTCGGAGTAGCCGCGGCACGTCCGCGGCCACCTATGCCGATAAGCCTCACTTTGCCGAGACTTGACCGCCTTCAGAGAGTGCTGGCAGCGCTGCGTCTTTGTGAGCGTTCCACCAGGCAGCAACATCAACGACGGCGGTAACCTTTACACCACCCTTGTCGTCCGTCACGTAGACCGGGAGTGGAGTCATCAGCCAGTTGTTGGCACCGAAGATTTCCGATCCACCCCAGCGCGAAGGTCCGAAAAGCGGCTGATCCACGGTATCGCTTGCGAAAAGCGCGTCGCGCACGCCTGCGCCGGTGGGATCAGAGGACTTCTGAATCCCCGCCTCGATGGTTGTCATCGCTGCGTAGGCGACCGACGCGAGCGCCGACCATTCCTTCTCGCCGAACTTCTCGACGTAGGTCTTATAGAACGCCGACACGCGCGGGCTGAAGTTCGGCTCGGAAGCATCGACGACATAAGCGCTGAAGATCCGGCCAGCTACTTCTGCAGCCGGGACACGTTCCGTTACCAGGCCCATGGTCCAGCCTTCGCTGCCGTAGAGACCCTTGTAGCCCAACTGCTCCATCGCCTCGACGAACAGGGCCTGCTGTCCAGGTGTGAAGCCCAGCTCGACGATAAGGTCGGGATTGGATGCCATTACCGGCGTGGCCAGGCCGAGCATATCCGACGTTGATGCCGGATCGTAGGGCTGCGAGTAAACGATCTCGACGCGATCCAGGTAGGGAGCCAGGCCTGCCTTGTAATAAGCAAGCGCCGCCTGGCCGAAAGAGTGGTCGGCCGTTACGATTGCGACACGCTTGATCTCCGGCCGGCTCTCCAGGAGATGGCTGACAAGAAACATGTATGACGCCGGTGAGCCGGTGACCGAACCGATGAGGAACGGGTACTTCGGGCCGAGATAGCCGGCACCATAGCTTGTTGTCAGAACCTTGTTTTCGGTAGTGATCTCGGCGACCGCCTGGCGTGAAGCAGGTGTAAAGGTCTGGAGAATGAAGCTCACCTTGTCATCAAGAATTGCACGGCGGAAAGCGTTCAGCTCATCACCGGCTGTGTAGCAATTGTTGTCGTAGCCAGTTACCTCGATCTTATGCTTCTTGCCCGTTGCGTCGGCGATACCGCCGTTCGCGTTGAATTCTTCGGCCCAAAGCTGAACACCGCGAGTAATCGGAACGCCCCATTGAGCGCACTCGCCTGCCTGTGGCTGGACCACTCCAACTTTGATCGTATCTTCGGCGGCCGCTGAAGTTCCTAGAGCACCGGCAAGTGCGCCGGCGATCAGCAGTCTTGTAAGCACGTTCATTTCACTTCTCCCTGTGTTGAAGTTCCCCTATGTTTCTACCGGAGTATTTCGGTGTTACCGCACACACCCAATGACTGCCCCGAGATTGATCTGCCTGCATCGGACGCGACGAAAACCGCCAGATCCGCAATTTCCTCAGGTTCGATCATTCGACCCAGTGATATTGTCGCGACTTCCTCGGCCTCGATTTCAGCGAGCGGGCGTCCTGTAAGTTCTGCCCGGGCGGACATCACTCGCTCCATGCGCGGCCCACGGACGGACCCGGGAAGGATTGCGTTCACGCGGATGCCGAACTGGCCGACCTCCATCGCGAGCGATTGGGTAAGGCCGATCACGGCCCATTTGGCCGCCGCGTATGGCGTCCTCATCGGCATGCCGAGTCGTCCGGCCGCTGAGGACATGTTGAGGATAACCCCCGACCGCTGTGTCTTCATCCCGGCCATCACACCGCGAATGAACAAGAACTGGGCGGTGAGATTGACATCGACCGTTCGCGCCCACTCCTCGGGCGAGACGTCCTCAATCGCAAGCGTCGGACCGGCAATGCCGGCATTGTTGAAGAGGATGTCCACTCCGCCACCCAATCCCGCGAGCATCGACTGGAGAGCGGCTGGAACGCTGGCGGGGTCAGCCACATCGCATACGACTGCAGTGGCTTCGGGATATTCCGAGGAGAACGAGCTTACCGAAGCGGGATCAATGTCACAGACTGCGACCCGCGCACCGGCTTCAATCATTTTCTTCGCGACGACCCTACCGATACCGCTGGCACCGGCAGTGATAATTGCGCGCTTGCCAGAAAGAGGGCTCATGCTGCTGCTCCCAATCCAAGGCGATCGCGGGTCGCGGCGGATGACATAATCCGCACACCCATGCGTTCGACGATTTCGTGCGCGCGCTGCACAAGCGCGACATTCGTCGCCGGAACAGCCCGTTCGAGCCAGATATTGTCTTCGAGGCCGACACGCACGTTCCCACCAAGCAGAACAGCCTGGGCGACCATCGGCATCTGCATGCGGCCAACGCCGAATGCGGACCACACAACGTCGGCGCCGCGGGCTGCATCCGCCATGGCCTTCATTGCCGTCGTGGTGGCCGGAGCGCCCCAATTCACGCCTAGGCAAAATTGGATCATTGCAGGGCCGGCGAACACGCCTTCGCCGATGAGCTTCATGACAAAGTCAAGGTGGCCGAGGTCGAATACCTCGAGCTCGGGCTTTACACCGTAACCCCGGATCAAAGCCGCACCCTCGCGAATTTGCTCGGGCGTGGAAATGTAGACCAGATTGCCTTCACCGACGTTGTATGAGCCGCAGTCGAGCGTGCAGACGTCGGGTCGCAGCGCCTCGACGTGGAGGAGCCGGGTCTTCTGGTTGACGAGATCTGTGCCAGCGACGGCCTTGGTCGGACACTCGGCGTCGAGAACGAGGTCGCCGCCCATGCCCGCCGTCATGTTGACGATGATGTCCTTGTTGCGGTCACGAACGCGCTCAAGCACTTCTGCATAAAGTTTGACATCGCGACTTCCGTCCGTCGTCTCCGGATCGCGAACATGGACATGGGCGATCGCGGCACCAGCTTCGGCGACGGCCAGAACGTCGGCGGCGATCTGTTCAGGCGTCACGGGGACATGCGGGTTCTTCTTGGGGCCTGCTCCGGCGCCGGTCACGGCACAGGTGATAAAGATTTCGTTGTTCATGCTTGTTGTCTCAGCTTGGAGGTTTCGTCTGAAAGAATTTCAAGAGTTTTGGGGTCGATCGCCACGCCGTAATCCCGGCGTGCGGCTTCCGCCGAAATGTAGCCGTCGATCACGTCTTCGCGGACACGCTCAGGATTACGGGAGCGCGCAACGCCCCAGCCGCCGCCACCTGTGGACAGGAATTCGAATGCTTCGTTCGGCCCGAATTTGTGGGATGACAGAAGCGGAGAGCGCCAGGTGCCATCCGGCCTCGGGCCACCGATGATCTCGCGGCGCCCATCGCCATATTCCTGCACCAGCACCTGAACGGGACTCATGCTGCCGCCGTTTACGCCGGGGCTTCCCTCGATGGTTCTGGATGTCTCGATCGAAAGCTCGCCGCCATTGAGAAAGCGGAACTTGAACCGCGCGCCCAGACCGCCCCGGTTTTCGCCCGGGCCGCCTGAATCCTGGCGAAGGTCGAAGGCTTCGACGACGACCGGGTAGAGCAGTTCGGCCGCTTCCGCTGGCATGTTGGTGCAGTTGCCCAACGGATCCAGCGTCACGTTCAGCCCATCATTGTATGGCGTTCCGCCCCAGCCGCCCGCCGGGATGTCCGAGAAGACATCGATGCGCCCGCCGGCACCGCGAACCGCAGCAACGAACCAGTTTGCATCGGCGCATGTAGGAGCGATCGCAAGATCGGGGATGGCCTTTGCCACGGCCTGCCAGATCGCGCTCTGTACTTTTCCGGACGTTACGGTGGTGCAGCCGACGACAGGAGCGGGCCAGCGCGCATTAAGCCAGCAGTCATCCGGAAGGCTCAATGTGATTGGCGCAAACATGCCTGCATTCGGCGGCGCGTCGGGCGCTAGGAAGAACTGCAGAGCGGTGTATACGGCGGCGGTCGTGTTCGCGAAGGGCGAATTGATCGCGCCGGCAACCTGGGGATCGCTTCCCGCGAAATCCACGTGCAGGTTTGAGCCCGAGACGGTCAGCTTGACTCGCGCCCAGACCTTGGCATCGGTGATGCCATCGGAATCCGCGTAGTCGGCGCCTTCGTAGACACCATCCGGTATCTTTTCGATTTCTGCGCGAACGATCCGTTCGGTGTAGCGGATCATGTCGTCCATTCCCTGGAGCAGGGTCGCGCGGCCGTATTTGCGCGCGGTAGCCTGGAGTTCATCCTCGGCAGCCAGCAGAGCGCCCATATGGGCTTGCAGGTCGCCGCGGATGTAATGCGGCGTGCGCGTGTTTCGCAGCAGGATTTCGAGAAGGTCCGGATCGACCTCATAGTTGCGATAGAGCTTCAGTGGGGGAAGCCGAAGCCCTTCACCGGCGACGTGCGTTCCAAAGCCCTGGCCACCGGGGCCGCCACCCCCAAGATCCATCCAGTGACCGCGGCTTACCGCGAAACCGATAAGCATGTCTTCATGGAAGACAGGCATGGTCAGCGTCACATCGTTGATGTGGGTGCCGCCGTCATAGGGGTCATTCAGCACCACCACATCACCCGGCCGAAGCGTCTCGATGCCGAACTTCCGCGCCACGGCCTGGACGCTGAAATGCATCGCCGCCAGATGAACGGGGCAGTTTGCAGTCTGACCGACCAGACGCAGCGCGGGGTCATAGATCGCGTTCGAAAAGTCGAGATTTTCCGAAAGGATCGGCGAGAAGGATGACTTCTGCAGAATCACCGTCATGCGGCGGCAAACATGCTCGAACGTGTTGCGAAGCACTTCGAACGTGATTGGGTCGATTGAGGTAACCATTATGACCTCTCCAAGATGCAGTTGCGGGCGGAGTCAAAGCGTGCCACCCAACCCGGTGGAATGACGATGCTGGTGTGCGGATCTTCAATGAGAGCGGGGCCGCTGACCTCGACCGCGCCGGCGGCGTCGTGAACCGGGCTGTCGGTCCAGCCGCCAAACCAGACCTTGCGTTCAGCCTGACGTGGCGAGCCGATCGCGGAACTCGTACTAGATTGCAGAATGCCAGCGGGTGATGGCGCTTCCGCCGTGACTGCCAGTGCGACAATCTCCACGGGGAAATCGTCCGACCGGACACCGAACTCTCTCTTGTGCGCACCGTGGAAGGCCTCAGCCAGGCGATCGAGGTCGCGTCGCTCGATAGCACCCCGGTCCTGCACGACGTCCACTTCGAAAGTCTGACCCGCATACCGCATGCGCATCACGAAGCTAACCTGCACGCCGTCTGCGCTGGCGCCCTGCCCAAGAAGGGCTTCGACGGCTGCATCACCCAGGTTCTTCAAGCGGAGGCCGATTTCATCGAGCTCCTTGGCGACGAGCGGGGCGTAGTGGAAAACTTCTTCGTCGTGCTTGATTGCCAGTCGCAGCGCTCCATAAGCAGAGGCAACACCGGAGTATCTGGGGACGATGACCGTCGGCGTGCCGAGCGCCTCGGCGACTGCGCACGCGTGCAGCGGTCCTGCTCCGCCAAAACTCGCAAGCGCGAAATCGCGAGGGTCTCGGCCGCGAGATGCAAGGACAAGCTTGACGGCTTGTGCCATAGCCTCGGTCGCGATCCGCAGCATGCCTTCGGCACATTCCTCGGTGCTAAGTTTCAACTGAGACGAAACGGTCTCTACGGCTGCGCGAGCCGCTGCGACGTCCAGTTTAAATTTACCCGAAAGATCCGGGCTAATCCTGCCGAGCACCAGATTTGCATCCGTGATCGTCGGCCGCGTTCCACCTCGCCCATAGCAGGCAGGCCCGGGAACCGAACTTGCGGACATGGGGCCGACGCGGAGTGAGCCACCGCTGTCGATCCAGCCGATCGAACCCCCGCCGGCGCCGATTGAACGGATGTCGAGCATCGGCACTGCGACCGGAATGTCGAACTCAATTTCATATTCGCGGGTGATGAGGCCCTCACCATCCTCGACGATGGATGCGTCGAAGCTTGTTCCGCCCATATCGGTGTGAATGATGTTTACCGAGCTGGCCGTACGTGCGATTTCGGACGCATATCCGACGCCGCCTGCAGGCCCCGACTCCACCAGTTCCTCGACACGGAGACGCGCCTGGTTGACGGACATCATCCCGCCATTGCTTTTCAGGATCATGAGATTGCCGGTAAACTCCGCTTCACGGAGCCGGGCCTCAAGACGCTCAAAATAGTCGGCCATCACCGGCAGGATCGTGGCTCTCACTGAAGCCAACGTGAAGCGCGTGTGCTCTCGGAACACCGGCTTGACATCCGCCGAAGGAATTGCCCGCACGCCGGGCAATGCGGCTGTGATGATTTCGGCGACCTTGCGCTCGTTTGCCGGGTTCGCGTAGGAGTTGATCAGGCAGATAGCCACGGATTTGATGCCGGCTGCAGCGATGGCCTCGATAATGGGCTGAAGCTCTGCAGCATCAATCTCCTTCTCAACCTTCCCGAACGCAGTGGTTCTTTCGTTGATCGTGTAGCGATGCCGACGACGGATCAGGGGCTTAGGCTTGGTTTGATAGGGCCGATAAAGATGTTCGCGGTGCATTCGGCCGATTTCGAGCACGTCGCGAAAGCCCTCCGTGGTGATCATCGCAGCATCCGGGAAGGTGCGCTCGATCAGTGCGTTGGTCGCCGTCGTGGTGCCGTGGACAAGCAGCTCAATCTGGTTCGGTGCGATGCTGGCGTTTGCAATGACGTTCAAGACGCCACGCGACCTTTCCTCAGGGGTCGTCAGAACTTTACCGGTTCGCTCTTCGCCGGTCGCACTGTTGACCGCGAAGAGGTCCGTGAAAGTTCCTCCCACATCGATACCAACCTTCCACATACCAGTTACCCTTTCATTGATCGTTGATCAAAGAATTGCCGGCAAAACAGATTTGTGTCAACCCCCATGTCGACGCGATATCCACCACACAGAGCCTAACCATTTTTGATCGTTGATCAAATAAATTATTTTCGCTATGCTCACATCCGTGTCAGGCAGATCAGGAGTGAAAATGCCAGCGACCAAATTTCCCGTGCTTCGGCCGCGGCCAAGAAACTCAGATTTGGAACATGTTTATGCGGAGCTAACTCGTTCAATCATGATGGCCGAGTTTGCACCTGGTCAGAAGTTGAAGCTCGACGACTTGGCCACCGCATTCGGCACAAGTCATATGCCGGTTCGAGAGGCCCTCAATAGACTTGTCATGGCTCGCGCGCTGCAGTCCGAAACGAGGCGAACTCCCTTCATTCCCGAAGCGAGCGTTGGGCGCCTTCGCAATCTACTTACCCTTCGAACAGATCTTGAAGGCAAGGCGGTGGCGATGACGGTCGAACGCGGCGAGAACGGGCTTGCCGATCAGCTGGCCCAAATAAATGCCCGGATGGATATTGAAGCGGAACGTGGCGCATTAGGAACGCGGACGTATTTACAACTAAATCACAAGTTTCATTTTTCGCTGTATGAACGATGCGGAAATCCTGAACTTGTGAATCTTATTGAATTGCTTTGGATGCGTTATGGGCCGTTGTTGAGCCTGTTGAAGGCGACTCCAATGTCGTTTTCAGGGCATCGGCATCACGCAGACATAATTGCCGCCGTGAGATCGGGCGACAGCACTACAGCTGTTCAGAGCCTGGTCGCCGACCTGCAGGAAGCTGGAGACGCTATCGCGACAGCTTTGTCTACAAAAATACACAAAGCGCACAGCTCTAGCTCGAGCGCACCATGACACTGGAACCGCAATTCCTGGGCTGCGCATTGATTCCAAATGGACGAAACGAAGATGGCAGAATTGGAAAACGACCCGCGCGTTGCGAGGGCGGTGTTTGGTGGTGGATGATATGGATCGAAGCTGGTAGCGAGCGACCCGCGACCTCCGCGTCGGGCGACTCTAAGTGCGGGGCCCAGGCATTCCGATGCGCGCCGTCGCTCATTTGGCCTCGCGAGGTTCCGTTCACGCTGCCTGCTGCCGCTGTTTCGGTTGGGCATTGCTTCTCGGGTAACTCGGAGCAGTAGCTCCAGGAGGGAGAGTGGGCGCGATTCAAACTGAAACTAGCGTCTTCGCGGCCCATAGCCAATACAGCTGTGCCGAAGTGAATACCCAAGCATGGGTTATCCCGACGATGCGACACTTTCCGCCAACTCTTAGTGAGGTATATTTTGACTGACGAGATCGATAGTTTTATTGGCGTCGCGCAGCCATGGATGTGCGACGAGTTTGGTCATATGAACCGCCGATTTTACGCGGCCATGTTTGACGACGCTACATTGGTCGTGCTGCGGTTCTTGGATGTTGATGACCGCCAAGACTCCCTTGGATGGGCGGATGTCAGGACCGAGACCGATTTTCGCGCAGAGGTATGTGCGGGGACCATTCTTAAAATCCGATCCTCCGTCACAAAGATCGGCAAAAGTTCGCTTACCATCCGGCATGTCATGGTGAATTCGTCCAACGGTGAGACCGCTGCCGTGGAGAGCTGCGTATCAGTTCGATTCGACCTTCAACAGCGCAGGTCAAGCGAGCTCGGTAGGGCAGTTATCGCGCGAGCAGAGTCGGTATTTGCCGCTTAGTCGGCTACGCTGCGCAAAAAAATAACGGTCTGGCCCCGACGTCCAGCGTCTCTACTGCAAATTGGTTGGTTCAAACTATCCTCAACGTCATAAAATTTGCATTTCATGACATTACTCGGTCAAGCGTGGCGCGCCAGTCCTCGACCGGGTTCGCTCGTCCCAATCCGGGTCGTAGATCAGCGGATCCCGCTCGGGCACCGCTTCCGATCGAGGTAGCCGTTCGACTACCACACCTTCGAGGACCGCATTCGAGCGCGCATGCAAGGCGTCGATCGCCGCGAACTCTTCGGGCAGCGGATCCGGCTCGTCGCCTCGATTGGCTCATCGGGGTCCAGTTCCGGCGCGGATGTCCCCACGACGGCATCATCGACGCCGCCTGCGAGGCTTGGCAGAAGCTCATCGCCCAACCCGAAACAATCACATCAATCGGAATGCGAAAGTGGGCTCACGTCGGTCGAGCTTCATGACCGTTGGTATAAATCCCCAACAGGACGCGCAACTTATCCAGCATCATCCGTCCGTTCATCCGATTGTTCGCCCCCTTGCAAACCCTACCCAGCCAACTCGGTGCTTGGAAGACCCACCACACTCCCGTCCTGGCCGGGGCGCATCCTGCGAATGGCGCAAGCCCTCAGCTTCGCCACCTAAACGTATAACTCTAGCTTAATGAATTCGTAATATGAATTAACAAACTCAAACTCGTTCCCCAGAAAATATCATGATAGAAATGCGACCTAGGTTAGGGGAGGCGACGGGATATGACCGCTTTTGCCGATCTCGAACTTATCGCTCTATCTTCTCGTTCACGTGGATTTTTCACCGATGTTGAGTTACATGTTCCCGGGCTCCCCAATGCGATCTTGGTGCGCGGCAGGTTTGATCTCGAGAGCTATACGGATGACCTGTTCAACCTGCTGGCGTTGCACTGCCCTGCCAGTCTGTCCGCAGCGGTGGCCATACGCCGTGCTGAGTTTTTAGCCGGGCGAGCGATGGCACACGCGGCATTGCGGGCGCTGGGTCAAGCCGCTACTGAGATTCCAATCGGCCTAGGCGGGGCTCCACTCTGGCCTTCCTCTTCCGCTGGATCGATAAGCCATACGCGTGGGCATTGCGCTTGTTTCGCCATCGCCAATGCGAACTGGCGGGCAGGTGTCGACGTTGAGGCGCTGGCCAGCGGTCATGCTCTGGATGCGATCCTAAACATGACCACCAATGAGGATGAGCGCGCCTTGATCGCTCGACAAGTGGTCCTCTCTCCAGACTGGCTGGCGAGCCTAGTTTTTTCGGCCAAAGAGACACTTTTCAAAGCGCTCTATCCTGTGGCAAGGCGCTTTTTCGGATTCGACTGTGCAGAGTTACGAACGACGCCTCGAAACGGGCAACTACGACTGCATCTGACAAAAACTATCTGTCCAGAATTGCTCGAGGGCCAGCACTATGACATTCGCTTTAGCATCGCTGCTGGCCATGTGTTGACCTGGGTGGCAGTAACACCCCAGCATATGTCAATGTAGCGGCTCCTGGCCGATACATCGTTAAGGCTGCCGAAGCTTCGGAACCAGGGCGCTGGAGATGGCGGCTGGCCCTGGGTCGTCGTGGCCGGAAATCTCGGCGGCAGGTGCCCTGCCGGGTGGTTTGCGATGCGCGCACTTCGGGCGTGGACCAGCGGATCAGGGCTCGGGTGGGCTGGTGCCCCGCAGTTTTCATGCAGCGCGTGAGACGTGTTCACAGGGCGTTCGAGGCACCGGTTTTGGAGATCATGCCAAATGGCGACAAAAGGCTCGAAGTACGAAATACCACCATTGAAGGCTTCCCCAAGTTCGACGATTGAGCATGTCTATGCCGAACTGAAGGACGCACTGATGTCCGGGGAATTTTCGCCCGGGCAGCCGATGCGTCTCAAGGAACTGGCTGTCGCATTCGGCACTAGCCATATGCCAATCCGCGAGTCGCTCAACCGGCTTAGCGGCATCGACATACTCGAACGGGCGCCGCGTCAGTCCGCGCGCGTTCCAATGATCACTGCTGAAGGCCTCCGCGATCTTCTGGAAGTGCGCCTTCTAAATGAACGGCAGGCCATAGTCTGGGGTGTGAAGAAATCTGCCGGGAAGAGCCTAAACTATCTCAGAGAAATCAATGAGAAGATGGAACTGCTAAATATGGAGAAGAACGCTGACGTAAAAAAGTATCTGAAGCTCAATCAACTGTTTCATTTCGCAGTTTACAATCTCTCTGAAAACAAGGTCTTGATGAACACAATCGAGGCGCATTGGCTACAGGCGGGCCGAGTCCTCGGCCTCAGGCGAAATGAAACGAGAGTTGTTCCGGGCCACCATAATCATCGCGAAATCATTGACCAGTTGGAGAAGGGCAATGGCTTGGCAGCCGCCGACGCCCTCGAACGCAACATCATGGAAGCGCATGAGCAGATTTTTGCGATTCTTGAAAAGTCCGACCTGACAGATCGTGCGGGAAATCGGGTCCCTGCCTAGGAACGCGGAATTGTGCCCCAGGATGGCAACAAGCTTGTATCCCTTGCCCATATGTAGCGCCAGGAGACCCGTGCGCGGGTGACTGGATCGGTGAGAATATCTGGGATTCTATCAATCCGAACGTTGGATGAGGGGGGACGCGGTGGGCGGCAGCGCATTGGAAAGGAGCGGTCGGTTTTGCAGTTGATGGCGCTAACAGTCATCACTGGATGAGATTACGAAGCTGATCGACCAGATGGCGTTGCTCGCTCTCTCGAGCGATTCTGCCTGGCCGCTGTTGTCGTTATTCGAGGCCAGCCGCGCAGCCGCACGACGCACAGCAGGGTGTCGTTGCTCACTGGCAGCATCAGCCTTGGGGTGAAGCCCGCTGCCGGCGCCCTCAAGGAGGCGATTGCTGCTACAGGCCCAACATCTTCAAAACCGATCAGGGAAGCAATTTCCGGAGCCTCGCCTCCAGGGCCACGCAGAAGGACGCCGGCATCCATGGACACGTCTTCCTCATGCCTTCGAAACCGGCAGCGAGATGCCTAGGGGATCGGCACTGTATCTGGCGATGCCCGCACACCTCGGTCGAAATATTAAGAACATGTGAAGTTTTATTGAATGGATTGACTGTGAACTTACCACGGATACAGTAAAAATGTATTTAGCATATCTGGCATTCTGAGGGAAATCATGCAGAGTTTAAACAACGCCTCAGGCCCTTCAGAGCGGACCATTGCAGCGTCCGTGCTTTGGTATGCATCCGAATTTCCTCGCCGTCTGGCTGTCGTTTTCGGAACAGAAACGATCAACTACATGGATTTGTGGCTGCGAGCCTGTGAGATAGCTCGCGCCCTAAAAACTGGACGTGAAGCGGGTTTGGACCGCGTCGCAATTCATTTTCCCATCGGTGTTGACCGGATCGCGGCGATCCTGGGCTGTCAAATCCTGGGTGTTTCCTACGTTCCCGTGGAACCAAGTCTTCCAGAGAGTCGCATTCGCGAGATGCTTGCGCAAGTGGACCCGAGCGTGCTCCTCAGTTCATCGGCCGTCTGTTCGGCGATCCTCAAGGATGTTTCGTCGGGCTCGGCGGTGATGGTCGAGGAAATTGGAGTGGGCGCAGCCGGTGCTGGATCGTCCGACCGAGATGCGGCGCTGTCGCCGAATTCCAGTGGCTACGTTATCTTTACCTCGGGTTCGACTGGCAAGCCGAAGGCAGTCGACATGGGAGGAGCAGCACTTCAAAACCTTGTGGACTGGCAGATCGAACTTTCGACGCTGTCAGACAATGCGGCAACGGCTCAGTTCGCCACCATTTCGTTTGATGTATCGTTTCAGGAGATATTCTCTACGCTCTGTTCTGGTGGCCGTATCGTCATCCTAACGAGTGAACAGCGGATCGACCCCGATTTGCTTTCGGACGAGATACAGCGTGCCCGGGTGGAACGATTGTTCCTGCCATTTATCGCTCTCCAACAATTGGCGTCGAATTGTGTGGAGCGCAATCTGTTTCCCAACAGTCTACGGGAGATCCACACCGCCGGCGAACAACTCGTGGTCTCTTCCGGTTTGCGCGAGTTTTTCAGCAACCTCCCCGAGTGTCGGCTCTTCAATCAGTACGGTCCCTCCGAGACACACGTCGTCACCTGTCACGAGCTTGATAGCAATCCAGCCGAATGGCCTAGGTTACCGCCTATCGGTCGGCCTCTGCCGAATGTCGAACTCTTTATTTTAGATGAAGATGCGCGACCGGTGAGGTCACGAGAGGTGGGAGAGCTCTATGTCGGTGGCGTTTGTCTCGCGCAGGGTTATTTCCAGGATAAGGAGCGAACAGAGGAACGGTTCCTGACTATCGATATTAATGGCACGCCAACGAGATTGTATCGGACCGGCGATTTTGCGACGTCAGATGAAAGTGGTTGTTTTTTCTTCTGTGGTCGCCGTGACCACCAAATCAAGATTGACGGCTATAGGGTTGAACTTGGGGAAATTGAGAGCGTTATAGCTGATCACCCAGACGTGGCCGAAGTCGCCGTGGTTTTCGAGCGTGATGCAAATGGAACGGGACGGCTGATCGCCTGCCTAACGAGCAAAGATCAGGCGCCAACCGACGGTCTCGAAACAGTAGTTCGCGCCCATGTCCGTAAGATGCTCCCTGGCTACATGGCGCCGGACCGTGTCCAGATCATGAGCGCGATGCCTAAAACGGCAAGTGGCAAGGTCGATCGCAAATCAATCGCCGAAAGGCTATGTGCCGAAAAGGTCAAGACCTCGGCGCCGCCTGTCGAGAAGGCTGCCAGTGCCACTACAAGCGGATCGACGAAGCGAGGTGACCTGTGCAGCGCGATTACCTCCCACTGGCGGGAGCTTCTGGACCATCCCTCGCTCGCCGATTCGGATAACGTGTTCGATTTCGGCGCGCGTTCGATCATGGTCCCGGAGCTTCAACGCCGCCTTCGCCGCCAATTCGGGATCAACATGTCAGCGATCTTGGTCTTCCGGCATCCTTCGCCGAGGGGGCTTGCAGACTCTTTATCGCGAAACTCGGCGAAGGGCGATGCATCGAACACGACGTTGGCTGGACTCGCAACCCGGCGTATGTCGACCAAAGGACGCGCTTCTCCGCGCTGATCCTGCGCACCGATGACCCGCTCCAGCAGACAACACGCTCCGGAAACCAAAGATCAGAAGGCCGGAGCAGCGACGAGGTAATAATGAACGGCCCCATTCACAGAGCTACCCCCATTGCGATTATTGGCATGGCCTGCCGGTTCCCCGATGCTGATACGCCCAAGGCGTTCTGGGAAAACATTATTGCCGGACGCGAGAGCGTTCGTCAGTTGTCGGATGTTGAACTGGCCGGCGCGGGCGTCGACCCCGAGCAGTGGGAAGCGGAGGACTATATCCGCCACGGCGCGCCGCTTACAGGCCTCAGCTACTTCGACGCTGACTTCTTCAGCATCATGCCTCGTGAGGCGGCTCTCCTCGATCCGCAGCACCGACTATTCCTGGAAAACATTTGGCACGCCATCGAAGATGCTGGCTACGCCGTCCGTTCGACCGAGATGACAACGGGCATCTATGCCGGCTCCGGCCCGAACACTTATTTCGCCAGGAGCGTAGCCGGCTCGCACGATTTCAGCAAGGAAGGCATGCTCGACACCATGACCGGCTTCCAGGCCATGCTGGGAAACGATAAGGATTACCTAGCGACTCGGGCGGCCCATCGCCTCAACCTCATCGGCCCCGCCATCAGCGTCCAGACAGCTTGTTCGACCTCACTCGTAAGTCTCCATCTGGCTTGCAGCGGTCTGCAGAACGGCGAATGCGACATGGCGCTGGCGGGCGGTGTCACTGCAATCATTCCCGACCGTGCGGGCTATCACTATCAAGAGGGCATGATCTTGTCCCGCGACGGCCACTGCCGTCCGTTCGATTCCGAGGCCAGCGGCACGGTGTTTTCGAGTGGCGTCGGCGTGGTTGCGCTTCGACGTCTCGATGACGCGCTCGCCGAGGGTGACACCATCCACGCTGTTATTCGCGGATCAGCGATCAACAATGACGGAAACGACAAGATCAGCTTCTCGGCGCCGAGCATCGAGGGCCAATCGAGCGTCGTCGCTAGAGCACTCATGAACAGCTCGCTCGCGCCGGAAACGATCTCCTACTTGGAAACGCACGGAACGGGCACGAAACTGGGTGATCCGATCGAAATCGAAGCCCTCAGCGAAGTCTTCGCCGGTTTACCGGCGGATGTCGCGCCGATTACCCTTGGTTCGGTGAAGGCGAATATCGGCCATACGATCGCCGCTTCCGGCATCGCGGGTGTAATCAAGACGGTCATGGCACTGAAGTCGCGAACCTTGCCGCCGGCGGTCAATTTCGAGACGCCCAATCCGGAGATCAACTTCGATCGCCTTCCCTTCGCCATGCCGACTAGCGCCGTGCCCTGGACGTCCAAGGGTCCACGACGCGCGGGCATCAGTTCGTTCGGCGTGGGCGGAACGAATGCCCATGTCATTTTGGAGGAAGCACCGAGCGAGACGAACGATTTATCTCAGCCGAATGATGCGCCGCACAACCCGGACGTTCCTCGTACGCTGAACATTTCGGCACGCACGCCACAGGCCCTGGGCGCCATGGCCAAGAGTTTTGCTTTGCGACTCGATACGGCAGAGCCCAACGAGCGCGACGCAATCTGCTTCACTGCGAACACCGCCCGCCGCGCTTTTGAGTATCGGAGTTTCGCGACCGGTCGGACAACCAGGGGGCTGGCAGAGAGTCTTCGCGCAAACGATTATGCCCGTGTCGATGTCTCCAAACACGTGGTTCCCGCCGCTCTGTTCACCGGACAGGGCGGCCAGGGCGAAGGTATGGGGCGCGGACTCTACGAAAGTGATCCGATCTTCCGCGAAGCCTTCGACGCCTGTGACGCGGTGGTCGCACGGATTCGCAAGCACGGATTGAGCGACATCCTATACGGTGACGGGACGCTCGCCCATTTCGTTCACGATACCGAATATACCCAGCCCGCCCTGTTCGCGATCGAACTTGCACTCGCCCGAGTTCTCGAGGCTAGGGGCTTCGTCCCAGAGATCGTCATGGGCCACAGCATCGGAGAATACGTGGCGGCCCATCTTGCCGGCGTGTTCTCACTCGAGGACGGGCTGCAGCTGATCACCAAGCGCGGCGAACTGATGGGTCGGCTTCCACGTAATGGCGGCATGGTCGTCCTGACAGCTGATCCGGACACAGCCCATCAGATGATCCGGGACTCCGAAGTTGAGCTCGCCATCGCGGCCGAGAACGGACCAGCCAGTACGGTGGTCGCGGGCGAGACGGACGCACTTGAAACGCTGATCAAGGTCGCCAAGGAAAAAGGCATACGCACGACGCAGTTGAAGGTCTCCCACGCCTTTCATTCGCATCTCATGGATCCGATCCTCGAACAGTTTGAGGCGTTCGCGAGCACCCTCGATTTTTCCGAGCCCGACGGCCGACTGATCAGTGCGAAGACTGGTAAGGTCGCCGGCGAGGAAGTCGCTGATGCGCGCTACTGGACCGACCACGTTCGCCAGCCCGTCCTGTTCCATCAGGGCATAATGACGGCGCAAGAAATTGGGGCGAATCTCTTCCTCGAAATCGGTCCGCACCCGGTCCTCACTCCGATGGCGCAGGCGGCCCTAGATGGCATTGCCTCGCCCTCGCAATTCGTCTCGAGCCTCAATCGCACCCGCAATGACGAAGAGGTTCTCGCCGAGACCGCGGGCCGCCTTTTCGTCGCCGGCCTTGCGATCGATACGCTCACCGATCTGCCGGATAATGAACGCCGGCTCGTCGATCTTCCGCTCTATCCCTTCGAGCGTCAGCATCACTGGATCGACACGAAAGCGAGCGACCGGCTGGCATGGCACTGCCGCCGCGAATGGCACGTGGAAAAGCAGTCGGCGCCGCAACTGCCGAAAGACAAGGCCCTCTGGATTATCCTGGGCAATGCCCTCGGTCTCGCCGGACGTTTGGCTCAGGCGATCGAGGCGAAGCGGGAAGGGCCCAGGCAGACAGCGGTCGTTCTTTCGAATGTCGAAACAGGTCTATCTGGCGGTGTGCTCGACGAGTATGTCGCGGGGATCATCGTCACTCCTGAGAGCGCGGAAGGCGCGTCAAGTGGACAGATCGTCGAGGCGGCGCACAGCCACGCCGCCACCCTCATGCAGTTCGTCCAGACGGTTCAGGCAGCCACCAAGCATGGCAATCTGACGAAGGCGAACATATGGGTCGTCGGCCAGTCCGGCCGTGCCGTGCCGCAAACAGACACACCAATTCCGGACGCCGCTCGTCCAGCCTCACTGGTCAGCGCCTCACTACATGGCATGGCGATGGTGCTCGCGAGCGAACATCCCGATCTGTGGGGGGGTGACATCGATCTCGGCGCGGAGCCGAGCGACGCAGAAATCGCGGTCGCGATCGGCATTCTTTTCGATGGCTCTGGGTCGGAGACCGCCTACGCCGTGCGCGGCGAGGAACGCTATGTCCTGCGCCTCAGCGAAAGCCGCGATGTCGGTATGGATTGCGCGGTCGATCCGCAGAAGACCTATCTCGTCACCGGCGGGCTTGGCGCTCTCGGATCGCTAATGGGCGAATGGCTGATAAATCGCGGTGCGCGCCGCCTCGTGCTTCTCAACAGGGACGTCGCGGACGGCGCCAAACAGGAACGGCTCGAAGCCCTGCGACGTTCGGGCGCTGAGATCGCGGCGCATGCAGTTGACATCGCCGACCAGGTCGGAGTCGAGCGAATTTTGGGCGATCTCTCGGAGGCGGGCCATCAACTCGGCGGGATCATCCACACCGCCGGCATCGTTCAGGACGCCACGCTCGGATCGATCGAGGAGGCGAGCGAACTGGAACGCGCACTCCGGGCCAAACTCCAGGGTACGCTCGTTCTCGACAACGCGAGCCGTCGCTTCTCACCCGACTTCTTCGTCTGCTTCTCCTCGGTTAGCGCGCTTCTCGGTATGAAGGGCCAAGCGGCTTACGTGGCGGCCAATGCCGCCATGAACCGCATTGTCGAGGGCCGCAACGCCGAGGGTCTGCCAGGTGTCAGCATCGAATGGGGTCCGTGGGCGGAAACCGGCATGGCGTCCGGACTCGACGAGCGCCTGCGCAAGCGCCTGACCGATTTCGGCCTGCTCGCGATCCGCAACCGGGAGGCGCTCGAGCGGCTGGAGGGCCTGTTCGCCTCAACTGGCACGCTCACCGCAGCGCCGATCCTGTGGCGACGTTTCGCCAAGAAGCAGTACGGGGAGACGCCGGCTTGGCTCACGCCTCTGTCGAATGTGCACAAGAATCCGCAGGCGGCCAAAGACGACGAGGCGACAGATCCACTTGCGCGGCTCTTCGGCTCGGTCGCGCCGATCGAACGCGGTCAGGCGATCGAAAGCTTCCTGCGCGGAGAAGTCGCCCGTGTGCTCGGCATCGCCGATCCGGACAGCCTGCCAACGGACGAAGCGCTCAACCAAATGGGATTCGACTCCTTGGCTACAATTGAGTTCCGCAACAAACTCGCCAAGAGCGGCATCAAGGTTTCGCTCCAGAAGCTCGTGATGGGTGCCTCAATCGCGGAGATCGCGGCCGATACTGAGACGCAGGTGACCGCCACTCTCGGGGGCATTGCGGATGGCGAGGCGGTGCCGACAGCGCCGGTCGTGGCCGACCGCGCCCAGAGCTACGACAAGAGCGCGGTGATCATTCCGCGTCCGAAGCCCGACGCGCCGATCCGCCTGATCGGCTTTCCCTATGCCGGCGGCGGCCCGCTCGTATTCCAGCACTGGATCGACAAGATGCCGGATCACATCGAGCTCGGCATCCTGCAGATGCCAGGCCGCAGCGCGCGCCTGGAAGAGGGCTTCTGGCTGCGGATGGAGGACATGGTCGACGGCATCGTGCCGGAGATGCTGCCCTTCCTTAAGGACAAGCCGTTCGCGTTCTTCGGGTTTTGCTATGGCGGCATCCAGGCCTTCGAGGTTGCCCATCGGGTGCGCCGCGATCACGGGCTGCAGCCGGAATACTTCTTTGTGGCCGGTGGTCGCTCGCCACAGATCTACAATGACGACCAGTTAGCCATTGACGTCCAGCAGTTCAATCACGGGACCGGCAAGGCCGAACACGAACTCGACGAGAGCGAGTTCGTCGAGATGCTAAAGGAGGTAAATTTCGCCAACAACAAGGCCCTGTTCGAAGATCCCGAAATGCACGCGATGATGCTTCCGATTATCCAAGCGGACTACGAGATGAACAACGCCTATCGCTACGGTTCCCATCCTCCGCTCGACGTTCCAATCACCGCGATAGGCGGCCGCGTCGACCCCTTTGTTACGGGCAACCACATTATCGGCTGGAAAGAGCATACCACGAAGCAGTTCAAGGCCCATTTTTGCACCGGCGACCATTTTTTCATGGAACATCAGATCGAACTCCTTACGCGAATCGCCATCGAAGACCTTGAGCCCGTCGTCCAGCGGTTGGCCGCAGATGGCAAGCGTCAGCTGGCGGTGATGACCTGACCACCGACTTCAGTCAGACCAACAGTCGACCCGTCCTGCCACCTTTGACCGCGAGCCCTGCGGTGGCATGCGAAACATCGAATTGCGCCAGCGGTTCCGTTGCATAGTTTTGTCTGGTCAGAGAATTTGCCAGAGTGTTGGCAACCACATGTGGCAGCGAGGATTTCGAACTGAGAGACGGGTTCGGATTGAAGGCGTACCGCGCCTGTCATTTGCTCATCATGTGGACCACCTTGATGCGCGCCTGTCATTTGCGGGGGCCAGAACAAGAACTGTTCCTCCAAGCACGTTAAGAGAAACATGACGAACATGGCACGGTGCGCGGACAACTTGGTCGCGGACAGCTCGGCGGCATTGGTACAGAAAACAGAGAGACAACTGCCGCGAGCAACCCAGCAAGTGAAAACAGGGCTAGGTTACTCGCTCCGCGCCGTGGGTCACGGGCGAGTTCCCATCGGTGCAGCATTCGTCGGCAAGGTATCCAATGAGCGCATCCATGCTCGGATGGTTGGCGCGGCAGATCAGGGTTGTGCCCTGCCGTTCCTGGTTACACAGGCCGGCGTCTATGAGGCGCTTGCAATGGTGGGACAGCGTTGAGGCTGGGATGCCGAGCTTTTGTCTGATCTTGCCGACCGACACGCCTTCGTCGCCCGCTTGAACAAGGAACCGACAAATACTTAGGCGCGTCGGATTGCCGAGCGCTTCAAGTTGAGATGCGGCTTTTTCCAACTCCATCGATACATCGGACCTCAGGTGGCGTTGAGCGGTGTCGAACAATCTGCCGACACGGAATAGCCGCCCGCCACAGCCGCGGATCGGTCGACGATTTGTAAGGCAACGAATTTCCTCGGCGCCAGTAGGGGCTCGAAATGGCGATCAGCCCGTTTTGGGCGCGACTGCGGATGAGTGCGAAGTTCTTCACTAGTGGCTTCACAACATTCGTTGTGTGATTGCATTTCTGCGCCAGCTTCATCGCGCTCTCACCAAGCAGGCTAAGCGAGACGACCTTGAATATAGTCAGCGGTGATCTGGTGGGCTGGTCGCGCGACCATCTCCGACATGGTGCCTTGCTCAAGCAGAAAACCAGAGCCGCATCGCGTCCAGAACAAGGCACAATCATCGGCAAGCCGTCGGGCCTGCGGTAGATTGTGGGTGACGATAATCAAGGTCATCCGCTCCTTGAGAGAGGCCAGGAGTTGCTCGATCGCCATGGTTGAGATCGGGTCCAAGGCGCTGCACGGCTCATCGAGAAGCAGGATATCAGGCGCGGTCGCCAGTGCTCGTGCGATGCAGAGTCGCTGTTGCTGACCACCTGAAAGGTCCGTCGCTGAAGAATTGAGTCGTCCCCCGATTTCATCGTACAGGCCGACGGCACACAGGCACCGGATCATCTGAGCCTCCCGATCAGATCGCGTCCGGAACCCCGCCTCTGCCAACACAAGATCAAAGTTCCGTCTGATTGAAAACGGGAAGGGGTTCGGCCTCTGAAACACCATGCCGACGCGCTTCCGAAGATTCAGGACATTGGCGCCCGACGAAAAGATGTTCCTCCCCTGCAAATAAATTTGGCCCGTAACTGCCGCTCCAGGGACGAGGTCAATCAGCCGGTTCATACATGTTAGCAGACTTGTTTTACCGCACCCTGACGGACCGATGAGCGCCGCAATTCTACGTGGGCGGATGGCCATGGTGACATTCGTCAGCGCCACCTTCCCGCGTTAAGCAACGGAGATCGAATTCATGCGAATGATTTCGTCTGTCGATGACGCAAATACTGGGATCAGCTCACGATACGTTGGCAGGTTCATACGCACCCTCCCGCGCTCTGATGCGATGAACGGTCCAAGAGCGCCAGGAGGCCAACGACCACGACGGTCGATCCGAACAACACCGTCGCGGTAGCGAAGGCGCGCTCGTCTCCTCCGGGTACGTTCATGGCCAAATCGAGAATATGGACCGCGAGTGTCCTTCCGGAATCGAAGATCGAATTTGGCATCCGATCGACGTAACCGCTTGTGAAGATCAACGCTGCGCTTTCCGCGACGGCACGGCCGAAGCCCAGTGCAGTCCCTGCTATGATGCCTGGCATGGCGCACGGCAATACGATGCACAACGCAACCCGCCAACGTGGCAACCCAAGAGCGTACCCGCTTATCCTCACCTCTACGAGCGAACGGAGCATCGCTTCAGTTACACAGGCGACTATCGGAAGGACCATAAGACTCAGGGTCAGTCCACCGGCCAGGAGTGAAAAACCGAGTCCCAGCCAGTCGCAGAATATCATGTTGCCAACCAGCCCGAACACGATCGACGGCACAGCAGCCAACATGCCGAGACTTGTCCGTATCATTCCCGCTATCCGCGAGTCGTGCCTTATGCCGTCGACAAGAAAGATCGCGAGCCCGACCGCAATGGGAAGCGCCGTGGCCAGCGCTATCGTCGTGACGGCCATCGTAGACACCAGAAAAGGTGCAATTCCGCCGCCACGGCCGCCCATGCTGGGAAGCGATGTGAGGAACCCAACGTTGATGGCCGGAGCCCCTCGCCTCACGATGTGGAACGCAATCAACAAGAGAACCAAGACCACCAGCATTGCGGCGGCGCGGATCGCGAGATCGCATGTTAATGAGCGGACGTCAGTTCGCATCGCGTTCGTACCATTTGCGGCAAACAACAAGAAGGCCGATGACCATCGCCATAAGCACCAGCCCCGAAACGAAGAGAGCCGAGCGATGGATTTCGATCGCATATGCCATTTCGAGGGCGATGTTTGCGGGAAGCGTTCTCACCGGGTCAAAGAGTCCGTGGGGAATGTTGACGGCATTGCCAGTCAACATCAGTACCGCCATGGTCTCACCCAAAGCCCTGGCCAGACCAAGCATAGATGCCGCTGTCAGTGCATTTTTCGCGGAGGGGACCACAATACGCACGATGGCGCTGTGCCGGCAGCATCCGAGCGCAAAGCCGCCCCGATATATCCCAGGCGATATCTGTCGCAACCCGGCTTGTGAAAGTACCGCGACGGTTGGCAGAATCATGATCGACAGCACGATTATGCCCGCGAGAAGCGCGGCGCCTGGCGGTCGCGATGCGGCGATGATGGGCACCAGAACTGTCAGGCCCCACAGTCCATAAACAACCGACGGTATTCCCGCGAGGGCCTGCAAGACGATGCGGAAAAAAGCAGCAGTTGCGGGGCTGGCATAGAAAGTGATGTAGATCGCGCAAGTGATGCCCAACGGGGCCGCAATGAAGACAGCGCCGGCAGAAACAGCAGCCGTTCCGGCTATCATCGGCACCAGCCCGAACTCCCCAGCAGTCGGATACCAGTCCAATTTCGCGATGAAGGCGAGAATTCCTACGTCGGCAAGCGCGGGCGCGGAGCCGATGCCTATAACCAGCAGCACCGCGGCCATCGCCGCCAATCCCGAAAGCCCCGCAGTCCAGAGCAGGATCGTGAAAGCCTGCTCAACAACAAATGATCGCCTGTCAAAGCGGTCATTTCGAAATCGGCGAGAAGAAGTGATCGCGAACGAGGTCATGGACGTTCTCTCCAGACGCGTATTCGAGGAATTGCTTGACCGCCTCAGTTGAACTCGGGCCAGACACCAAATTCAGCGGGCGGCTCGAAAGTGCCAGGAGCATCGGCTCAACACCGATATGTTCGCGTTCGCTCAGGTCTTCATGATCTCCGAAATCCTTGGTTGGAAAGCTCTGAGTCTTTCGTAAAATCGCCTTTGCGGCTTCGCCGATCCTGATGGCTGTCGATAGGCGAGCACTCATTAGAGACCTCTAGATAATACGTACCGACTTTGTGGTCAGAGCCCAGCCATTGCAAGAAGGCTATCATCTGAGCGATGTTGGTGCAGCCGCGTCCGCTCGTCCGCACCCAATGCTGACGTCTCGGCTACTGACCCGACTGTCCGCCTTTAAGAACGCGTGCAACCTGGATAAATGGCCGGAATGCGGCGCAAAGCTGCTATTCCCCGAGCGTTGCGCCAAGACCTGCCTAGCGTCACGCCTGCCGTTGGGCGACCGTGAAACAAAGAATCCTGAAAGGTCAGACGTTGTGATCGGGCGACCCCGGCACAGGTCGCCATTGAGTTCCGCACTGCAATCTTGTGCGACTTTTGGGCGAACAAACACCGAACTGCACTACAAAGGGCTCCGCTCAAATTCTACGGAATCCAAGACAAGATACAGACCGCTGATGGGTCCGACGCGGTACTCTAACTTGGGACGCGATGTCGGATGAGCGTGAGCCCTGTCGGCCGAAGGGCATTTACCGTGAGTCCTTCGGCGAGGACAAACCCATCTTCGTTCTTGCCGGCAAGCTCTTCGCTGCCATGGCGCAAGTCACTGGTCTCCTCTCGCCGCGGCGCCAGATCATCGCCATCGACCTTGAAGGCCACGGTCTGCGAGACACGCCCATGAACCGCGAGAGGAACTGCGATGATGTTGCCGCAGTCCGGCGCCACCTGGGGATAGTCCAAGCTGAGGTAGCGGTTTGGCCGACCATCTGCACAACCGTAACATTTCCGTCGTTTCCGACGATTATAGGTTGCGCATCACTTCTGATTCGGGGGACCAGATGGCGGATTCAGCGCAAGAAGCAAATCTTTCGTTCGAGCAGCAAATGGCGGTGGAACGGCCCGACGCCGGCCCCGTTCCTAAGAGCGCTGCGGACTGGGGCATCAAGGATCTGGCCATCCTGCCCGGTGATGTCCAGAAGACCCGACGCCTTCGCAGCCCGAAGTTCGAAGGTTTGCCGGCCGACGCCAGCACCATGTTCGAGCAGCTGTCCGTCACCCTGGAACAGGTTGTCGGCTCCAACGATCTGCGCCCGGCCTGGTGGCTGGAGGAAGGCGCGGCTCGCTCGCGCGCCGTCTGCAAGATCGACGCTTCTGGTGTCGACTACAAAGGGCGCTCCGGCACCTGGAGCGGATCCGGTTTTCTGGTCGCGCCGGGCATACTGTGCACCAACCATCACGTCCTCAACAGCAAGGAGGTCGCCGCCCGCAGTCGCGCGCTGTTCGATTTCGCCGCCCTTCCCGACGGGACTGTGCGTCAGGTCTCAACTTTCCGCCTGCGTCCCGATCTCCTTTTCTGGACCAGCCCGGTCGTCGCCACCGGCGGCAAGGGCGGTCTCGATGTCACGTTTGTCGCCGTCGAAGGCCAACCCGGCTCGACCTTCGGCAGCATTCCGCTTCTGCGGCAGGCCTTTGTGGTAGCTGACGAAGACAAGCTGAATGTCATCCAGCACCCAAATGGACGCCTCAAGGAAGTCGCGATCCGCAACAACACGGTGGTGTTCCAAAACACCCAGGTGATCCAATACGAGTCCGACACCGAGGCGGGCAGTTCGGGCGCGCCGGTCATGAATGACGGTTGGGAGCTCGTGGCGCTTCACCATGCGGCGAAAGACAAGTCGAACGAAGGCATCAAGTTCTCGGCGATCGCCGCTGCTCTGGAACTGGAGGCGCAAACCGGCAACGCAGATGCGGCGCGGCTTCTCGAACTTTTCGCGGGCACGGATGAACTGGCCGGGTTCTTCGGCACCCTCGGTCGCGCGGGTGGCCAGAACGACAGCGGCATGGAGCGGGTCGTCGACGCCTACAACGGCGAGGATCAGGATCTCGACATCGGCTTCTGGAACATCGAATGGTTCAACAAACGCTGGCAGGACAAGCTCGATTCCGTCGCGCGTATCGTTGTCGAAATGAACCTCGACGTCTGGGTGTTCGTGGAATCGAGCCTCGAAGCAACCGAGGCTTTGGCCCGGCATTTGGAAACCAGCTATCAGACCAAGTCCTGGGGTGTGCTCGCCAGCCAGGACGCCGCTTCGGAGCGGCAGATCACGACGGTGATGTGGAACAAGAGCACCGCCGGCGTATCCTCGAAAACCTGGCCTGAGAAAGTCGAGCGCTGGTTCCAGGTTGACAGCCGCCAGTTCGATGATCTCGGTCTCGAGGCAGTCCACGGCAAGGTGTTCGACCGCTATCCGGCGCTGTACGAGGTGACGGCCAAGATCCAGGGGATGGATTCGACGTTCAACCTCGTCCCTGTTCATCTGAAGGCCAAGGACGAAGGCAGCCTGCGCCGGCAGATGGCGGCGCGCCTGCTCGCCGAAGCGATCGCCGAACTCGCCCAGGATCCCAGCTTCGATAGCGACTGGATCATCGGCGGCGACGCCAATGCGACCCTGGCATCCGGAGACCTCGACGCGCTGACCTCCGTCGGCCTGACCGCGCTCACCGCCCAAGATGCTTCGGACAAGCAGATCACTTACGTCAAGGTGCCCTTCAAGTCTCTGATCGACCATGTCTTCATCTCGCCCAATCTCGTGCCGGACGGCCGGGATTTCATGATTGTCGCGCTCGACCGAACCATCGACCGATTTCTGGAAGTGTCGGATCACCGCCCGATCCTCTTGCGTCTGGCCGCCACAGCGCCCACGGATGCCGCACCGCCCGTCGGTCAGCCATTGACCGAAGACGAGGCGCGGCGCCTGTCGCGCGGTCTGCGCCGGCGCAACCAGCCGGCGGCCGGGGCTCGGACACTGGCGGAAGCTCGGGCACGGCTTGCCGACAGGAGCACCTACTATGACGCCGCCGCCGACGCGGTCGTCCGCGAGGCCTATTGGACCGGGATTTCGGCGGGTACGGCGGGCTTCACCCAAATGGTGGCCGGGACTCTGAAGCAAACCCACACCACGCCCTTGAACTACGAACCTTCAAAGCACGTCTACCCGTGGGTCGACGTCCGTCCGAACGCGATGGTACAGAGCATCTATTCCGGCTTCGAAGCCACACCCGAATTTTTCATCCAAGCCGACGCCGAAGTGGAGCGGCTACGGACCGAGGCGCGCGCGGCGCTTCTGGAGCGCGGCGTGCTGGAATCCACGGAGATGGAAGCAATGCTGGAATCGCAGTTCCAGTACAATTGCGAGCATGTCGTGCCGCAAAGCTGGTTCGGCAAGAAGGAGCCGATGCGCGGCGACCTTCACCATCTCTTCTCGTGCGAGCCGCGCTGCAACAGCTTCCGCTCGAACTATCCGCTGGTCCAGCACGAATTCGAAAGAACGATGCAGGATTGCGGGCGGGTCGAAGGCGACGCCTTCGAGCCCAAAGGTGGGAAGGGCGCAGTTGCGCGGGCGACGCTCTATTTCATGCTCCGATATGCCGGCTATGTCGGCAGGCGCTATGCCGGCCAGCGGCTGAAAACGCTTTTGGCTTGGCATGAACAGTATGCCCCCGATGAGTGGGAAAAACATCGCAATGCGGCGATCTACGTCCTCCAAGGTAATCGGAATCCGCTGATTGATTTCCCCGAGTGGGCCCTGCGCCTGCAGTTCGAAGGCTGACGTCGGAGAGCACGCGCGCTTGGGAAGCGGCTGGGATAAGTGTGAATTGCCAAGTGACCGCGGTGCTCCTGACGTTAGGCGCGCCTATGTAGGCGAGCCGTCGATTGCGCCGGAGCACCTTCGCTGTGCATGCAATCAGCGAACTGATTGCATGCGTGAAACACCGTCCCGTTCCTGTTGCGCTTCTCGACCGTTTGGCCCACCAGACAAACGGGGCATTGACGCCAGGCAGCGCCTTCGATCGTCTCGAAGCGCACTTCATCCCCGGCGATCTCGCAAAGTTCCCGGATATAACGGGATGGCTGACGGCAGTTGGTGAATAGGTATACGCCTCGGCTGGCGCGCGTTAGCGCGACGTAGAACAGGCGTCGTTCTTCAGCATAGGCGAAGGTTTCAGGGCGGGGAATTACCAGATTGAGCAGCTCGTCGTCCTCGATGCGGCTCGGCACGCCATAATCGCCTTCACTCACATCAAGCAGAACCGTGTAGTCCGCCTCAAGCCCTTTGGCCCGGTGAAAGGATAAACCCGAAACCTCGATATTGGCAAAGGAGGGCGGGATCCCGCCGAACGGGTCCAGCAGATTGTACCGCCATAGAACCAGGACCTTGAGTTTGGCACCCGGTTTGTCGCGCCACTGCGCGGCGATGCCCCCCAGAGCTAGGTCGAGCCGTTTGAGCAGACGATGACAAGCCTGGGCGAAGTTGGGCGCGCCGCGCTCGTCATCAATGGGAATAACCCGGATCGACCGCGGAACGGCGGGCCGTGTCGAGCGGACCGATTTCGTGATCTGTTCGGGATTGCGCTGGACAAAGGTCGCGGCCGTCTCGGCGATGAGCTGATTGCAGCGGTAAGTCTGTTCCAGGCGTCCCTGCCAGCTTGCCCCGAAATTGGCCTCGAACTGCGTGAAGATCGTGATGTCCGATCCGGCAAAGCGATAGATCGACTGCCAGTCATCTCCGACCGCGAACATCTTGCTGAACGCCTTCTGCTGCCTGAGCGCTTTGATGAGATTGGCGCGCGGCTCGGAGATGTCCTGAAACTCGTCGACAAGGATTAGGGAATAGGGACTCTGATACCGCCCGGTCTCGACCAGCCGGACCGCGTCGGCAATCATCGAATCGAAGTCGATCCGCCTAGTCTCTTCCAGTCTTTGCGAATAGCCCTGCGTGATCATCCACACGACGCGCGCATAGAGCTTCGCGCGCTCCTTGTCGTGTAGGGTCCCGGCACGCTCGAGCAGCATATCGAGCGTCAGATGGCTGGCGCGAATATGCTTGATGCAGGTGGATATGAGCTTGTGATAGTGCTTGATCACTACAGGCTCGACCGCCTTCGTGATCTCGGCATAGCTCTTGCGCTGGAAGTGAACGGCGCGGCGCGCCAATTCCGCCTCGAGTGTGCTGAGCAGTGTCTCGCTACTCGCCTGCGCCGAAGTGGTCTCGAAAAAATCAATTTCCTTCCGTCGATAGGCCTGCCGTTTGCTCTCAGCGTGCTGAACATAATCCGCAAAGGGGGAGGTCCCGTCGGCGCTGAGCGCGAAATGCTCATGCACCGTGTCGGTCAGAGGATAGTAGAAATCGGGATGCAGATGGCGGACCGTACCGTCATCGTCCTCGACCGCGATCTGCCGCTCATATTCGAACTCGACAGAATGCAGCCACAGCCAGTTAACGATCTTCTGCTCCTGCAGGGACTTGACGATGTCCCCGGCAAGAGAACCGATCGTGGCTTCGCCCTTCCTGAGCCGATCCGAGACATAGCGACGGTAGTCAGCCTCGGTGTCGAAAACCTCGGCCGGGATGTCCGCCTTGGGATGCACCACGAGCAGGTCGCACCACAATCGCGCGAATTCCGGATCGGTCTCGACAAGGCTCCGGATGATCTCTTCGATGACCCTGGCTTCGCCGGCGGGATGATCGACCCAGTTGGCAAGCTGGGGCGGACGTCCTTCGACCTCCTTAATGATGCCCCGTCCAAGCGCGTGAAACGTCGTGACGCGGCACTCCAGCGCGCTTTCTTCGACCTGTAGCTGTCGTGCGATCCTGGTCCTGAGTTCGTCGGCTGCGCTCTTATTGAAGGCCAGAAGCAGGATCTCATCGGGCCGGTAGAGCTGCTTTTCCAGGACATAGGCCAGCTTGCCGACCATGGTCGCGGATTTACCTGACCCGGCCGAGGCGACGAGCAGATTGTTATCCTCCAGGCGGATACAGGCTTCGCGTTGCTGATCGGAAAAGGAGCGCCCGTCGAGATCGTCGAAAAATGGCTGGAATTTGCGCAACTCCGCGGCAACGAATGCTTCATTATAGGCGTGGCGAACGCCCAGGTCGGTCAGCATGGCGAACGAAGCCGGCAGGGACGCCTTGAGTCCGGCCGGCATCAATTGTGGATCCAGAAGCGGGTGAGAAAGCGCGGCAGCGGCGCTGCCGGGCACGCTGGCGATGGCCCGCCCGAGATCGGCCTGCGCGAGATACTGTCTGTTGTCTTCGGTGATCTCCCGAAGCCTGGCATCGACATCGAGCAAATGATCCGTCTCTGTGCCGATGAGGTCGAAGAGATGGGTGTTGATGAACGCATGAAGGTCTGCGGCCAGTTGCTCGGACGCGTCCCCCGACAGACTCGACAGATTGTCCGTTCTGCCGCGTGCGCGGATCTCGACGGTATGCCACAGCAGCGCCTTGCTGGTCGAAACCGACACGATATCGAGGCAGCTGAGATCAACATCGCCACCCTGCCTCAGCCGAATGCGCCCGGACAGCTTGGGGTCTAGGGTCAGCTTCCATTTTCCGGAAGGAAACATCCGCGCAAGGAAGCCAGGGCGGTATGTGCGCGCACGGCCAGATAGCAATTTACTCAGTGCCACATTCGATCTGTCCAGTAAATCAGGGCTCCCAAGGAGCTGATTATCATCAACGTATTGAGATGTTCCAAATCATCGCGGGCAATCGCAATGAAATGTTCGCAGCCAAAGCGCTGTCCCGGGATCTCGGGTCATCCTGGCACAGGCCAGTCAGTGAGCTGCTTCGATTGTGTGTCAGGACATCGTCAGGCTGCGGTCCCACGCGTCATATTGGTCGTATAGACGCCGCTTGGAAGTGAGCAAATGGTTCGAGATTGTTCACAAGCCCTTGCGAGCCCTGGTGCGTTATGCATGGTAAGCTGGCGGCTGAACGAGATCACCGCGAGCAGGTGGGCGCCGGGACCACTTTCGAGGTTTACATCGCTGTTCCGCTGGCGCTGGGGTGGAACGGGCTCCCGGCCAATGGCCGCCGGCCCCGAGGCAGGGCTCATTGAGATGATCCGACCGCCTTGGAACAAGATGGGGGTAGAGCATGATGAAGCGTTGGCAGCGTGTCTCCATGGACGCGAGCGCCGAGGATGGGATCACGATCATTCGCATCACGCGCGGCCGCAAGGGCGACGCCATGGCTACCGTGGAATCGTTGGAGTGGTTTGAGCCGGACGGTCACGAATACACCGGCTACGCCGCGGCTCAGGAAACGGGGCGGCGTCCTGCCGTCGAGGTGCTCGCCGACTTTAAAAAGGTGCGGGCAGTCGTTGCGCTTGAGAGCGACGACATTTGGGATCCGGCATGGGGTGACCTGCTGCCAATCGGCCGTTAACCCTGCCCGACAATAGTGGGCACAACCATCCTGCTGAAGTGGCCGTCCGGAAGCGCTACCGGAAGTCCCGCGTCTTGACCTTGATATGGTCGATATGGTCATGGGCATCGACGATGTCGCGCCCCTTCGGCATGCCGCGCGGATCGATGCCCGATCCGCCGTGATGAGCTTCGTCCCCGCGGCCGTGCGGCAACGGAAACGGCGTCTCGCGGTTTCCCACGCTGGCCAGCTAGGCCGACAGATCGGTCAGCTCGTGGGCGACGAGGTGCACCACCTCCCCTTCCCGCTGGATGCGTCCGCGGACGCCGAGCATGGCCGACGCAAGAAGCACGCGCCGGAATTTCTCGAAGATCTCGACCCAGACGACGACGTTTGCCGCGCCCGTCTCACCCTCCATGGTGAGGAACATGAAGCCTTTGGCCGAGCCCGGCCGCTGCCGGACCAGCACCAGGCCGGCGGCCTCGAGCCAGCTTCTGTCTCGCGCCTGCATGGCTTCCTGACAGGTCACGATGCGGCGCCGGTTAGGCGGCACGCCGATTTTGGGAACGCTTGCCTGTGAACTGAAAGATTGAAGGTCGGACTTGCGGCACATCGATTACGTTCAAATGAATAAGTTGCTGACCGGCGAGGTCGTTTCAGCGCATCTCGACTGGTGGGTCGGCAAGACAATGGGAACGGGAATGATCGTAGACGTAAAGGGACGGCTTTGGGGCCGGAAGCTTCGGGCTGGAACCGGACCTCAGTTGGGCGCAAGCATCGTGGCCTCCGCCCGGTCAGGCATTCACCGGCTCGGGAAATGCCAATTGATTCTGCTCAACCGGGCATGCCTAAACGGCCACCTGCGTTCCGATCTCAACCACACGTCCAGTCGGGATCTGGAAATACTCGGTCGCATCGGCTGCCGTGCGCGCCAAGCCGATGAACAGCTTGTCCTGCCACACCGGCATGCCGGAATTGGGCGACGCCTTGAGCGAGCGCCGCGACAGGAAGAAGGAGGTCGTCATGATGTCGAACTTCCAGCCCTGCTTGCGGCAGATCGCCAGCGCACGCGGGATGTTGGGCTGTTCCATGTAGCCGAAGGTCAGCGTCACCCGCATGAACAAATCGTTGATCGTTTCCATCTTGACCCGGTCGCTATCGGGCACCATGGGCTGCTGCGCCGTCACCACCGAGAGGATGACATTCTGTTCGTGCAGCACCTTGTAGTGCTTCAGGCTGTGCATCAGCGCCGTCGGCGCGCTTTGCGGATCGCTGGTCAGGAACACGGCCGTACCGGACACCAGCTGTGGTTTCTTCTTCAACAAATTGCCGGCAAGGAAATCGAGCGGGATCTCGTTCCTGCGCGTCTTGTCGAATAGGTACCTGGTGCCTCTTATCCAAGTCCACATGGTCATCACGATCACTGCGGCAATGGCAAGCGAGGCCCAGCCGCCTTCGAATACCTTGACGATGTTGGCTGCAAAGAAGCCGGTATCGATGAAGGCGAACACCGCCATCAAGGCGATCGCGACGCCGAGCGGCCATTTCCAGATGCGCGTCATGACGACAAAAAGCAGTATGTTCGTCACCAGCATGTTGCCGGTCACCGAAATACCGTAAGCCGAGGCCAGTCTGCTGGATTCGCCGAAGCCGACCACCAGCAGCATCACCACCAGCGCCAGCAGCAGGTTGACGCGCGGCAGGTAGATTTGGCCCGACTGTTTTTCCGACGTATGCTGGATCACGAAACGCGGCAGCATGTTGAGCTGTACCGCCTGCCTGGTCAGCGAGAAGGCGCCGGAGATCACCGCCTGGCTGGCGATCACGGTCGCCGCCGTCGCCAGCACCACCATCGGGATAAGCGTCCAGCCCTCGTTCATCTCGAAGAAGGGATGACCGACGACACCGCCATGCGCCAGCACGAAGGCGCCCTGCCCGACATAGCTGAGCAACAGGCAAGGAAACACTACCGCCAGCCAGGCAAGCACGATCGGCTTGCGCCCGAAATGGCCGAGGTCGGCATAGAGCGCCTCGGCGCCGGTGACGGCGAGAAAAACCGCACCAACCGTGACGAAGGCGACTTCGGGCGAGTTGATCAGGAATGACACGATATAATGCGGGCTGATTGCCAGCAGGATTTCCGGGTCGTCCATGATGTGGTTGAGGCCGGAAAGGCCGATGGCCAGGAACCACAGCGCGGTAACGGGCCCGAACACCAATCCTACGCCGCCGGTGCCAAACCGCTGTACCGCAAACACGATCGCCAGGATGGCCAGTGTCAGCGGCACCACATAGGGCTGGAATGTCGGCGTGACGACATTCATACCTTCGACCGCCGACAGTACCGAGATTGCCGGCGTAATGACTGCGTCGCCGAAAAAAAGCGCCGCGCCGACGATGCCGATGCCGAGGATCACCGCAGAGCGGGTCGGGAAACTGTTGCGCGCCAGCGCCATAAGCGACAGCACTCCGCCCTCGCCTCGATTGTCGGCGCGGAGCACGAACATGATGTATTTGATCGTCACGGTGATCGTCAGCGACCAGATGATCAGCGAGAGTACGCCGAGGATGTCGCCACGGTTGGCGACGTTGCCACCGGCTGATGCATGCAACGCCTCGCGAAATGCATAGATCGGGCTGGTGCCGATATCGCCGTAAACGACACCGAGTGCGCCCAGCATCAGCACCTTGGTGCTGTGCTGCTCGACCTCAGAATGGCTCGATTGTTCGACAGGTTCTGCCTCGTTACCAGCATTGGTAAGGGCCATGGACGACACTCCGATAAGCGCGCGGTGCTCTACGCTTGCTGCACTGCAATATCAAGTGCCGTAACGTAATGTCTGCCGGCATCGCCTGTCGTTGCTCGCCTTGGCAGACTCGCCAGCCCCGAAGCCCTACCGACGAGCAATAGCGCACCGGCAGAACCCTCAAGCGCCCAGATCAATGAATGGTTCTCGACCACAGTGCCCCCCGCGATGCGACCGATGGCGACCAGGGTGTCGGGGCGCACAAGGATGGCGGTTTCCTGAGAGATGATGGGGGAGAACAAGTCCGCGCTTGGGAGGGCCACAAACGCCCGCTCAGCGGCTGCCTCGTCCTCCGCAACGCTGAGGAAGGCCCGATCGCCTATGAATGGCAACTGCAAGCTCTCCTACCGAACAATCAGTTCGGCACGCCCGCTTCGGAATTCGTGCTTGGCAAGGAACGACACGATTCCCGCGGCAATCTTTTTGCTGCCCTGTTCCGAAGGCTCGATGGCGTTGGCAAAGTCGGCGTCCTCGCCGCAGACAATGCGAAGGTCGATCAGCGGAACGCCGCGCACGGCGGCTGCTCGTGCGCCGACCTGCCTAAGGGTTTTCCCTTTCTTCGCGAGAACTTTGGCTTTCTTCTTCTCATCCAGGTCGACGACCTTGATCCGTATGGCTGCAGACCCAGTAAACGGCTGCAATGATGGCGGCAGCCCGGCACATGCCGTTGCTGAAGACACGTCTTGATCATTGCTCGGGAACAGCGCACGTTTGCGGGTGATCTCGCGCAGCCTCGGCAATCTCCGGGGATGTATTTTGTCGCAGTGCACTTCGGTCCGCATTGGCGCGCGCCTCGAACACTTTTTGCGAGCAGACCTGCTTGGCTGATTCGATCGGTAGATAAACTCGCAAGGGGCACCTCAGCCTCAGCGATTCCCAGCTCGGCTGCAATCTGCTTTTTTCACTTCTTGCCTGCCGAGCGAAACCTCGACGCCCACATCTCGTCTATGTGTAGTTGTTGGTGACGCGCCTTGCCCGGAAGATTGCACGAAGGTCTGCGCGGCTGGCAACAGCAACACCACCGTGGCAAGCCGCGCGTGATAGGGAATGTATTCATGGCCGGCCTCCTGCAGGTGCCTATGACAACAATGGCAAAGTCATTGTGGCGTTCCAGGAATGGAAAACCAGGCGCAGCCTCTCGGCCATGCGTCGCTGACAAGGCTACAGTTTCCATACGGGGAACTGGGTGCTGCTCGATCTCTACGGCACGTTGCCCGCCGCGTCCGGTCGCCGGACCTCTTTTCAACAGATCGGGAATTAGCTGGAAGACTCACGGATTCGATTTCATCCCGCAAGGCTGCGGAAATACGGCATTCGGCATCGCTATCCTGGAGAAGCTTTGACCATGGTGCTGATGAAGGAGGCTACGGCTGCTGTCCCGCCACATGTCCTATGAGGTGCTTGAACAGGATCTGCAGCTGGACCTGTGGCGAATAAGCCAAAAAAAACGGCTTTGCTCTTACTCACGTCCGGACGACAGCGGGCGCCTCCACTTGGGCTGGCGGGCCACAGATAGCCAGAGACCTGGGATCCGGGAGTAAACTGATGATCAAAGAAAAGGGTACGGGAAGCGATCATCGCAGAGCTCCAGCGTTGATCCGAATCCGACCAGTCAAAGCTCCGGATCTGCGACGGCGCGGCGTGTGACGCCAGCGGCACCATCTGCGCTGTCGACGAGGTATCTTGGTCCGGCTTTGCCGCACTCCATGCGCGCGCCGCAAGCACCATCTGGGCGCAGTGCAGCGTCAGCGGCGGGTGGAGGCCGAGATTTGCGAGGCCGTCCGGGTTTGTGTTCACGAACTGAATCGACACACCCGCGGTCGCGGCCGAACGGTTCTCCACTTCGTGCCGTAGTACAGAAGCTCTTGCACAGGCGTTCAATGGCCACGAAATGCGCGGCGCTATTGCCCTACTTCGCCTTTCGCATCTCCTGCGCGACTAGTCCGCCGGCAGCCAAACCCAGAGCGAGCGCTACATACGCAGCTGCGATGGAGCGCTTAGAAAGCACTGTCTCCCAGCCCGGGGTCAGCCGCTTCGGCACAACGAGATAGTCCACAGCCGCGGCGATCGCGGCTAACGCGGAGGCATCGCGCAGCATCAGTAGCGGCGACCGCGGAGGATTTCTGGCGAGCCAAGCCTCGAAAGGAGCGGCCCAGAATATGGCCGAAGCATGATGGGTGCCCAAGCCGACCGCCGTGTGCGCGAGGTCGGCCTTCCTAATCGCACCAGCCTTGTCGCCGTGGAGCCAGTGGCTGGTGGCGTTGGTCGGCTGCAGCGCCGACTTTCCTTCGGCTTTGGCCAGAAGGGCGAGGAACGCCGCCGTCACAACACTTGCGACCGTTCCGGTCACGCCTGTCGAAAGTCCAGTCTTCAGCAAGCCGTTCACCTTAACCTCCGTAACTCTCCTCTTTTTAACCGCCGAACCGAAGCTCAGTTCCCGACGCCTCTATTAACGGCAAGGAGCTGTATCCCAACTGAAGTGTCAATCCGCCGACGGCGCGTTCTTTTCGCGTCTGTCAGGTGATTGCGACCGCCCGGGTATACGGTGGTAGAAATCATTTTCTGCGCCGCCGCCCCGGAAGAGGTTTCATTGAAATTCCGCCAAGTTTTACACTGCCTTCGCATACTCATATGGACTGCGGCAGTTGCAGCGTTGCCACGGGTGTTTTCGCCTCTTGCGGCTTCACCGTTTGCGGCGCCTGGAAAGCCGGCGGTGATTTAGGCGAACCTGCCGCCCCGCAGGCTCAAGAGCAGCAAGGGCCATTGATCGCCCGATATCGGCCAGCGGCGATGACGCGTCGGCTATGGCGAGCGGCAATGTCAATGCGCCCCGCGTCCAAGCCACCTGTGCCGCAAGAATCCCCTGCGCAAGGGCCGAAACTTTTTCGCTCACCGCCTTGACGGTTTCCGGCCGACCTGAAACCAGCGAACCGGTTGCCTCGGCAACCAGGATCGGCAACCGCAACCCCACAACCCAGGGCGCGAGCATCAGGTTCTGGGCAAGAGCAATCTCAGCGCGGACGCGCCTTCCTCGGTGACTGGCCAACACTCGTTACTCCTTCTGTTTGGATTTTGCGGGTCCAGATAGGGGGGCCGGCAATGACCACCAACAACATGCGCCTGTTCAGGGTTCCATAGCCCAGTCCTTCCGTCTCGGCCCGTTCTCGTCAACGAGCTTGTCCATGCCGCCGATTAACCGCAGTCGAAAGCAGATGGTCGTCCCCGCTCGTCTCAAGGTAGCCGAACTTGGCACAAACGCTGACCCGTTTAGGCTTTCACCTGTATGCCGCGCTCGCCGAGAAAGAGCGGCGGCTGATCTCTGAACGGACCAAGGCCGCCCTCGCCTCTCGCAAGGACACTTTCGGCCGATCACCTGGCCTACAATCCCTCCGGACCGGCATCGGAATCGTCGATTCCTTTCCCGGTGGAGCCGCGCAGGTAATATTCGGCCTCCATGTATTCCAGATTGAGGGGGCAACCCGGAAAACGTTTTCGTCTTTAATGTCGTCCTACGCATTGGCGCGGGAAACCGGGCCAAAGCCGATCTCTCAGCACGGGGACCAGTGCTGCGCGATCCAAACGTGTTCGAGAGACACCTACAGCATCCGCGCCGGGGGTAACTCGACTGGCGCCGCCAGCGGCGAAATGGCGGCGCGCCTCAGCGCGCGCGACCGCGGAGTGTCCGAAAATTGTAGCATATTTCGGACTCATACCTTGCCTTTTGTCCGAAATTGTAGCATATTTCGGACATGCCCATCGTTGAGCCCGATACCGATCTTCGCTCGCGCCTGCTTGCCCGCATTGAGTCCAAACCCGACGAGGTCTGGACCCCCGGCGACTTCGCCGATCTCGGCGCGCGCGCTGCCGTGGACAAAACCCTGCAGCGCCTGGCAGCCGCCGGGGAGCTGCGCCGGATCGACCGAGGCCTCTATGACCGGCCGCGCACGAACAACCTGACTGGCCGCGCCACCGTGCCGGATTATCGCGCTGTGATCCGCGCCGTCACGCGCCGCGATCGGGCGCGCGCCGTCATCGATGGTATGACGGCCGCCAACGACCTCGGCCTGACGACCGCCGTCCCCGCCCGAATAGAAGTGCTGGTCGATGCGCGGTTGAAGTCAATCAAGCTCGGCACGCAGGAAATCCACTTCAAATACGCTGCCCCTAGCCGCCTCTATTGGGCGGATCGGCCGGGGATGCGGGTCGTCCAGGCCTTGCATTGGATGCAGGACATGCTGACCCAGAAGGGCGAACGGAAGCGTATCCAAGCGACGTTGCGCCGCCTGTTTGCCGACCCCAAGCACGGCGAGGCCATTCGCGAGGATCTGCGCGCCGGTCTCTCCGCCGTGCCGATCTGGATGCAGGAGTTCCTCCGCGAAATCCTGAGGGCGGACCCGCACGAGGCGAAGCCATGAGTACCGATGCTTACTGCCAGATCATCGCGGCATCCCCACGTGACCGGCTCGACCTGTTCCTCGCCACGGCCAATCGGATCGGCGCTCCGGTGGGCAATGTCGAAAAGGATTTCTGGGTCTGCTGGACCCTCAATTCGCTCTACCACGAACGGCCTGCGGGGGAGCCACGGCTGCTTTTCAAGGGCGGGACGTCGCTGTCAAAAGGCTACGGCCTCATCCAGCGTTTTTCCGAGGACATCGACGTTACCGTGTTCCGCGACGATCTCGGCGAGGCTGCCTCCGTCGAAGAGCTTGAGGGACTGTCGAACAAGAAGCGCCGCGCCAAGCTCGACGCCATCCGGGACGCCTGCCGTGCGTATATCACAGGCCCGCTGCGAGACTTCCTCACCGCTCAACTTACCGACATTACGAACGGCGCCGGACGGGTGGAGCTCGACGAAGCCGATGCCGATGGTCAGACCCTGCTGCTCTGGTATCCCGAGGTCGAGCCGCGTGATGGCGCCTATGTGCGACGGGCCATACGCCTCGAGTCCGGGGCGAAATCGGCGCTCGATCCCAATCGCCCCATCACGATCACGCCCTATGTCGCGGAGGAAGCGGCAGGCATTGATCTCACCGTCGCCAATGTGACCACGATCGAGGCGACCCGCACCTTTTGGGACAAGGTGGTGATCGCCCATGGATTGCGCCGCTGGTACGAGCGGCGCGGCGAACTGCGGCAGGAAGGCCAGCGGGTGTCTCGGCACTATTACGACCTGCACTGTCTTCTCGGATCCGAGACCGGAAAGGCCGCGCTGGGCGATCTCGATCTTGGCGCCGATTGTGTGCGGCACGCACGAATGTTTTTCGACCGTCCCGACTATGACCTCGCTTCAGCAGTCCCGGGCAGCTTCGCGATCGCACCCGCTCCAAATATGGTGGGCGCGCTCACGCGCGACTATGCCAATACGGCGGCCATGATCTTCGGCACTCCGCCGAGTTTCGATGACATTCTGGAGTCAGCACGGCAAATTGAGCAGGACATCAACACCCATTCCTAGTCGCCTGTTCCCTACATCAGGTGCGGGCGTATGCCAGTCAGTCAACAACGCTCCATCAGGTCGTCGATCTTCGTTGCCTTGATGTAGCGGGCCGGGTTCGGATCGATCTCAAGCGCCTTGAAGTGAGCCTCGCCACACATGATCTTCGCCGCTTCGTTATCGCGAAGATCGTCGGTGAACAAACTGCCCTTCGTCTCGATCACGAAATAGAGACGCTCCTCGCCGCTGACCTCCACCAGCACCGCCCAATCGGGATTGTACGTACCCAGCGGCGTCGGCACTTTGAACCACGCCGGAAGCTTGGCGTAGATTTTCACCGACTCGTTCTTTTCGAGCTGCTCCGCGAACGTCCGTTCGACGCCGCCGGAATCGTAAACAACGTGCTCGAAGACTGACTTCGTTGCGTCCTTGAGCATGTTCCTCAGATAGCCCGTTAGCTCTTCCTGCTGGAAAAGTTCCTGAGCGTAGTAGTGCTCGTCACCGATCCGCTGGTATTTGATCCCATCGACCAACGCCAACCGCTTGGTGCGGTTGATCACTTCACCCGCGATCTCGATGAAGGCCTGCGGATTGCGCTTGAAGTCCTTCAACCGCCCGCACTCGGTGAGGATGCGGACAAGGCTCTTGCGCGTGAGTTGGGTGCGATCCTGGAGATCGGTGAGCACGTCGGGCAACGCGATGTCACCCTCCTCGATCGTGACGATCATCCCGCTGTTCTTGTCGCGCTCCGTGGCTTCAACGCCACCCTGGCCGATGGAAAGATCGGCCTTCCTGATCCGGACACGCGCCTTGGAAACCGGCGGGCCGTTGGCGATTGCCTTGGCGCAGTCGGCGATCAGCTTTTCATTGTCGAAGTGAACGCGATAGGTCGTCTTGTGCTTGATGCGATCCCAAAGCGCCTGGAACTCCGCGCTTTCCAGAATGGCCTGCCGTGTTTTGACGACGACGCGCTCGTCGGCGTTCTTGATATCGAGCTTGCCGGCGACCTTCTTCAACAGCTCGCGAACCGCCGCAACATGCCCTTCGAGTTCTTTCGGCAAAGCGAAAGTGCCGTCCTTCAGCGCCGCGCGCAGCGTGTCCTGCACCTTACCCTTCGGGTCAACGAAACCTTGCGTCTTCAAGTGCTCGAAGATCGCGGCGGATGCGTCGAATCCCAGCATGCCCGTTGAGCCATCAGCCTTCGCCACTGGAATGGCGGCGAACTGGTGCTTCTCGACAATCCCGAACTTAACGCCGGTGTCCCTCTCGATCTCTTTTTGCAGGTTCTCGGCGAACTCCTCGTAACTTTCGGTAGCGACGACGGTCAGCGTATTGACCTCGAACCCGCGTAACCGCTCGCCTTGCTGATTGACGCACAGGCGCAGGCCTCGGCCAATCGTCTGGCGACGCTCGCGTTCCGTGCCCATCTCGCGGAGCGCGCATATCTGGAAGACGTTCGGATTGTCCCAGCCCTCCTTGAGGGCCGAGTGGGAGAAGATGAACTTGAGCTTGGTCTCGAAGCCCAGCAGCTTCTCCTTGTCCTTCATGATCAGGTTGTAGGCGCGTTCGGCGTTGTCCCGGCCTGCCTGGTTATTGTCCGCCGTATCGGTCCAGCGCCGCGCCTTGTCGATCGAGAAATAGCCGTCATGAACCTCCTCGGCTTCCGAAGTGAGATCGACTTCCTTGAACAGGCTGACGAACTCCGGGAGCTTCGCCGCGCGGCGATATTCTTCCTCGAAGATACGCGCGTATTTGCCCTTCATCGCACTACCGTCCTCGTCATACGACCGGTAGTGCTCAACGGCGTCGATGAAGAAGAGGCTCAACACCTTGATGCCCAGCGGCGCGAGGCGTTTTTCCTTTTCCAGATGCTCCTGGATCGTGCGGCGGATCATCAGCCGCTTCATGGCGTCCGCGTCCACGTCACCAACCGCCTCGCCGGGCGACAGGAAGGTTTCGCCACCCGGAAGCTTTACTTCCAGGAGCTGGCTGTCCTTCGCGGCGCGGATCTCGCCGATCCGGCAATCGGCATACACGGCACGCTTTGTGAGTTCCTGAAGATCGTCGCCGTCCTGAACGACCACCTCTTTGCGACGCACCGCCTTGCCATCCTGAACGTCGATCTCGACGCGCGCCGTCACTGGTCCCTTGCCGTTGCTGGCCGAAACAAAGCGCACATATGCCTTGTTGTACCCGCCCTCGACCTCCATCGACGCAACTTCGATCTGCTTAACAAGCTTGCGCTCATAGGCATCGACCGCATCGAGGCGAAATACCATGTGGTGCTTGTCGACATGGGTGGCCGAATAGCGAAGCGTGCAGAGCGGGTTCATCTCCGCGAGAGCCGAACGCCCGCGGCCTTCAAGACCACCATCAACGCTTTGCGGCTCATCCACGATCAGGATCGGCCGTGTGGCGCGGATCAAGTCGATCGGGCGCTCGCCACCGGTCTTCTCGCTGTCCTTATAGAGGTTGTTCACGTCCTTCTTGTTGATGGCGCCGACCGTCACCACCATGATCTGAATGTTCGGGCTGGTCGCGAAATTGCGTACCTGCCCCAGCTTGCCGGAATCGTAGAGGAAATAATCGAAGGGCTGGCCGGAATAGAGGCCCTTGAAGTGCTCTTCGGTGATCTGAAGCGTCTTGTAGACGCCCTCCTTGATCGCGACCGAAGGCACGACGATCACGAACTTGGTGAAGCCGTAGCGCCGGTTCAGCTCGAAAATGGTGCGCAGATAGACGTATGTTTTGCCTGTGCCGGTCTCCATCTCGACGGTGAAGTCGCCGGAGGTGAGCGCCGTTGACGGCGCGAGGCCATTGCGAAGCTGGATGTCGTTCAGATTTCCGATGATCTCGTCATCGAGCAGCGTCAGGCGGTTGCCGATGCCGAGTTCGCTTTCAACCAGGCCTAGTTCGCCTTGCGCGCCCAGGAAGCCGCCAAGATCGAGGCTGCCTTGCCCGGTGCGTTCGGCCAGTGGGCGGCGCGTCACCGTGAATTCGGTGCGGTTGATCTCCTGGCCGCGGAACAAATCAGCGACGGACTCGATCGCCAGCTTCTGGTAGTCGAGATCGGGTTCGAAATGCAGTTTCATCGAACCCCTCCTACAGGCTGCGAACGTCGGTGATGCCGTTCTGACTGAGGATCGCCGCCATGTTGGTTTTGGCGACATCATCGGCGAAGCCCGAATCCTTGAACACGACGCGCGTGTCGACGGCAGGTGCAAGCGCCGTGCGCCACGTCACGATCCCCGAAGCTAGCGGCTCGACCACGTCCTTGCTCAACCCATCGGCAAGGCAGACGATCAGCGCACCCCCACCGATGGAATTCACGGACTTGCCGGCGATGCTCTTCGTCTCGATCGGCACGCAAAGATCGAGCCCGAGCTTCAACAGCAGCTCATAGAGCACGTCCTGCTCCTTGCGACCTTGGACGAGATGCTCAGCATTCTTCAGCAGGCTGCTTTCGAGATCGGCTGCGACCGGCTCCCACGCGCGGATATTCGATGATGCAAGCTTGAAGACGCGGAACCCAAAATCACCCTTGAAGAGGGGATTTTCTTCATCGATCCGCGCTGCAGAACGTCGGAGCCTTTCTTTAGTTAGTTCGGCTATAGTGCGAGGCTTTCCCAACTTATCGCAGAAATCCGATGCAACCTTTTGTTCTCTGTTACTGGGGTCGAGAGGCTCGGGAAGTTGGACAAGGACGTATCGGCGCTTTAGGTTCTCCGCAGCATTTTGCTTCAAAAGGGCGTGTCCGGTCGTTCCCGACCCGGCAAAAAAATCCAGAACGATATCACCATCCGCGGCGACCTGCTCAATGAGACTCGCAATCAGCGCTGTCGGTTTTGGGAACGCAAAGAGGTCAACGCCGAACAGTGAGCGTATCTCCTGGGTCCCATCTGCTGTATGTACACCATCAATAATCGACCGGAATGCAATGAACTCCGATCGCATCTCGCTCCGAAATTTCTTCTCGCGAGGTCTTCCGTCATCATTCCTGGGAAACAGAACTTTTCCCTCGGATATCAGCTCCGCCATCTTATCTTTCGAATATCGCCATCCCGTGGAGGCATTCGGGGGGAACACCCGTCCAGTCAACGGATCGACGACGTCGTAGTGAAGGTTTGGTCGCTGATCTCTCGTAGCAAGGCCGAGCATGCTACGGCTCATCCAATCCCCACGCGGATCACCGTCTGGATTTCCGAATTTCGACTCATCGCGGCCCACACCCTTGAGCGAGAAGCCATCGTCCCGGGCATAGGCGACGATGTACTCATGGTCGGTTGATATGTTTGTGTTTGCGCGTGCATCAGTAAACTGACGAGCCTTCCACACAAATTGCGCAACGAAATTTTCCTCACCAAATATGTCATTCAATATAGCGCGGAGATTCGCGACTTCACCGTCGTCGCACGAAACTAGAATTACACCATCTGAATGGAGAAGGTTTCTTGCGAGCTTCAAACGCGGATAAATCATGTTCAGCCAGTCGGTGTGAAACCGGCCAGACGCTTCAGTATTCGACGAAATCTTTCGACCGCCTTCAACCTGCCCCGTAAGCTCAAGATAGTTCCTGACATTGTCGCTATAGTCATCAGGATAAACGAAATCCTTTCCCGTGTTATAGGGCGGATCGATGTATATAAGCTTCACCTTGCCGGCGTAGCTCTTCTGCAAGAGCTTAAGGACTTCGAGATTGTCGCCTTCGATCATAATGTTCTGGGTAGCGTCCCAATCGACGCTTTCGTCCCGGCATGGCAGTAGCGTGCCGGTGGACGGCGTCAGCGCGATCTGTCGCGCACGGCGTTTGCCATGCCAGTTCAGCCCGTATCTCTCGTCGCGCTCATCAACGACAGCACCCAGCAGCTCCCGGAGAACCCCGAGATCAATTCGCCCCTCCTTGAATGCCTCCGGGAAAAGGGACCTTAAGGACTCGACGTTGTCCGCTACAATGTCGGCACTTTTGGTGATTGAGCTCCTTGGGTCGAGCTTCTCGATATTGGCCATCGTCACGCCTTCCATTCGCAGATGTTCTTCTTGTGTTGGGAGCAGCTAAGGGTGGAAAAGTCCGTAGTGATATTCGAGCGCTGCCACGCTTGGGTGAAGGGCGGCCTTGGCCGGCAGCACGGGATGCTTGCCGTCGAGAGCTTCATACATCGATCCCTCTAGAAGCTTCGAAACTCTAACGACTAACTTCGTGGGCTCGATGGCAACGAGGGCGAGGTCGAAAAGTGTATGAACATCCGCTCGAAGCAAGAGCCCATTAGAAACCGCGTTCGTCTTTATCCCCCGATATGGACTGATATGCGCAGCTTCCAGAACCCAGGGCGTCTTGCAGCATGTCAAGGCGCATTGTCCGCCGTACGCGGAGATCAATTTGCGGCGAAAAGTCTGTTGCCCCAACCGCCGGATCACCGAAGCGATTATGCGCTTACGACCGTCGGAAATATTCTTCGGGTCGAATTCTTCTGCGACAGTCGTGTCCCTTTGTATCTCAAATTCATCTAGCCTCCTTGTCTGTGGAACAAGTAGCGAATTGACAAACTCATGTGGCGCTATCGCAATTCCGATATTGTTGGAAAGAATCCCCTTTGGTCTGCTCGCAGGGCTCATCTTTCTCAAGCTGCTTTCAAGAGAAAACCGCGCGTGAAATGATTTTCCGCTCTTGAATACCAAGATGTAGGGCGGATCGCTGGCATCGTAAGTTGTGGGGAAACCGGCGGTCGATGCCCATGCGGGGTGGCGGTTGCTGTACTGATCACGGATTCGCCATTCACCACCTCTGCGCTTTGGATTTCCGCTAAAGGCTAGCTCTCCCACCTGTGTTCTTTCACGATCGGCGGCAGCTGAGATGGTTGCATCGGTCTTCCCCGAGGCACCTAGGAAGTTGTCGATGGGAAATTGGGCAGTGCGCACGCCAAGGGCTATGTGCATGGCTCCGCCTCCGCGGCCATACGGCGAAGCATTCCCGTTGATTGCCCTAAAATCTGTCGCACTAAGCCGCCGCCAAAGTACCGTGGAAGTCATGTTGCCCCTCAGATCCATTCTCGTATTCGGATGTCCACGCGTTCCGTTCTCAAAGTTTTTTCTGGTGGGCTGCGATCTCGGCCTCCAAGCGCTGGATCTCTAAGTTGAGATCGACGCGCCGGTTCAGCTGCTTCTCGCGGGTGGCCTTGGCGCGAAGATCGATGATCTCGCGCATCAGCCGGGATTGGGCTTCGAGGGCTTCGCGGCGGCGCTCGATCGTCACGGCGTCATCGCTCGCTGCAAAGGCGCCGCTCAGCCTGGCGGCGCTGAGCGCTTCGATTCGGACCAGCCAACCCTCATACAAGGTCCATAGGTTGCAGCGGGACTGCTTGGCAAGGGCTAGACTTTCGAGAAACGCCTGTTCGTTGGGATTCAACTGTTCTTTGCTAATTCCAGCAATCGAAACGACGCGCTCGATGACGAATTTACCTGCTTCGTTTTGCGCATGGCGCTTGTGCGCCACCGATAGCGCGACACCCTGTTCGTCGGAGGTAACGAGAACCACTGGGTAGGGAATGGCGCGGTGGATCAATTCGATCAGACGCGCGGCCTTCGCATCAGGCCGAAAGGCACAGGCAACGACCGCGATCTCAAGGTATTCCCGCGTATCATCAGCGAAGCTCGGCACGCCGATGGTGGTTGGCTTGCAGGCGGCAAGCCATTGCAGCTCGTCGATCCCGTCCTGAATGGCACGCTTGTCGGAGGCGGTCGGCGCGCCCTGTTCCACGAGAAGCTTCTTCGGCACCCGCGCATCCACGCGGGCTTCGGGCGGCAAGCCCAAAGCCTCGACAACTGCGAGGATGCCGGCTTCCGTCGTCACGCCGCTGCACCTTCGGCGTCCGGAAGCACCACAAGAAACGCGACAACCTCGAAGTCGTTGATCCCGGCAAACTCGCCCTTCATGGCGTGGGTACCGCCTGGCGAAAAGAGGCTCGCGACTGCCCGCTCTTCCTTCTTGCCAACGACGGACGCGACAGCCCGGGCGAGCAGTTTCTGAAATGGCTCCATGTCCCTGCCGAAGCGCGTCGCCTTGTCGAACCGGATGCTGGCTTCCGCGTCGGGCAGATCGCGGCCGAGGCTGAGCTTCTTCAAAGCATCCAGCACCTGCTTCGCCTGTGTGTAGGGAAGCTTGATTTCGCCGTCCTCGCCAACATGCACGACGTAGTGCGGGCTCAAGGGATAGCCCGGCTCCGGCGATTTCAGCGCCGCGTCGCCAACCGCGCGAAGGCAGAAGATCACGCCGGGCTGAATGCCCGTGTCGACGCTCGCGGCGGTGCTTCGCGGGGCCGACGTGACCGCATAGGTCGCAAGCGGCAGCGCTTCGAGGCGCTCCTTATTCTCCCGCAGATAGCCGGAAAGATCGATGCGGAAATCGTTTAGCGTGAGGTCAGCAATCGAGACGCCGCTCGACAGGTCTTCGAGGTCGATCACGGCGTCTTGCAGCTTCTGAAGTTGGGCGCGGCGGTATTCCAGATCGTTCATCTGGTTGCCTGCCTGAAACTCTATGACGTTCTCCTCGCCGGTCGCCGAAACGTCCAGCAGCACCATGCGACCGCTCACGCGGGATTCGAGATCGAGATACTCGTCCAGCTCCATGTTCGGCCAAAAGTTGACGAGCTGAATCTTGGTGTTCGGAGAACCGATCCGGTCGATGCGGCCAAACCGCTGGATGATCCGAACGGGGTTCCAGTGAATGTCGTAGTTGATCAGAAAGTCGCAATCCTGAAGGTTCTGGCCTTCCGAAATGCAGTCGGTGGCGATCAGCAAATCGATCTCGCCTTCGACCGCCATTTCCGCGGGCCGCTCCTTCGAGCGCGGCGAAAAAGCGCTGAGGATCGTGCTCATATCGCTGCGCATGCCCGGCATGGTGGTCTTGTTCGCGCCAGTGCCAGTGACCACCGCGGCGTTTAATCCCAACGTCCTTTTCGCCCAGGGCGCCAGCTCTCGGTAAAGATAATCCGCGGTATCGGCGAAGGCGGTGAAAAGAAGCAGCTTTCGATTACCGTCGTTGATCGGCTCGTGGGCTTTCTTGGCGATCACCTGCTTCAGTGCTTCCAGCTTTGCGTCCCGATCCGCCGTCACAGAGCGGGCCGCTGATAGAAGCGTCGCGAGGCGGTTACGGTCCTCGATGAGGTCCTGCCGCCAACGCACGCGGTCAACGTCCTGAAGCAGCACCTTCACCTTTCGCCCGACGAGCAGAGACTCGAACGCAGAGTCGTCAACGTCGATGTCGTCGATCGTCGCTTCTTCAACCGACTCAACGTGCGCGTCGATCTTCGAAAGCAGGCCCTCAACGTCGGCGAGCTGCCGCTTGATGGTGAGAGCGAATGAGGCAACCGAACTCTCCATGCGCTTCAGGATGTTCACCCGAAGAAGGTGGATCAGGCTTTCCTCGCGATCGACCTGCCGAAAGAAGCTCTCGCCGCCGCGGATTTTCGTGCTGTATTTTTCGTCGTAGGCCGCCTGCTTGTGCGGAAGCACGTAGCGCAAGGGCGCATAGGCGCCGAGCGTCAGCCGCCGGATCTCGTTGTTGATCTCGCGGATGGGCCGGAATTCGCCTGCCAGATCGACGTCCGCCTTGATATTGAAGGGCCGAAGCCGCTCGGGGAATTGCCCGGTCTCGGCCGTGCCGTAATAGCGCTGAACGTGCTTACGCGACCGCGCGATCGTCAACATGTCCAGAAGCTTGAAATAGTCGAAGCCCAGCATGTCCATCAACCGCGCAGGACGGCGTTCGACCTCCGGCAAATCGAGCCAGCGGTTGAACTGCGCCTGGGCTTTCCTGATCGTCGCCTCGATGCTTGGAATACCGTGGCCTATCAGCGCTAGATCGTTGCCCTCGGTCATGAACGCGATCTGGTTCTTCAGGTCCGCCAGGCGACTGTTCACCGGCGTCGCGGATAGCATGAGCACCTTGGTTTTCACGCCGGCCTTGATCACCCGCTTCATCAGGTGGTCGTAGCGTGTGTCGCGGTCCTTGTGCGTCGCCTTGTTTCGGAAGTTGTGGGACTCGTCGATGACGACGAGATCGTAGTTTCCCCAGTTGACGTGGGAGAGGTCGATATCTCCCGACAATCCGCCATCGCGGGATAGATCGGTGTGGTTCAGGACATCGTAGTTGAGGCGATCCTCGGCCAGGACGTTCCGCCGGTCGTTGGCCTTGTAGAGCGTCCAGTTGTCCCTCAGCCGCTTCGGGCAAAGCACGAGAACCCGATCGTTGCGAAGCTCATAGTACTTGATGACCGCCAGCGCCTCGAACGTCTTACCGAGGCCGACGCTATCGGCGATAATGCAGCCGCCCATGCGTTCTAGCTTATCGATGGCACCCACGACGCCATCACGCTGGAACCGGAACAGCTTCTTCCAAACGATCGTGTTTCGTATGCCGGTCGCGGACTTGATGATCCGCTCTTCATCGAGCTCGTCGCCGAGATCCTTGAATAGCTGAAACAGTATCTGGAAATAGAGAAGCGACGGCGCGCGCTGGGAGCCTGCGTCTTCGAGCAAACCGACAAGTTTGTCCTTTGCCGTCGAGCCCGCCTTGATGCCATCCCAGTTCGCCCGGAACCAGTCGGCAAACGCAGCGGCTTCCTCGTCCTCGTCCGAAGCCTGAACCAGCCCGAGTTGACCGCCTGGCGTGATCCCGAGGCCTTCGGTGGTGAAGGAGCAAGTGCCGAGCAATGCCCGCCGCGTTCCCGTCCCCTGAACGACGATGAGCGACTGAGGTGGCGCCGAAGGAGCGCACCTGACCTCTGCACGCTTCTTGATCCAATCGGCAGCGAGCCGTGCAAGCCAACGGCCATGAAGCTGACCGCGAAAGGCGATATCGGCAGGGCCGCCGAAAAGCGCCTCCGCGAGTGCCGTTTCATCACCCAGCAGCAGGCGGCACTTCTCTGCCTTCTCGATGAGATCCCGAACTTCCGCAAACGCGTGCACGGAAAAGCTCGGTGACATCAAATCAACGGACACGTCCTGGACAAGCCATTCGCGCAGTCGATCGACCACCCTTTCGTTGCCGCTATTCCGAATGAGCTTCATGCACACACACCCGATCAGGCCCGATCGAGCGAACACCTGCGCACAAGGCTAACTTAGGTGCCTCCCTCCCAGGCGAAAAGCAACTATAACGAAAACACGCTCCAGCACGACCCCTTCTCGATAAGGTTTCCGCAGATCCCTGCGACGGCAGGCGGAATAACTCCTGGAAAACGGATCTTCAGGTAACCGGTGTTACGGGGGCACCTTCGGCGATCAGCCTGAGGGGCGATGGAGCCTTTGAGGGCTTCGACATATGACGATTTCAGAGCCTAAGTTTACATGATGGGCATGGTTGGCGTGGAGAAATTCGTCGCCACGCGGCTCTCAGACCGGTGTTGGGCCATCGCGGTCGTGTTGCCGATACTTGGATAGCTATCCGGTTTCTGTGCCTGCCCATCAGGCCGCACGGCTTTCCAAGACGAGCGGCGGCGCCAACTCGTGTATGCGCGCATTGGGACAAACCCGCCTGGCGATATCACAAAGATGCTGGTGATGCGTCAGGTAGATCACCTGACCCACTTTCGCCATGTCGGCGAATAGCCGGAAGGCTTCCTCGGCACGGAAGTCGTCGAACGTCTCCATGATGTCGTCGGCGATGAAGGGAACAGGGGTGCGAGATTGGGCGAACTCGTGGTAGCCGGCCACTCTGAGCGCGAGATAGAGTTGGAAGCGCGTTCCCTTTGACATTTCCTGCGCCAGCTTGGAACTCCCATCAGCCCCGATGCCAATAAGCACTTCGGTGTCCTTGTCAGGCTGGGTCGCCAGACCGCGATAGGCGCCGCGGCTGATCACCTGAAAAGCCTCCGAGGCGCGAACCATCATCGAACTGCGATGCTTGTCGCGGTAGAGGCGCAAGGCTTGCTCGGCCGCGACGATGCCGGCCCTAAGGCGGAAGTAGCTGAACGCCTTATCCTCGATTTCCAGGAGGACCGTGCGCCGTTGCTCTTCAAGAGCAGCCACGGCACTCTCGCCGTCGACGGCATCCACCTCGTCGGACGCTTTGCTGTATGCCGTAAACAGCTCCCGTACGCGCCGATCCTGATCCTCAAACCGGGCCCTGAGTTCTACCTGCTCGACCTCCAGCGCAGGCCGATCCGCGGCGTCAAGCATCTGTTCTACATTGGCCATGTCCTGGATTGATAGCGCCTCTCGGATTTCGCGTTCGATGGTATCGGACCGCCGGCGCAAGTCTCTCCTCTGCTCGATCATGCGCAGCTTCTTCTCTACCTCCTGCAGCGAAGATACTCCGAACAGCTGCGTCATTTCAGATTTGCGGCGCTCGCAAATCGCGATTTCAGCCTCCAGGTCCCGGTTTTTGAGAATCTGATCCTCGAGAGCAAGGTGCTTGGATTCCCTTTCTGCCTTTTTCGCCCGAGCCTCTTCCACTCTCGCGGACATCAGCGCCCAGAGTCTCAGGGCACTCTCTGCTGATCGGTCCAATCCGAGTTCCGCAGCCATGACGGACAGTTCGCGCAAGAAGGCTGCCTGATCTTCCTCCATCTTGGCGATGCGATCTGCCAAGCCGGCTTGCCGTTGAGTGGCCGGGCCAAGCTCGGCAAGTCTGTCCAATACCTCCTTGACGGTTGCGAGGCTGGGGATAGTTCCTCCTGCGCCGAGCCAACAGCTCTTGCAAACCTCAGCCCACGACGCGTCCCATTGCGCCTCGTCGGCAGTTGCCGTTTCAAGGGCTGACTGGCGGAAAGCCTGCTCCCTTTCGCAGCGTTCAAGTTGCTCCCTCAAATTCTTGTGTTCGACTTCAAGATCAACGGCGAATTGGGCCCTGGCCAAAAGCGCTTCGTAGGAGTCAGAGTGATCCTGGGAAACGGCTGCCGCCGATAATGCCGCCGAGAGCCGGTTGCGCGCCGCCGAGCCGTCCGCTTCCGCCTGGCGTAAGTCACCTTCGGCCTCCCGGAGCAAGTCGGCTGTCGCGAGGACCATTTCGCGGCGTCCCAGCCATGCCTCAAGCCCACCTAGCTTGATCTCGCCAGAAACGGTCAGAGCCATTTTCCGAGCGGACTCCAGAATTTCGGCCCTGATAGCTTCGCGTTTCGACTTCGCCGCGTTCAGCAACTCCGCTGAGCGCTCTAATTCCGCTTCCGCGACGGCGAGCCTCTGATAAGTTTGATTCAGCTTCGCCAGGTCGCTCATCTGTCCCAGCCGTGCGCTGGTGATCAGGTCGTCTTTCCGCAGCTCGATCTCAAACGCCGCAGCGGTCGATTCATCGAGCGCGTCACGATGCGTAGCCCATGCCGCTTCACGCGCTGATCGCGACGTCGCTGCCTCAAGATCGTCCACGACGCCGGTGGAATTCTTCAATGCACCCAGTTCGGCTCGCAAACACCGCAGCTCACTCGTGAGGCGCCCGCTGTCATCGCTGTAGCGATCGATCTCGGCTTCCGCTTTAGACAGAGCTGATTTCCAGGCCTCCAGCTCAGAAGGTGCCGGCACTCTCATTTGCCGTACCTGGTCAACGCTTTCACCCCACGGTCGGAGTTCCGACATCTGCTGCGCCAGTGTTTCTTTAAGATCCACACGGGAGCGTTCGGCGACACGGCGACGGGCGGCATGATCGTTCTCTCGAAGAGCCGAGAGCTCCCTCGCCAGCGCCGCAATGGCTTTGCCGTTTATGGAGGCAGCGGCTTCGCTCGACAGCTTGCTCCGCAACTCGATCAGACGGCGGTTCGCCTCTTCGGCTTCGCGCTTCGCGTTTTGAAGTGTCGCGTCGATACCGGAGCGGCGTTCAACGAGATCTCTGATGCTCCCAGAAATGCGACTTCCGAGCATCAGGCTGCTCGGCTCGTCTCCTTCAGGGCGTTCGAGAAGCCGCAGAATATTCGCAATTTCCCGGTCGACTCCCATCAATTGCAGGCGACGGTCCGGCAGATCCCTTTCAGCGGTGACATAACGGGCGTGCAACTCGCCGATAGCGTCCATCCTTTGCCCCAAGGTGAGCGCGATGTCGTCAACCGCAATGGCATTGAGCCCTTTCTCAAGCTCGGCGATGGACGCTTTCGCCGTCTCCCGCTTCACGGCAAGCTCGATGTCTTCCTGATGAATTACCGGAAGTTGGTTTCCCCACGAAGGCGGCGCTTCGGGAACATCTTGCAACTCAGCGAGACTGTCGCGGATGTCCCGCAATTCCGCCAGTCGTGGCAGTGCGGTCAGCAGGTTCTTAATCTCGTCAAGCCGAAGCTGCGTCCGGGCTCGGTCAGCCATCGCTTCGTCATAGTGTGCCAGTGACCGCTCCTTGGTTTCCACCATCTGGCGGTAATGGGTGGCGAGCGTGTCAATCTGCTCTTTTCGCTCCTTCAGATCGGAAAGCCGACTTTTCAAGTCGCCGATTTCACTGCTACGGGCACGGAGTTTGAAAAGGCCGTCGGCCTGCGAACGCAATTCAACAAGTGTCTGACTTAGTGCGGCCAAACCTGTGCTTGCCGAAAACAGAAGCTGTCCGAGATCACCCTTGCTGGCCAGGATGCTCTTCCCGCCTTCCTCAAGGGTGTCATCGTCGAGGGAAAACATCGCGCAATAGACGTCCCGCTCAACTCCACCAAGCTCGCCGAGTATCAAATGCTCGCCGATCGGCTGATCGCCCGGACCGAGCAGACTGCTTTGGGGCTTCTTGATCCGGACTAGCTCACGGGCAACACCACCGATGTCCAATGCGGCCCCGATGCGCATCGTTGAGTAAGGATGGAGGAAATCATAGCGGCTGCGGGACTCGATGCCGAAGAGAAGGTCGAGGAATGCAGATAGGGCGGTCGATTTGCCCGCCTCGTTCGGACCGTAGATGATATGTAGATCTGGACGGCCCGGCTCCACAGGCCCGAAGTCGATGTGCTTGTCGGTGAATTTGCCGTAGCGGGTAAGGTCAAGCCGGTTGATGCGCATCATGCTACCTCATCCTGCTTCCGACGATGAAGCCGTGCGAGCACATCTTCGACCCCCTCCTGCGCGAGCAGGCGCAACGTCGCCCGAAACTCCTCCTGATCAGCACCGAAAGTACCTCTGCTTTCAGGTGGCAGATGACCACGAAGCTCCTCCCCAATATCGATGAGCGCCGCATGGTAAGCTTCCGAACCGATGATCTCGCTTCCGACAAGCTCTCGAAGTTCGACGAGTGGATCCCCGTTGGTCCCATCCGAAGAAACGAGGTCGGTGCACTGGATCTCCACTTTCTCTATCCAGGTTCGGCCAATGACAGATGCCCTGTGCTCGGCTTCGGTCTTGATGAGATCGACGTCGTTACGGAGCTGCCATGCGAGCGGCGTTCGTCCGGTGAAGGAAAGCCGGACCACAAGGTGATCGGAATTTGCAGCTTCCCGCGCGGCCCCCAGGTTGCTCGCTACCGTGGTCACCATGTGACGCCAATCTGCGATGCCGTCGAGGTCGATCACGACGCGCTCGAATTGGGCGATGCTGGTGAACCTTTCCTCAATGTGGACGGTTCGGTCATCAGCGATCGTAACAAGACTCACCGATTTCGGACCAGATTCGTTGATGTCGCGCCCCTGGGGCATGCCAGGCATTACGATCGTGCAGCGTCCGTTACTGATTGATCGCTTGTGAATGTGACCGAGCGCCCAATAGTCGAACTCTGTCGCCTCCAGATCCGAGACGTCGCAGGGTGCGTAGGGATCGTGCCCCCGCGTTCCTGCGAGGCTGGTGTGCAGAAGACCGATGTTAACAGCGCCCTCGATCCGTGGTTTGTACTTTCCCACCAGATTTTCGGGACACTGGGCCTGCGCAAAGCTAAGCCCGTGAATAACCACAGGGGTCGCTTGATCCAATTCGAGCGAGATAGCCTCCGGGCGCCCACCGTAGACTTTTACGGTTTCTGGGTACGTCAATTCTCTGGTGATCTTCGACAACGCGTCGTGGTTGCCTCGGATGATGAACACCCGGACTCCGGCTTGGTCCAGTCGGCGGATTTGCTCGGAAAGGAACCGCGCAGTTTTCATGGAGGTCTGATCGCCGTCGTAGAGATCACCTGCGAGAAGAAGCGCGTTGACCTGCTCGGATAGGCAGAGATCGACGATATTGACAAAGGCACGCCGCGTCGCGTTGCCTATCAGTTCGCCTAATTCCGGGTTGCGCAGCGCCAGCGACCGAAGAGGCGAATCCAGATGAACGTCCGCCGTATGAACAAATCGAAAAGCCATGCCCTCACCTTTTGCCTTCGCGAGAAGGCTTTGATTCCCCGAAACAGATACTGGGCTGCGCTTAGGTTGCTGCCTAGGCTGCCAATCTCTCGCGATGTTAGGTTTCCACAGGCTAATGACAGAATCTGTCACCAGGCGGGGCTCGTGTAGTTCCCGCGGTTCAAAGCTGTTTGGGAAATTGCATTCTATGGAAGCGAAGGAAAGTCAGAGCGCTGGTGCGTCTCGACCATTCTGCGAAGGGCCTCCGGCGCCACGACCTCAACCTAGTCTCCCCGCATGTAGAGGTGCCAGCACATCTCCATATGACCGGACGCCCAGAAACGCACGATCAGTGAACCGTCGGATTGATCCTCCAGGATCTGAGCCGGATGGAACAGGAAAGTTCGTGCATGCAGCGCTGCGTCAGGCTTGAACTTCCAGATGACTTCGCCAAACTCACTGTCGTTCTGAAAAGCTCCGAACGCCTTCCGCGCATGCGCATGAATGTCGAAGCCTGGATCACGCTCGAAGACCTCTCCGGTCAGTTCCGCGCGTTCGATCTTCTCAGCCACGAAGTGCCTGAGCGGACCCGCGCGATCAGTTGTTGGCCTGGCCACCAGATAGCGTCGGATTCCGATCAACACTCCATAAGGTTCGACCACTCGCTCGGTGGATGTAGCTGACCCGCGGGACTGGTAGACGATCTTCAACCGCTGCGACCCCTTAAGCGCCGTTGCTATGGTCGAACCCACGTGTGGCGCCAGTCTTGTCGTAGGCCCCGGGCGGGCTGCGAGACCCTGCGCCTCAAGCAATGCTTCGTGGTCAGTTTCCAGACGTGCGATCCGATTGCCCGGCACCAGCGCCAGTATTTTTTCTCGCAAAGAACGGAGTTCCTCGGCCTCCAGACCTTGAGCATTCCGTTCCAGTGTCTCGATCGAGAGATCCAGCGCCGCCAGTTCATCGGGAGTGAGCGTGAGCAGATCGCGCAGGGCTCCCGTCTGTAATCGCCAACGTTTACGCCCATCGTCTTCGAAGCTGGATTCGGTATCGGGAAATTGAACTTCGAGCGTATGCAGCATCCGCTGCGCGGTGCGTTTGGATACGCGAAACCGCTCCCCGACGTCGTCAACTGTCACGCCCATTCTTCGGGCTGCAACATACGTTGCAAGCTCAATCAGCTGCTGCGCCTTCTCAAATGACATCGATCTTCACCAATCCGGGTGACAGCTATTGTTACGATCAGTACTTACGGTTCTATTATGAGTTGGGTGGGGGAGTGAAATGAAACTGGAAGGCTCGGAGATTTTGCTTTCCGCATCGGACCTGATGCGGTTCATGGGCTGTAATCATGCGACCGCGATGGATCTCAGATACGCGAAGGGGGAACCTCTTTTCCCCGCGGAGGACACGGAGGATGCCAAGATCCTCCAGAAGCAGGGCGACGCCCACGAAGCGAAGTTTCTTGCCAAGCTGCGTGCAGAAGGCCATCGCGTTATCGAGTTCGGCCGCGACCGGGATTTGCCAGCCGCTGCCAAGGAAACGCGTGCGGCGCTCTTTGCCGGCGCGGATGTCCTCTTCCAGGGCGCGTTTTTCGGGCTGCCCTGGGGCGGATCGATGTGGGAGATTGCCATATTGAGGTGGACGGCTTGCCGTCTTCCGCGAGGCTGATCGAGATCGATCGAACTAGCAATCGCGCGGTCGTGCAGTTTTCAAAGAACCGCTACGATGATGCACCCGAATCGACGTGCCTGGTTCCTGCAGGACCGCTGGATACCCGGACCATCGAAGGCGCCATTCAACGCGCGGTGGCCTCAATCGTTCGGGATGATCGGCAGTTCCCGGCAATCCTGGATTTCTTGCAGCGTTGCAGACCTCGCTTTCTGAGCCATGGTAGACAGCCGAACATCATCGATCCGTCTTCAGATGTCGTTCCGGAAGTCATCACCGCAGTCGGTGACCTCGATCGCAGTACAGTGGCCGTCCAGGGACCACCAGGCACTGGAAAGACTTACGTCAGTTCATGCGCTATCCTGGATTTGGTCAAGCGAGGGAAGCGGATTGCAGTCGCCTCCAACAGCCACAAGGCCATCGACAATCTGCTGTGTGCGGTGGTCGATAGAGCCAACGAAGCCGGCACATCGGTCGCCATAGCAAAGAAGGGGGGAGACGGCTTCGACGATCCGTATGGCTCCATCTACGTCACGTCCAAAAATGAAGACAGTCAGTTGATCACGGCCTCAGTGGTGGGCGGGACGGCTTGGCTGCTCTCGAGGCCAGAATTCCAACAGGCTTTCGACTATCTGTTTGTCGACGAGGCTGGCCAGGTTTCGGTGGCGAACATCGTTGCAATGGGCACCTGTGCCAAAAACATCGTGCTGGTTGGCGATCCTATGCAGCTGCCTCAACCGATTCAGGGTGCGCATCCTGGAGAAAGTGGGCTGTCGTCGCTCGAGTATCTGCTCGCCGGGCATAATACTGTTCCGGCCGACATGGGCATTTTCTTGCCAATTTCACGCCGGATGCATCCCCGTGTGTGCCGGTTCATCTCCGACATCATTTATGAGAGCCGGCTCGCCTCAGATGAAGGCGCCGCCAGACAAGCGATCATCTCAGATGCCGATCGATCCTCAGATGTTCGCTTTGTGGAAGTTCAGCACACCGGTAACAGACAGGTCGCTGTCGAGGAAATCGATGCTATCCGCCGCGAAATGGACCGCCTCATTGGAGTGAGGTTCCGCGATCGTGATGGCAAGGAAAGAAGCCTGACGCTTCAAGACATCCTGATCGTTGCGCCCTACAACGCGCAGGTGAATGCCCTGAGAGGATCGCTTCCCCTTGGTTCCCGGATCGGAACCGTCGACAAGTTCCAAGGGCAGGAAGCTCCTGTCTGCATGGTATCCATGACCACTTCGTCGGCGGATGAAATCCCGCGCGGGGTCGATTTCCTCTTCAGCCTCAATCGGATCAACGTCGCGGTATCGCGGGCGCAGGTGCTTGCCTTGGTTTTTGCGAATCCACGGCTCCTGGAGGTCCACTGCAACAACGTTCACGAGATGCGGCTCGTAAGCATGCTTTGCGCCCTGCGCGAATACAGCGGGAGTCAGATGGATTCAGGCCCCCCAGTTACTTCGAAAGAGCGAGCGGCATGACAGGAAATGGCACCCCCCTCTCCTATCTGTTTGGACCGGGGACATCGCGAACAGGTGTGCGAAGACATCGCGAACAGTTTGCCCTCCTATCGATCAATGGCATTGAGGTCGATGGTTTCTATTTTCTGATGTCTGAACGAGGCGTCGAAGACGCCGTCGGCAGCGGTTGGGCGAAAGGCGACGGACTTTCCGGCGAAGGCCCTGCACAGGCGCACGTGGTGGCCAAGGATGGAGACGAAGCCATGCTGCTGACGCGGCGGACAGGGCAATTGCCGACTTCTAACGCGGAACGCTGACGGCTCTCCGTCGGGGCATCCAGTCTGCCTATCGGGGTGCTCGCGCTAGAAGGAAGAGAAGGCATATCGGCGTGGGACAGTCGGTGCTCCGATGACGGTTCAACTCGGTCACATTGAGCGGGACAGCCGACACGCAATTAGCTGCCAAATCTAACCGAAACGGCCGCATTCTCACGATTAACTGCCAAGCGACACCGGGGCGCCCAACAGGCTAATCAATTTCGACTTTTCAACAGCACGAGCGCATCGAAGGCGGCAAGCTTTGCCGCCGTGGCGTCCGGATATGTCCGCCGGGCAAAGTGCTTAATGCCGAGCGCGTCGTTGCTAATGACGCCGCTCCAGTTGTCATTCTTTCGGAAGATCGTAACGACGTAGCCGTCTTCGGAAATATACCAATTCCCTTTTTGCGAAACTTTCCACGCCTTGCGGCCTGGCCATGCCTTACGACGCCTCGCGGCGCTTTTCATGGATTTTTCGCGGCGTTCCGCCCGCTCAAGATTTTCCTCCATGTTGCCCGCGCAGACGCAGCCGACACGAAGGACTTGGGGGCAGTCGGGATGCTCCATGCAATGGACGTAGCGGATGTCGGTTATCTCGCACATTTCGCAAGTCTCGGACGGCGAGCCGAGGTCTTCGAGATCCACACAGGTCCAACCTTTGTGGGGCACGCCCTTTTCCGCCCACTTTCCGCTGGCGGTCATTCCGCAGCCTCCCCCAACGGTGCTGCCTGAACGGCGGGATGAATCTTCGGCGCGGTGGACAGTATGGTGACGCCTTTGCTGGCTCTTGTTAGAGCGACGTACCAATCCTTGCCGTTCATTGCGCCGTTGGCGACAATCACCGCTCGATCGAATTGAAGCCCTTTTACGAGAAGGGTGCTGCCGATGCTTCGTTTTGGAATGATGCGTCCTGCGTGCCTGATTCTGTTTTGCACGTCCCAGATGGCATCGCTCAGCGATTTTCCTGGCGAATTGATCGCGAGCCGAAGACCGCTCGCCATCGCGTGATACATTTCCCGGCGATAAAGCGTGGTCGCGGGTCGATCCCGGAAGCCCTCCATAAGAGCCAGAACGGAAGCAAGGTCTTCGTTTTTGACAGTAGCGATTCCTGTGGCGATAAGATCGCCGAAATTTTTTTGCCCCAACTTGCCGCCCTTGCGGTGCGATACGACGGCCTTCAGGTAGGGCGTTTCTTCCGCGCCGGTCATGCAGTCTGAGATGAAACCCATGACGAATTCGAGCCGTTGCTCACCACTCGACTTGCCGATGTTGCGGACAGCGGCCGCGAGTGTCTTGCACTCCACCGGCTCGATGTTGGTGAAGCCCGAGGAGCCGAGCATTTTCGCAAGCCCTGAGCGCGAGCCAGCGTTCTTGGCGTCTGCGATAACAATGATGCCGTCATTGGCAGCCGGCCCCAGGAGCGCTTTACATGAGCCGACAATCTTCGGGCGATGATAGGCGGCGTCGGCGGGAAGCGCCTGCCAGTCGACGCAGGCCGGGCGCTGCTCCAGGTCCACGCTTTCGCCGGCCTCCAGCTTAAGCCTCACGACGCTCAGCCAGTCGGCAAGTTCCTTGTTTCCTTCGCGCAACCATCTGTGCGGCTTTTGCAGCACCGTTATTTTCGGGAAAGACGGAAATACGTCGGCATCCCAGGAGACAGGGACCTGGCCGCCAAAACTGAATATCGCCTGCATCGGATCGCCGAACACGCAGGTTGGAAGTATCTGCGCAAGAGCGTCGATGACCTTGTGTTGGGATTTGGGTGCAATCCTGATACTCATCGACAAATAGCCCGCCGTAAGAGGCGCGCAGAACATTTGTGACCGTCCCCGCGTCAAGCAGCTTCACCGTGGCATCGTATATCGATTGCCAGTCCGCATCTGTGCGAGGGGCTGCTACGTGAATGCCCGATCGTGCCGGGAAGGATGCGGCGTATCGAAGACACCATCCGGCTATCGTTTCGATCCGATAGCGTGATTTAGGCACAAGTTTTTTGTCCATGCGCCAGCGGAGCGCGTCCACGCCTGCATGGGTGTGGGTGAGAATGAGACGGCGGCCAGCGGAGACTAGGGTCGCATTCACTATCTGCTCGGTTTTGCCGCATCCGGCGGCAGCAATCACGCTGCCACGCGCGATGCCCGCCGCTAATTCTGCTACCGCCTCCTCGAGTATCTCATCCATCCACCCACCCACGGATGTCTGCAACTCCCTTGGCGAAGGGCTGGTTCGGGATATTTACCAGCGCCGCGAAGACGATCTCGGCGACGCGTTCGCCGCGCGAAATCTCTTTGAACCATCCGGGCTTCTTCTGGTTCTTTTTGCCTTTCGCAGCTTTTCCGAGCGTCCACCGAAATCCGGCGGTATCCAGTCCGTCTGGCAATGAGAGATCAGGAATAGCGGCAAGTCCGTTTTCCGCCATCACGTTGTTTATTCGGGCGAGCACCGCCTCACTGCCGACGCACTCTTCGGCGTAGGCGACGAGGGACTGTAGAGTCGGCCAGGGAAGATCGAGAAACATGCGCTCTTCGGTGGAGCAGTCGTCAGGCCACTCCACGACGCGGCCGCCCATCGCTTTGACAGCGGCAACGGCCGCTTCGGGCGCAGGGTCATCGCGATCGAGCAAGACTAGCGCATCGTAACCGAGCTTGAGAAGATGCAGCGCCAGTGCCGTTGCCGATGAGTTGCCGGTTCCATCCACGGCCGCGACACCAAGGAACGCGAAAGAGTCACGCCCGGCGACTGTCCACATCGCGTCGAACCCGCGTAGCAGGCCAAGTTCCGTGCGGCCTTCGCCGACGATAATTCTCCGGGCCAGGAACGCATCAGGCGAAGCCCGCACGTGGCGCTGCGCTTGATCCAAATCCACAGCCGCTTGTGTTACTGCGCTTACGGTCACGGTGCCCGTTTTCGATCGAACCGTGTGTATGTCCTCGGCCCCTGCTTCGCGAATGACCACGGGCGAGTGGCTTGTCAGGAACACTTGCGTATCGGGGTTCTTTCTTTCCTTTTTCAGATATCGGACGAGGCGGGCGATCCGGTGGGGCTCAAGCCCGTGTTCAAGCTCGTCGACAATGGTGATCGTATCTCCGCCGTCATATTGAAGAGCTGACACCACAAGTCTCGAGGAGCCGGTTCCGAGATTACGCAGCGCAAGACCATCATCGTGCAGCGATATGCCCCCGGAAGAAATCGAGAGCCCTTGAATGTCGAGTTCGGCTTTATACTCCCCGCGCATGTGAACAGCGAATTTCGTGGCGGCGACCTTGGCTTTGGCGACGGTCTCCTTGAACACGTCCGGATTTTCTTTGCTGAACGCCGATCTCGCGTCGCGTCCAATCTTTGCGAGGATTCCCGCTGCCGGCGATTGCGCCTCCTCGAATCTGGTGAGAATTGATTGCCGCCCCCAGCCAAGATGACGATCAGCATAAGAACCAAGTCGACTAGGGACCAGCGCTTTTGCATCCTTGTATCGCAGGGCGGGCGGGTCTTCTGCGGCGTCGCCGATCCGCTCATTAAAGAGCGACCAGCGCGGCTCAAGAGATGAATCGATGGTCACGCGAATAGAGAGTGCGTCTTCCAGGCCATCGCCCGGCTCATCTTCTAGCGTCTGCAAATCCTCATTCCAGCCCCGAAGGTGAAGGCCATAGCGATCATCCGCTTTGAACTCAGCAGGCAGGCCGGCGAGCGTGACGGTGATTTTTGCAGCCTTTTCGACATTAAGATCGAAGAAGTCCGAGTCATCGGCGATCAGATAACTGCGTGGCGTTAGCGCGAGTTCGATGGCGTCGAGAATTGTCGTCTTGCAGGAATCGCCGGGACCGATGAGGCAATTGACCCTCCGCGATGGAATCCACTCCAACAGGCGAATGCCGCGAAAACTCTCAATCTTGATGTGAACGATTCTAGCCATCCCGCCTCCCGACGGCTGATTATGTATCAGACTGCTTCGCGTTTCATCAGAAATACAGCGGAAGACGTGAAAAACGGCAGTTACATACGGGGGTACTTCTTTGCGATCGGGAGTTAGACGCATCCCGCCAGTTTAGTAGTTACCGCTCCCGTACGTTTCGGATCTGGACTGACGAGCATCGGCAGCGGAAATCTGCCGCGCCGGGATCGTTTGGGGTTTCCGAGGACGGCAGACGCCTACGGTCGCAATCCAACGGCGACGACGTTGGTCTGGGTAGGTTTTGGACGGGGAAGGAGCGCTCTGCCTATACGCGATGAAACGGCGGATGCTTTTCTGCGGGGGTGATGGCTCGATGCCGAGCCACGCCACGGGCGGGCACGGAAAACGCGACGTGAGTTTCCCCTGCCAAGATTGCATGAGGAGGGCACAAACCGCTGATCTTGCGACTTTCGTCACACAAATCCCCACGCCCTGTAGCGCCCCCTGCCCGTCACTTCGCGGATGCCGAGCTCGGAAACGAGGCCGAGCGCCGCACGCTGCGTGACCTTGAGCTCCGCCGCGATCAGACCGGCCGACACCACCGGCCGCGCCAGGACCAGGTCGATCAGCGCCGGCAGGCTCGAGTTTTTTCGCCGCTTCCTGAGCCGGCGTTCCATCTGACCTTTGGCCAGCGCCAGCCGGTCGAGTTCCTTGAGCCCGGCCGATGCCGCCTCTGCAAAAGCGCCGAGGACCGCCAGCAGCCGGGTGGTGCGGACCGGGCTCTTGCGCCGCTCGCGCGGAACCATCCGCAATCCGGCATTGAGGCAAAACAGATGCGAGCCGACCTTGCCGGTCTGGCGCAGCAGAGCGGCGCCCAACAGCGTGCCTAGCCAATGCTGGTGCTGCAGCGGTTCGATGTCTTGCCACGCCTCCCAGGCGATTGCCGCCTGAAGCAAGGCCGGCATGTTTTCTCCGCGCAGTTTGTCGACGACGGCGAGCCACTCGGCCAGCCGCTGGTCCTCGTCCCAGTCGAGGTCGCGGATCAGCGGCCCGAAGCCATCAAAGGAAGCCGTCTCCGGGGCTTTCGTCCCCCGCCCTGCTGCGTCGACGTCCGGGCTGTCCGCCGAGCGCGGCGCGAACTTTTCGCCCGCCAGCAGCCGGCTGGAGCGGGCCAGCACGGCGTCGATCTCGGCCAGTTCTTCGGCCAGAGCATCCCCCTGGCCGGTGTCTTCAGCACGGTTTTCGCCGACGGCGTCGTCCGCCCCGCTGGCCGTCCCGGCATCGCGACCCAAGCCGGCCCGCCCCGCGCTCGACCCGTTGCTGCCCTGCCCTTCGCGGCCGCGCAGCGCCGTGATGCCAACGCGAGAAAGTGCCCAGTCGGGTGGGTGCAAAAGAATCCGGCGGCGGGCGCGCAGCACGGCATGCGCCCGGGTGAGCTCGTGGGTCGGGGTGCGGATGTCCATATGGGCGTCGTGCAGGACGAGGTCTTCTCCATGGACGAGCTCGCCGTCGAGCCACAGTGCGGCGACCGCGTCGGCGAAGTGGCAGCGTTCGACAAAACCGTCGCGCACCGGACTCTTTTGCACGCGCTCGTCGAGCCGCGCCAGAAGGTCTTCGGCGCGGGCGAGCGGCCGCAGCAGGGCTTTCAGGGGCAAGTTGGCAAGATCATAAGCCATTGATTCGATTGTATGTCATCCGCGAAACAGAAGCTATCTTGCAATTCGCTTCCGTCACAGGCGATATCTTTAGAGAAATATATCACTATCGATAATCACCTCTTATCGATATTGATCTAATAGTTCGCTGATTTTAACGCTTAACCGATAATATCAAGCGATTACTTCCATGTATCTGCTGCGCTATCCCAGTCCTGACGTTGGAGTGTCGCTCCTCACCTCCTCCACCACTCACCAGCCCGACGGGAATATCGCCCGCCAGCAGCTTCTCCTTGCTGAGCAGCGCGGCAACCTCAAGCGCCTCGAAATCCGGCAAGTCCCACAGTGTGTCGAGGCCGAAGTGCAACAGGAAGGTCTTGGTCGTGACGTAGGTGTAAGGCGTGCCAAATTGCGGGCTGCGCGGCCCGGAGTCGATAAGATCCTGCGACCGAGCGCCCTGATCGGGTCGCGGCTGAACGCCTTCAGGGTCTCCCTACGGTCCTTGGAGTTTGGCCTGATCTCTGATGTTGAAATGATTGATGAGGACTGTGGTGCCCGGGTAAATATAGGCGTCACCCATCAAGCGGCACGGGCACGCCTTGCTTCGACATAGGCATCGCCCAGCTGATCGCAGTCCGCTCGCTCAACGGCCCGGCCTCTTCGCACAGGACGAGTAACTGTTCGAACAGGTTCGGCTTGTCTCGCAACACGGCCATTGCCGAAAGCGCAGCCTTGTGACCATCCGCCAGCATCGCTGCGACGATCGGCTCAAGCGGTTTCTGGTCGAGGGCTCTGATGACCTGTTTGGCAAGCCGCAACGCATGCGCTCGATCCCCCGTAGAGCTCGCCGTTTGCCCTTTCGAAGATGCGCACGTAGCGCGGCCGCTTGCCGCGACCGGTCCAGCGCTCGCAAGAACCCAGCACCAACAGGCTTTGCGTCCGATCACCCTAACCCTTGACTCGCTGGGCGCATTGCTGCTGCGTGCCGTTGCGCAACCATCATGTCCTATGCGGGCGATGATAGGGGCAATCTGCACAATCTGACGATGCTCTTCACGCCCGCACCGTCACACCCCCAACCTCGCTTTCACCTCAGATGAGGCTTCCGACCAGGACAAAAGGGGACTTTTCCGCCGTACCGTTCCGGATCTGTGTGATATAAACGTCAAAGTTATGGACGAGGCGTATCCTGAACTGCCTCTTTGCTCCGCCATCTTCAATTGGTGGAGCGATGAGAGGTCGGGAAATCGGAGGCAGCGGACCTGCGATTTGCTCACGCACCATGGAATGCGATCGCCAGGACTTATCTGGACCAAACTCGAGTAACGATAGCAATGGGCTTTTGAGATAAAGTCGGGACGCGATGGCATCGAGCGGATAGAGCGATATCCGGGAACCGAACCAATCCACAGAATTATTTCGTTGGTATTTTTGTTGGCTAGCCCTGATATAGCGTGAGTCCTAACCGTTTGGAAACAGAGAGAGTTTTCCATCGTTTGGATTCCGCCTCTGGGCACCATTTTTCCAATGCAATTTCAGCAAGTTGCGCATGACGCCCGCTTGACTGAAATCGGTTGGGAAATTCAGGTCGCCGTGTTGCGGGAGTTGCGTAGCGGTTCTCGGCGACCTCAAATCATTTTTTCCGGCGCCCGACAGGGCCGGCACTGGCGAAACTGTTTGCTCGCATTGGGCGAGTGACGGATTTGATTTGCTTGGTGATCCCCTATCCTTAGGGCAAACTGCCCGTTGGGGCTCCAGGAGGCGAAATGAGAGCACGCGCAGCAACGGTTGGAGATCTGGAAAGTGTTTTCCGTGATCTGTCCAAGCGGATATCGGACGAGTACGTCGCGGCCGGCAAGGACAGTAAGATCGCCTACGACAATCTGATGATGAACTTGAAGGAAGGCCGTGCTCATGCGCTCGTGCAGGGCGAAAAAACCGTAGCGCTCATCGCCTGGCACGAGAATAGCGACGCTGCCGATACGCTGTTCGCCGCGCAGGAAGATTTCTTCAGCGCCGCGACCGTTCGCTTCTGCAAGCGGCACATTCGCCATATCCAGGCGCTTGCAGGCAACCTCCCCATTCACTCGCGCAGCTGGCTCCAGAGACCGGACGTCGCAAAATGGTTCCGGATAATCGGCTATGTCGAGCGGGGCCAGAAGAATGGCGCCCATCTGTTCGAACTGCCGCCGGCTCCCGCCGCCTGACAAATCTCGGCGGACTGCGAAACGCTGCCGCAACCGGTAGCCACGTTCGGGGCCGATGCTCTAGCCAAAAAGGCCCGCCGCTCCATTTGCGAAGCGGCGAGGCTCGATATTCGGGAACGACTTCCGGGCCGTTGCCCCGGCATTGCTTACTGTGCAATTCAGGTGCCAGACGGGTTGACCGATAATGGGACACCGCACCGGGAAAGCGCGAACCATCTTCCGCGATCACACCACTGCCATACCGCACCATTCCTTGCTATGTTTGCTCGCGGCGGACCTGATTTCCGCTTGGCCGGCGCCCATCAGGCAATCTACCCCAACGCCCCCCCAAAGTGGCGCCGGCCACTCTTCACCACCTCTTCGCCGCCGGCCCAATCTTGGCCAACGGCCCAATCTTCGCCACCGGCAACTTCAGGCGCGGTCAAGCCGAAGCCAGGACAGCGGTTCTTAATCCGCCTCCAGAGCGGCGGCCCTTCACGACAAAACGCCCTGACTGGCGATTCCAGTGCGACAGATCGCCTGGAACGGCAGCACGATCCGACCTGAAGCGCGTCGCGTTTGACCGGCGACGCGCTTCAGGTTGTTGTTTTTTTGCATGTCGTTACCGCAAAACCGCTGCACACTTTTGCGCGACATGCATTAAATCCAAAAAGACGGTAGCAAGCCGCGGCCAGAAAGTGTTGAAGACCGTGCCGATGGCATTGAACGCGTCGCGATCCGGTTGCACTCGGCAAGGCTTGATGATTTGTTGCCGCTTCAAGGAGAATGAATGATGCACGAGCCTGCCGGTCAAGACGAATATGGGTCGGCCAGCCCCTTCGACCCGGACGACCTGACGACGTTGAACGTGATGGGTCCGGGTGTGGCCAGCAACGATTTCGAGAAATACGCGGTCGCCGTGATCATCGTGTTCGGCGCCCTCATCATTGGCGGCTTGATGGCCGCAAACCTTGCCCTGGGGCACCGTAACGGCTTCCTGTACGCGCTTGGCGGCGCCACCGCGGCGTGGATATCGGGAAATGCGCTGCTGCTCGATCGGCCGCGTATCTATGCCTTGTTCGTCGGCATCGCGGCGGTGATGCTGATTGCGTCCACCATAACGCTGGTCATCTGACCGAAAGAAATTAATATCCGATCGCCTCGCCGGACGCGGCGCGGCTGTCGATGGCGCCATTGTAGCGGGCGCCGCCGCCCTTTTCGATCTCGGCCAGGCTCTTGCCGCCGACCAGGATACCGGCCGCCTGACCCCAGGTCGCATCGGTGACGTCGATGCGGTAGCCCATCCCGGCAAGCAGTTTTTCGGTATCGGGCGACAGGCCGAACGGTTCGACATAGACCGTGTCGGGCAGCCATTGGTGATGGATGCGCGGCGCGTCGATCGCCTCCTGGATGTTCATGCCGTGATCGACGACATTGACGATCGCTGCCAGCGTGATGGTGATGATGCGCGAGCCGCCTGGGCTGCCGATGACCATGAACGGCTTGCCGTCCTTGGCGACGATGGTCGGGCTCATCGACGACAGTGGCGTCTTCCTCGGGGCGATCGCATTCGCCTCGCCCTGGACGAGGCCGTAGAGATTGGGCACGCCCGGTTTCTGGGTGAAATCGTCCATCTCGTTGTTGAGCAGGATGCCGGTGCCGTCGGCGACGACGGCGGCGCCGAACGAGCCGTTCAGCGTGTAGGTCACCGCGACGGCGTTGCCGTCATTGTCGACGATCGAATAATGCGTCGTCTCATGGCTCTCGCCAAAACCCTTCGGCATCAGATCCTGCGACACGCCGGCCCGGAACGGATCGATCTTTTCGCGGATTTCTTTCGCATAGTTCTTGTCGAGCAGCTTTTCGACCGGATTGTCGACGAAGTCGGGATCGCCGAGCGCCGAATTGCGGTCGACATAGGCGTGACGCATCGCCTCGACCATGACTTTGATGGTTTCGGCAGAACCCGCGCCGAGATAGGACAGCGGGTAGAATTCCAGCACGTTGAGTATCTCGCAAATGATGACGCCGCCCGAGCTCGGCGGCGGCGAGGAGGTGATCTCATAGCCGCGGTAATTGCAGGTCACCGGCTCGAGCTCGCGGACCGCGTAGGTCTCGAAATCCGCCTTGGCCAGAATGCCGCCCTTCTGCGCGCTCGCCTTGACGATGCCGTCGGCGATCGGTCCTTTGTAGAAGGCATCACGACCTCGTTCTGAGATGGCCGAGAGCGAGGCGGCGAGATCGGCCTGGACAAGGCGCTCTCCGACGGCATAGGGCTTGCCGTCAGGCTTCAGGAAGATGGCGGCCGCGGCCGGGTCCTTGGCCAGCCGCGCGGCGCCGCCTTCGAGGGAGGGGACATCGCCCTGCTCCAGCACAAAACCATCCCTGGCATAGCGGATGGCCGGCACCATCAAGTCCTGCCGCGTCAGCGTGCCGTATTTTTCCCGTGCGGTCTCGAAGCCTGCCACCGAGCCCGGCACGCCGACAGCGAGATAGCCGTCGAGGCTGGCGCCTTTCACCGGCTTGCCGTCCTTGTCGAGATACATGGTTTTCGTCGAGGCGAGCGGCGCGCGCTCGCGGAAATCGAGAAACGTCGAGCGGCCGTCCTTGAAGCGGATGGTCATGAAGCCGCCACCGCCGATATTGCCGGCGTTTGGATAGACCACAGCCAGTGCGTAGCCGACGGCGACTGCGGCATCGACGGCGTTGCCGCCCTTCTTCAGCACCTCGACGCCGACTTCAGACGCCAGATGCTGGGCGGTCACCACCATGCCATGCTCGCCCTTCGCCGGCTGCGGCGAGGCGGCCAATGCGGCCGCCAGCGGCGCAAAGGTCAAGGTGAGGGAAAGACTGAGTGCGATTAGGGTGCGGCGGTGCATGGCCGTTCTCCGGGGCGTGGGATGCGCCTAGAAAAGCCGTTTGGAGAGGTTGAGTCTACTGACAATAAAGAAGATTTCGGCGGGCTTGCACGCCTGCGCCGGTTCGGTTCGTAACCACCGTTGCGATCTTCGGCTGATGTAACGGCATGGATCCTAGGGTCTCCGCTACGTCGCTTCGCTCCTGCTCCGCCCTAGGATGACGAAGGCGTGTTGGCTTGTAGCTAATCGCAGATGGCGGAGATTTGGCAGTTGCGTCGCAGCGTAGGTAGGCTGATGACAAGCGAAGGCTTTCGAAATTAGCCGACGCCTCTCTCGCATCGCGCCGCAACCCGCCTCAGGCGGGTTTTTTTGTTTCAGGCCGACATCAAACAATCCCACCGCCGCCGCCGGCAACCGCCGGCCGTTCCGCCGCGACCTTGGCTCGGTAGCCGGCGGCGCGATAGGTGGCGACCGGATCGATGGCGCCGCCCGTGTTCAGCCGCGCCATGGCGAGGATCGGCTCGACATCGGTGCGATAGGCGGACTTCAGCGTCTGCGTCGCCATCAGCGCGTCGTTGACATCCTGATAGCCTTCCAGCGCCTGGCGATCGACCAGCAGCGCCTGCGCATAGGCGCGCTGCACCTCGACCGCTGACAACATCAGGCTTTCGATCGGGTCGGTGACATTGTGGCTCTGGTCGAGCATGTGAGCCGGATCAAAACCTTCGGCACCGGCAAGCTCGGCATCGACCAGCTCGTTAAAGACGAGGAACAGCCGGTAGGGATCGATCGAGCCGGCGTCGAGATCGTCGTCGCCATATTTCGAATCGTTGAAATGGAAGCCGCCGAGTTTCTTGAACTGGATCAGCCGCGACACGATCATCTCGATGTTGACGTTGGGCGCATGATGGCCGAGGTCGACCAGGCAGAACGCCTTGTCGCCGAGCTCTTTGGCGATGATGTAGTTGGTGCCCCAATCCTGCACGACCGTCGAATAGAAGGCCGGCTCGTACATTTTGTGCTCGGTGAACAGCTTCCAGTCGTCCGGCAGCTTGGCGTAGATCTCCTTCATTGCGTCGAGATAGCGCTCGAACGCCTTTGCGAATTTGACCTGGCCGGGGAAATTCGAGCCGTCGCCGATCCACACCGTCAGTGCCTTGGAGCCCAGCGTCTTGCCGATCTCGATGCATTCGAGATTGTGCTCGACGGCCTGCCGGCGGGTGCCGGCGTCGGCATGCGACAGCGAGCCGAACTTGTAGGACAGTTTTTGATCACTGGCGTCGGAGAAGGTATTGGAGTTCATGGCGTCGAAGCCGAGGCCGAAGCGCGAGGCCGCCTGCTTCAGCCGGTCCGGGTCGGCCTTGTCCCACGGAATGTGCAGCGAGACGGTGGGTGTCGCCCGCGTCAACTGCCGGATCACGGCGCAATCCTCGATCTTGTCGAAGATATCGCGCGGCTCGCCGGCGCCGGGAAAGCGGGCAAAGCGGGTGCCACCGGTGCCGACGCCCCAGGACGGGATCGCCACGGCGAATTTTTCGACCTTGTCGCGGATGGCGTCGACGGCGATGCCGCGGCGGTCGAGGCGTTCGCCGAGCGCATCGTAATCGCGCTTGAGCTCGGCCGCGCGCGCGAGATTGTCCTTGTCGACGATGTCGGCTGAGATGATGGTTTCGGACATGGTGCTTCCTCCCAAATGCGTTCGGTTGGCGCTGCCCCTCATCCGCCTGCCGGCACCTTCTCCCCGTATAGCGACGGGGAGAAGGACAAGCGTGTCCGGCATTGGCGACCCCCTCTCCCCGTTGTTCGCGGGGAGAGGGTAAAGGGTGAGGGGCAGCGCCACCCTCAAAAAATGATCGCCTAGCGCGTAAAACTCTGGGCGTTGCCGGCGTCGACATTGACGATGTTGCCGGTCGACTTGGCCGACATGTCGGAGGCGAAGAAATAGATCGCCTCGGCGATGTCTTCGGGGAACACCGAACGCTTCAGCATCGAGCGTGAGCGGTAGTGTTCCTCAAGGTCGTCAGTCGACATCTTGTAGGCGGCGGCGCGCTGTTCCTTCCATTCGCCGGTCCAGATCTTCGAGCCGCGCAGCACGGCGTCGGGATTGACGACATTGACCCTGATCTGGGCCTCGGCGCCTTCCAGCGCCAGGCAGCGCGCCAGATGGATTTCGGCGGCCTTGGCCGTGCAATAGGCGGCGGCATTGGGCGATGCGGCAAGCCCGTTCTTGGAGGCGACGAAGACGACATTGCCGCCGATCTTCTGCGCCCGAAACAGCCTGAATGCTTCGCGCGACGCGAGGAAATAGCCGGTCGACAAGATGTCCATGTTCTTGTTCCACAGCGCCAGCGTCGTCTCCTCGATCGGCGCCGAGGTTGCCAGGCCGGCATTCGACACCAGGATGTCGATGCCGCCGAACTCGACCGCCGTCTCGGCGAAACCGGAGATCACCTGGTCCTCTGACGTGACGTCGATCACCACCGGCCGCACGAAATCCTTGCCATGGGCCTTGGCCAATTCGTCATTGGCGCTGGCAAGGGCGGTCTCGTCGATGTCGGCCAGCACGACGCAGGCGCCCTCGCGCAGCAGCCGGTTGGCCGTCGCCCGGCCGATGCCGCCGGCGCCGCCGGTGACCAGCGCGATCTGGCCGGCAAGCGCTTTCGGCTTGGGCAGGCGCTGCAGCTTCGCCTCTTCGAGCAGCCAGTATTCGATGTCGAAGGCTTCCTGCTCGGGCAGGCCGACATAGGTCGACACTGTCGAGGCACCGCGCATGACATTGATGGCATTGACGTAGAATTCGCCCGAAATGCGCGCCGTCGCCTTGTCGCCGGCGAAGGTGAACATGCCGACGCCGGGCATCAGATAGACCACGGCGTTCGGATCACGCACCGGCGGCGAATCCGCATGCTCGCACCTGTCATAATAGGCCTGGTAGCCAACGCGATACTCCGCCAAATCGTCGGCGAGGCGGGCGATGAGGGCGTCGACATCGGGATTTTTGGGATCGAATTCGATGACCAGCGGCCGGATCTTGGTGCGCAGGAAATGATCCGGGCAGGAGGTGCCGAGCGCCGCCAGCCGGCGCAAATCCTTCGAATTGACGAATTCGAGCACGGCCGGCGAATCGTCGAAATGGCCGAGCTTGTGACTGTTCTCCGAAATCAGGCCGCGGATCCTCGGCATCAGCCTTGCCGCCACGGCGCGACGCGCCGGCGCGTCGAGCGATTTGACGACTTCGCCGCCGAAGATCGGCTTGCCTTCAGACTTGCGCTCGAACCAGTCGATCGCCTGGTTGATCACCGAGATCGTCGTCTCGTAGCATTCCTTTGGAGTGTCGCCCCAGGTGAACAGGCCATGGCTTGCCAGCACAACGCCCTTGGCCTCGGGGTTTTCGGAGCAGAATTTTTCCAGCCACAGGCCGAGCTCGAAGCCCGGACGCTTCCATGGCAGCCAGCCGATCGCGTCGCCGAAGATCTCCCTGGTCAGCGCTTGCGAATCCTTGGCGGCGGCAATCGCGATGATGGCGTCGGGATGCATGTGGTCGACATGCGGCTTCGGCACGAAGGCGTGCAGCGGCGTGTCGATCGAGGCCGCGCGTGGGTTAAGATTGAAGGTGCAATGGGGCAGATAGCCGACCATCTCGTCCTCATGCTCGAGGCCGCGATAGAGACCCTTCAGCGCGCGCAACTTGTCCATGTAGAGGGTGGCGAAACCGTCGAGCTTGATCGAGGCGCTGTCGCCGCCCGAGCCCTTCACCCACAGCACTTCCACGCTTTCGCCGGTGAGTGGATCCTTTTGCCATATCTTGGAAGAGGTGTTGCCGCCGCCATAGTTGGTGACGCGCTTGTCGAAGCCAAGAACATTCGAGCGATAGACGAGACGTTCCGGCTCGCTCATTCCCAGGGCTGTCGCCTCATCCCAAAGATTGGTGAGGCGCGTGCCGGAGCGCTTGTCAAGCATAGGTAATCCTCCCGTGACGTGAGACGCGCAAACGGTGCGGTCAATTGCGACCGCATAGCGGGTCAGCTTCGGTCGAATGTCCACGGAAGCAGCGGCATTGTCAATCACAAACGATCAAGATTGATCATATTGCACTGCACAATGGAATTATATGATCGGAAATGATTGACACTGCGCGTTTTGGGTGCCTAGATGCTGAGGCAGGGAGGAACCATGCACGAGAAAGAGCGCCACAGGATCATTTTGTCCGCCGTCCAGGAAAAGCCTGTGGTGACGGTGCAGGAGATGGTCGACCTGACGGATTCATCCGAGGCGACGATCCGGCGCGACATCGCCGCACTGCATGTGCAAAAGCGCCTGCGCCGGGTGCGTGGCGGCGCCGAGGCGATCACCCCGCCGCAATTCATCGGCCTTGCCGGCCGGCCTTTTTCCGTCAACGAGACGATCAACGCTGTGCAGAAGCGGGCGATCGCGCGGGACGCCGTGGAACTGTGCAATGACGGCGAGCCGATCATCATCAATGGCGGCACCACCACCTTCCAGATGGTGCATTTCCTGACCGGCCGCCGCATGCCGATCTTCACCAATTCCTTTCCGATCGCCGAGCACCTGCTCAAGCACTCCAAGAACACGGTGATGCTGTCGGGCGGCACCATCTACCGCGAGCAGAACATCATCCTGTCGCCCTTCGACAATGACGTGACGCGCAATTTCTATGCCCGCCGCATGTTCATGGGCGCGCAAGGGCTCGGGCCACTCGGCCTGATGGAAGGCGATCCGCTGCTGATCCAGGCCGAGCAGAAACTGATCGATCAGGCCGACGAACTGGTGGTGCTGGTCGACTCGTCAAAATTCCGCAAACGCTCGAGCCTGATCCTGTGCGGCCTGTCGCGCATTGCCACGGTCATCACCGACGACGGCATCGAGGATCGCGAGGCCAAGATGTTGGAGGCCGCCGGTGTGACGCTGGTCGTCGCCCGCACAACGGCAGGCAATAAGGAAGAATCTTCGCTGCAGGCCTGAGGGTTCGCAGCGGCGATGGAATGCAACGCTCAAGGGAGGATATTCGATGAGCTTTCTGAAGAAATTGATGGTTACGGCGGCGTTCTCCGCCGCCATCTTCGTGAATGCGGCCTATGCCGAGAACGTCAAGATCGCGCTGGTGGTGAAGTCGCTCGGCAACGGCTTCTTCGATGCCGCCAACAAGGGCGCCGAAGAGGCGGCCAAGGAACTCGGCGGTGTCGATATCATCTACACCGGCCCGACCAAGGCGACCGCCGAAGCGCAGATCGAGGTGATCAATTCGCTGATCGCCCAAAAGGTCAACGCGATCGCCATTTCGGCCAATGACGCCGACGCGCTGGTGCCGGCGCTGAAGAAGGCGATGGATCGCGGCATCACCGTCATCTCGTGGGATTCCGGCGTCGCTCCGGAAGGCCGCCAGCTCCACCTCAACCCCTCGGACACCAACCTGATCGGCGAGACCATCATCAAGCTTGCCGCCGACTATCTGCCGGAAGGCGGCGATGTCGCCATACTGTCGGCTTCGTCGACCGCGACCAACCAGAACGCCTGGATCGAAGCGGCCAAGAAGGTGCTGCCGGAGAAATTCCCCAAGATCAATCTCGTCGCCACCGTCTATGGCGACGACGACTCGGCCAAGAGCACGGACGAGGCCAAGGGCCTGCTGAAATCCTATCCGAACCTCAAGGCGATCATCGCACCGACCACCGTCGGCGTCGTGGCCGCCGCCCAGGTGGTGACCGACCAGGGCCTGATCGGCAAGGTCAATGTCACCGGCCTGGCGCTGCCGTCGGAGTTCAAGAAGTTCATCGACAACGGCGCCAGCCAGGCTGTCGCACTGTGGAACCCGATCGATCTCGGCTACTCGGCCGTCTACCTCGCCCATGATCTGGCGGTGAAGAAGGAAGAAGCCAAGCCGGGTGCGACGCTGTCGATCGGCCGTGTCGGCAAGGTCACCCTCGACGACACCAACTCGGCCGCGATGGCTCCGCCCTTCAAGTTCGACAAGTCGAACATCGAAGAGTTCTCCAAGATCTATTGATCCTGGAGCCCTTCAAGCCGGCGCGGCGGAGCTCAAGTTCCGCCGCGTCCTCAAACGGACCTGCTTAAGGGCTTGATACGACTATGGACACGACAGCCCAACTCGACCCGACCACTGAGCAGCCTTTGGCTGCGGCTCCGCGCCTGACCCTGGCCGGCATCTCGAAGAGTTTTCCCGGCGTGCGCGCGCTGCATGATGTCAGCCTGTCGCTCTACCCAGGCCAGGTGACCGCGCTGATCGGCGAGAACGGCGCCGGCAAGTCGACGCTGGTCAAGATCATGACAGGCATCTATCAGCCTGATACAGGCACGATCAGCATCGATGGCCAGGCCGTGACCTTGCCCAGCGCGCATGCCGCCTTCGGGCACGGCATCACAGCCATCCACCAGGAAACCGTGCTGTTCGACGACCTGACGGTGGCCGAGAACATCTTTCTCGGCCATGCGCCGCGATCGCGCCTCGGCACCATCGACTGGCGCACCATGCGCAAGAATGCCCGTGAAGTACTGAACACCATGGGTGCCGGCCACATCGACGCCGATGCGCGGCTGAAGGATCTCGGCATCGCCAACAAGCACCTCGTCGCAGTCGCCCGCGCCATGTCGATCGACGCCCAGATCGTCATTATGGACGAGCCGACCGCAGCGCTGTCGCTGAAGGAGATCGAGGAGCTGTTTTTGCTGGTCGAGTTCCTGAAGAGCGAAGGCAAGGCGATCCTGTTCATCAGCCACAAGTTCGACGAGATCTATCGCATCGCCGACCGTTACACGGTGTTCCGCGACGGCGAGATGGTCGGCGAAGGCCTGATCAGGGATGCCGGCCAGAGCCAGATCGTGCGCATGATGGTCGGCCGCGCCGTCGATCACATCTTTCCGCAACGCAAGGCCGAGATCGGCGCGCCGGTGCTTGCCGTCTCCGGCCTGTCGCACCCGACCGAGTTCGACGACATCGGCTTCGAGCTGCACAGAGGCGAGATCCTCGGCTTCTACGGCCTTGTCGGCGCCGGCCGCAGCGAGGTGATGCAGGCGATATCAGGCATCACCCGCACCAGCAGCGGCACCATCACGCTGGAAGGCAAGGCGATCATGCCGAAATCGGCGGCGGATTCGATCGACGCCGGCATCGTCTACGTGCCGGAAGAACGCGGCAAGCAAGGCGTGGTGATCGGCCTGCCGATCTTCCAGAATATCTCGCTGCCCTCGCTCAAGCGCACATCCAAGTCAGGTGTGTTGCAGCTGGCCGAAGAGTTCGCGCTGGCCCGTTCCTATACCGAGCGGCTCGATCTGCGCGCCGCTTCGCTCAGCCAGGACGTCGGCACTTTGTCGGGCGGCAACCAGCAGAAGATCGTCATCGCCAAATGGCTGGCGACCGCGCCCAAGGTGATCATCCTCGACGAGCCGACCAAAGGCATCGACATCGGCTCGAAAGCCGCCGTGCACGGCTTCATGGCCGAGCTGGTCGCTCAAGGGTTGTCGGTGATCATGGTGTCGTCCGAACTGCCCGAGATCCTCGGCATGTCCGACCGGGTCATCGTCATGCGCGAGGGCCGCATCGCCTCGATCTATGACAACAAGGGGCTCGACGCCGAAACGCTGGTCAAGACGGCAGCAGGGATTGTGGCATGAAGGTTTTGCTCAAATATCGCGAAGTCTGGCTGCTCGCGGCAATCGTCGTGGTGATCGGGCTGATCTCGATGCGCTTTCCGGGCTTTGCTGCCTTCGGCAATCTGCGCCAGGTGTTCAACGACACCTCGATCCTGATGATCCTGGCGCTGGGGCAGATGGTGGTGATCCTGACCCGCTCGATCGACCTGTCGATGGCGTCGAACCTGTGCTTCACCGGCATGGTGGTGGCGATGCTGAACGCCGCGCATCCGGCAATCCCGATCCCGCTGCTGATCGTCATCGCACTTCTGGTCGGCCTGGTGCTCGGCGCGATCAACGGCCTGCTGGTATGGCGGCTGAACATTCCCTCGATCGTGGTGACGCTCGGCACGCTCACCATCTATCGCGGCGCCACCTTCGTCATTTCAGGCGGCGCCTGGGTCAATGCCGATCAGATGAGCCCTGATTTCATCGGCCTGCAGCGCGCGGCCTCTCTCGGCATTCCAGTGCTGTCGTGGATCGCCATACTGGTCATCGCCTTGTTCTTCCTGTTGATGACGCGCACCGCGCTCGGCCGCTCGATCTATGCCATCGGCGTCAATCCGACAGCATCGATCTACGCCGGCATCGATGTCGGCCGCACCAAGTTCATTGTCTTCTGCATCTCGGGGATGGCCGCCGGTCTGTGCGGCTATCTCTGGATCTCACGCTATGTCATCGCCTCGGTCGAGGTCGCCAATGGCTACGAGCTCAACATCATCGCCGCCTGCGTCATCGGCGGCATCTCGATCGCCGGCGGCATCGGCTCGGTCGGCGGCGCAGTGCTTGGTGCGCTGTTCCTCGGCATCATCTCCAACGCGCTGCCGGTCATCAACATCTCGCCGTTCTGGCAGATGGCGATTTCGGGCAGCGCCATCATCCTGGCCGTGGTGCTCAACGCGCGCGGCGAACGCCGGCAAGGCCGCATTATTCTCAAGAAGGCGGAAGCGGCATGACCGACACCCCAGCCCCGCGCCACATTCCCGACCGGCTCGACACGCCGCTCAACTCGGCGATCTTCTCGTGGGAGGCGCTGCTGGTCGCGGTGGCGGTCGCCATCTTTGCCGTCAACAGCTTCGCCTCGCCCTATTTCCTCGACGCGTGGTCGCTGTCGGACCTGACCTTCAACTTCACCGAGAAGGCGCTGATCGCGCTCGCCATGGCGCTGCTGATCATTTCCGGAGAGATCGACCTGTCGGTCGCCGCCATCATTGCGCTGGCCTCGACGATGATGGGCATGGCGGTGCAGGCCGGCGCCGGCACGCCGGTGCTGGTGGCGATCGGCATCCTGGTCGGGCTCGGCTGCGGCGCCTTCAACGGGCTGCTCGTCACCAGGCTCGGCCTGCCGTCGATCGTCGTCACCATCGGCACGATGAGCCTGTTTCGCGGCATCGCCTTCATCGTCCTCGGCGACCAGGCCTACAAAGGCTATCCCTCCAGCTTCGCCTTCTTCGGCCAGGGCTATGTCTGGTGGGTGGTGTCGTTCGAGCTGACGCTGTTCCTCGTCGCGGCGGTCATCTACTGGTTCCTTCTGCACCGGACCAGCTTCGGCCGCCGCGTCTTCGCCATCGGCAACAACCCGGTCGCGGCACAGTTTTCCGGCGTGCGTGTCGGCCGCATCAAGTTCATCCTGTTCTGCCTGACCGGGCTGATGGCGGGCATCGCCTCGGTGCTGATCACCTCGCGGCTCGGCTCGACCCGGCCATCGATCGCGCAAGGCTATGAATTGGAGGTTATCACCATGGTGGTGCTGGGTGGCGTCAGCATCCTGGGCGGCGCCGGCAGCATTTTGGGCGTGGTGCTCGCCGCCTTCATCATGGGGCTGGTGACTTTCGGCCTGGGGCTGCTCAATGTGCCCGGCATAGTCATGTCGATCTTCATCGGCCTGCTGCTGATCATCGTCATCGCGCTGCCCATCGTCTGGCGGCGGGTGCGGCGGGAGCGTTTTACCTGATGGCCGAGAAATACGCGTTCAAGATGAAGCTCAATCCCGGCATGAAGGCCGAATACAAAAGGCGTCATGACGACATCTGGCCGTCGCTGGTCGCACTGCTGAAACAGGCCGGCGTTTCCGACTATTCGATCCATCTCGACGATGAGACCAACACCTTGTTCGGCGTGCTGTGGCGGCGCGACGGCCACGGCATGGACGAATTGCCGAAGCACAAGGTGATGCAGCGCTGGTGGGCTGAAATGGCCAACATCATGGAGACCGGGCCTGATAACGAGCCGGTGGCGGTGCCGCTGGAAACAATGTTCCATATGGAATGACCCGCCACGTCGCCGTCATCGATATCGGCAAGACCAACGCCAAGGTGGCGCTGGTCGATCTCGCCGATCTGCGCGAAGTTGCGCTGCGCCGCATGGCGAACGCGCCTGTCCTTGACGGTCCCTACCCGCACCACGATGTTGAGCTTCTGTGGTCGTTCATCCTCGACAGCCTCGCCGAGATCAATCGCGAACAGCGCATCGACGCGATATCGATCACCACCCACGGCGCGACGGGCGTGCTGGTGGACACTGCCGGCGAGTTGGCGCTGCCGGTGCTCGACTATGAATTTGCCGGGCCCGACACCCTTGCCGAGGACTATGACACGAAGCGTCCGGCCTTCGCCGAGACGGGCACGCCGCGCCTGCCGGTCGGCCTCAATCTCGGCGCGCAGCTGTTCTGGCAGCAGAAGCGCTTCCCGGCGGAGTTCGCCAAGGCCGCCGCGATGCTGATGTACCCGCAATACTGGGCCTTGCGCCTGACCACCGTCGCCGCCAACGAAGTGACTTCGCTTGGCTGCCACACCGATCTGTGGAACCCGTGGAAGGCCGATTTTTCGTCGCTGGTCGACAAGATGCAATGGCGTCATCTGATGGCGCCGGTGCGGCCGGCGAAAGATCGCCTTGGCCCGATCCTGCCCGCGCTTGCGATACGGACCGGGCTTGATCCGCAAACGCCGGTGTTTTGCGGCTTGCACGATTCCAACGCCTCGCTGCTGCCGCATCTCCTGTCCGATACGCCGCCGTTCTCGGTCGTCTCGACCGGCACCTGGGTGGTGTCGATGGCGGTTGGCGGCAACAAGATCGCGCTCGACCCGGCCCGCGACACGCTCGTCAACGTCAACGCGCTCGGTGATCCGGTGCCGTCGGCGCGTTTCATGGGCGGCCGTGAGTTTTCGCTGCTGACGGAAGGCCAATCGGAAGACTGGACCAAAGAGGATATCGCCACAGCGCTCGCGCGGAAGACGTCCCTGCTGCCTTCGACCCAACAGGGTTCGGGGCCGTTCCCGCATCACAGGGCAGCATGGCTCGACGCAGACGGCATCAACGGCGGCCAGCGCTTTGCCGCCATCTCTTTCTACCTGGCGCTGATGACCGCGACCTGCCTCGACCTGATCGACGCCGGCGGCCCGACGACCGTCGAGGGGCCGTTCGCCCGCAACCGGCTTTTCACGCGCATGCTCGCTGCAGCCACCGCACGTGCCGTCATCGCGTCGGAGGCCGCAACCGGCACCAGCATCGGCGCCGCCCTGTTGGCGTTGGACCAAGGAACGGTACAAGGCGCCGGCGAAAGGTTCGAACCGCCGGTCGACCCGGCCTGGGCGGATTACGCACGTTCATGGCGCGCGGCGGTCGACGCACAGGGCTGATCACAAAATCCGCTTGCCAAACGCCGACGTGACGAAATTGACCGTTTCCGCCGCCAATCGCGGTTCCAGAGCTGATGTCAGGCCGGAAACGTCCATCGACAACAGCCCGCCGGACAACGCGATCGCCTCCATGGCCTGATGCGTTTCGCGCACCGTGATGCCGCCGGAGCCTGCCGCCCAGCCGGCGAATTCGGTCACCTCAGGCGTATAGCTGACATGAAAGCCTTGCGTGCCGGAGCTGGCGATGCGGATCGCCTCGTGCATCACGTCGCGCATGCCCATGGCGTCGATGTCGGTCATGGTGAAAGCGCAGACGCGCGAATCCTTCAGCACCCGGGCCTCGGCCGGATCTGCATGGCGCAAACCGACAATGACGACGTTTTCCGGCGACAGTTGTGGCTGCAGCGCGCCGGGCTTGTGATCGAGGCCGAGCGCCCGCGCCAGCACCGAAGCTTCCGGCAGGTCGATGCCGTCTTCGTCCTCGGGCATCAGCGCGGCGATGGAATCGATCCAGATCAGGCCAAACGAGTGCGTCGCCCGCGCGGTCGCCGTCAGCGCCGTGTGGGCGATGCGCCGGTCGCTGCCGGCGGTGAGCCGGACCAGGCCGGACGGCGGCCGCTCGATATCGGCCAGTTCGACGACATCGAAATTCATCGCCTCCAGCCGGGCGCCGGTCGCCTCCCTGGCCAGGATGCCGGCCGCCGCCGGTTCGGCAGATATCGACACCATCTTGCGGCCGGAGAAATCCTCGACATCGTGCATTGGCGCCTTTTCGACATATTCCGAGGTCATTGCCAGCAGCATGGCGCCATAGCTCATGCGGAAGGCGACACGATCGCCGACGGCGGGTGGCGGCTCGGCATCGGTCACGTCGAGAAGCAGATGGTCGCTGGAGGCGCCAAGCACCCGCACGCCCTTGGCAATCGGCGTCAAACCTTCGATCAAGACATCCTCGCGGCCGATATTGGCGATGGCGCGCAACCGGTCGCCATCGTCGGCAAACACCGGCTGGTTGCCGAAAGCGTCGTAGCCGGATTGGCCGATCGGCCGCGACGGCTTCAGCTTGACCTCGATGATGTCGCTGGTCAGCCGGCAGGCATCGGGTTCGAGTTCGGCCCACGGCGTCTCGCGGAAGGTTTCGACGCCACCCTGAAGGATCGCCTCGCCGACCCGCAGATTGTTGATGCCGGCGGGCAGCCTGCCTTCGAGCAGCAGCGTCAGCGACGATGACGCGCCGCCCGAGATCCAGTCGAGCCTTGCGCCGGACAGGCGCTCGGTCTTGTAGGCATGGGCGACGAGCTGTCCGAGATTTTCCTGCGTCGGCATGATGGCGCCGAAGCAGCCGAGATTGGTGCCGATGCCGGCGATGCGCACGCCGCTGAGCGCCAGTATCTGTTCGACCGTCGGAATGAGGTCGTTCGGCCAGATGCCTTCCCTGAGGTCGCCAAGATCGATCATCAGCATGATGTCGTGGACGCGGTCCATACGCTCGGCGATGCGCGATAGTTCGCGGATGGTGGCGAGTTCGGATTGCAGGCTGATGTCGACGGTGCGCACAACCTCCTCGATGCGTGCCATCGGCGGACTGCGCAGCAGCATGATCGGGGCGGTGATGCCGCTGTCGCGCAGCCGGCGGATGTTTTCGAAGCGCGATTCGGCGATGCCGGCGACGCCGCCGCGCAGCATGGCGCGCGCCACCTGCGGCATGCCGCAGGTGCCCTTGGTAACGCCGAATACCCTGATGCCGGACAGGGCGCAGCGGTCGACGATGGTGCGCGCATTGCGCTCGATGCGGCCAAGGTCGATGGCGACTTGCGGTCCCGACATTTTTCTACTCAGAATTTGTGCACGGTATTAGACGCATTTATCTTCCCGGTGCCGACACGACGATTAATTCTCCCTCAATTGACATAGACCAGCCCTTGCGGGTCGATCTCCGGCTTGCGGCCGGCGACCACATCGGCAAGGAATTTTCCCGAGCCGCAGGCCATGGTCCAGCCGACATGGCCGTGGCCGGTGTCGAGGTAGAGATTTCTGTAGCGCGCCCGGCCGATGACCGGCACCGAGTTCGGCATCATCGGCCGCAAGCCGGCCCAGAGCTCGGCCTTGTTCTCGTCGAAGGCGCCTGGGAAAAGCTCCTTGCCGGTCCTGAACATGGCGGCGAAATCGCTCGGCTTGTGGCTGCGATCGAAGCCGGTGAACTCGGCGGTCGAAGCAAGCCGCAGCCGGTTGCCGAGCCTGGAATAGCCGATAAGCTGATCCTCGTCGGCGCCGCCCATGGTCGGCCCTTTGCCCTCGTCCTCCAGCGGCACGGTCGCGGTGTAGCCCTTGACCGGATAGACAGGCAGGTCGATGCCGTAGCGGCGGCCGAGCAGGCCACTCTCCGGCCCCATCGAGATGACCACGGCGTCGGCTGTTATCGGGCCGGCCGAGGTCATCACCGCGCGCACCCGATCGCCTTCGATGTCGAGGCCTTCGACCGTCGTGCCGTAGAGGAACTGGACGCCGAGTTTCTCGGCGGCATAGGCAGCGAGGTTTCGGGTGAATTGGCTGGAGTCGCCGGTCTGGTCGATCGGCGAATAGACGCCGCCGGCTATTCTGTCCCTGGCCCCGGCAAGGCCGGGCTCGATCTCGACCAGCCGGTCGCGGCCGACGATCTCGATCGGCAGACCGTGCTCGGCGAGATAGCGGTAATTGTCGGTGCCGGTATCAAAACTCTGCTGCGAGCGGAAGAAATAGAGAATGCCCTTCTTGCGCTCGTCATAGTGAATGCCGGTGTCGGCCGAGATGGCGTTGATGCAGTCGCGCGAATAAAGCGCCAGGCGCAGCTTGATGTCGGTGTTGGCGCGCAGTCGCGCATGCGTGCATTGGCGCAGGAAGCGCAGACTCCAGGCGAAGAAATAAGGATCGAAGCGCAGCCTCACCTTGATGCCGAGATCGTGGTTGTAGAGCGCGCGCAAAAACGTCCTCAGCGCAGCGGGCGAGGCCCAGGCGGTGGCGTCGCCTGGCGACACCAGGCCCGCATTCGATTGGCTGGTGCCTCGCGCCGCCATCGGATGGCGTTCGATCACGGTCACCTCGTGGCCGTCGCTCGCCAGATAGTAGGCCGCCGCCGTGCCGACGACGCCAGCGCCAAGGACCAATATCTTCATGCCGCCCCCAAAGGATCAGACGCGGCCGAAACGCCTCCACGTTTCAGCCGCGCAGCTCCTTCAATAGCGCTTCCACGCTCGATCTACGAGCCCACGGAGGAAAAACCGGGACTTCAGCTCCGCGCCGAATTCTTGCCGGTCAGGATACGCTCCCAAGCCAGCGCGTCGGCGACGATCCGGTCGAGGTCATCGCGTTGCGGGGTCCAACCGAGCTCGCGGCGCGCCAGCTCCGAATTGGCGACCACCGCCGCCGCGTCGCCCGCACGGCGCTCGCCGATCCGCACGTCGAAATCATGGCCAAAGACGCGGCGCACGCTGTCGATAACTTCGAGCACCGAATAGCCGTGGCTGTAGCCGCAATTGGCGACGAGGCTTGGTCCCCCGGCGCGCAGCCGTTCCAGCGCCAGCCGATGCGCCGCCGCCAGATCGCTGACATGGATGTAGTCGCGCATGCAAGTGCCGTCGGGCGTCGGATAGTCGGTGCCGAACACCTCCATGAAGGGCCGCTTGCCGAGCGCCGTCTCGCAGGCGACCTTGATCAGATGCGTGGCGCCCGGCGTCGACTGGCCGGTGCGGCCCCTCGGATCGGCGCCGGCGACGTTGAAGTAGCGCAACGCCGTATAGCGCAAGCCGTGGGCGATTGCGGCGTCGCGCAGCATCCATTCGCTCATCAGCTTGGACAGGCCATAGGGCGATTCCGGTGCAAGGCGCGCATCCTCGCGCACCGGCTCCAGCCCGGCGCCGCCATAGACGGCGGCGGTCGAGGAAAAGATGAAATTGGGCACGCCTTCGCGCACCGCGGTCTCGATCAGCGTGCGCGTCTTGCAGGTGTTGTTCTCGTAATAGCCGAGCGGGTCGGCGACCGATTCGGGAACCACGATGGAGCCGGCAAAATGGATGATCGCATCCACATGATTGTCGCGGATGACCCCGCCGACCAGCTCCTTGTCGGCGACATCGCCGACGACAAGCTTTGCCTCCGGCGCCACCGCCCATTCGAAGCCGGTCGAAAGCCGGTCGAGGACGACAACGCTCTCGCCCGCGTCCAGCAGTTCCCAGACCATATGGCTGCCGATATAGCCAGCGCCGCCTGTCACCAAAACCGTCATCCGTGTCCTCGCTGCTCAAGATTAATCGGAAGCTGTCTCCACACCCGCCTTACTGGAAAGCCTGCCACTGGGCCATTAGTCCATTTCCATCAGTGCCTGCGGTAACCAGTCTCATCGGCGCATGGCATCGTCCTGAAACAAAATTGATCCACATCAAGGGAATAGGCCATGATCCGTGGCCGTTAGGAACAGGCTTGGGGCGTGGCATTTTGACCAAAAAGGCCAAGTAGACGGCGAATAGGGCAATGATTATGATCCCACGCAAAAATTGGGAAGCCGAAATGAACTATCAGCGGTTCTTCGAAGACGCGATCGACCAGCTCCACGCCGAGCGTCGCTATCGCATCTTCGCCGACCTCGAGCGCATCGTGGGGAACTTCCCACGCGCCATCTGGCGCGCCAACGGCCGCGCCCAGGAAATCACCGTCTGGTGCTCCAACGACTATCTCGGCATGGGCCAGCATCCCGACGTCATCGCCGCGATGCAGAACGCCGCCGGCAAGATGGGATCCGGCGCCGGTGGCACCCGCAACATCTCCGGCACCAGCAATCCGCTGGTCGAGCTCGAACTGGAACTGGCCGACCTGCACGACAAGGAAGCTGCGCTCGTCTTTACCTCCGGCTTCGTCTCCAACGAAGCTTCGATCTCGACCATTGCGCGGCTGCTGCCCAACTGCCTGATCGTCTCGGACGAGTTGAACCACGCCTCGATGATCGAGGGCGTGCGGCGTTCGGGCGCCGAGAAGAAGATCTTCCGCCACAACGACGTTGCGCATCTCGAAAGCCTGCTGCAGGCGGCGGGCCGCGAGCGCGCCAAGTTGATCGTCTTCGAGAGCGTCTATTCGATGGATGGCGATATCGCGCCGATCAAACAGATCGTCGAACTTGCCGAGCGGTACAACGCCATGACCTATATCGACGAGGTGCATGCCGTCGGCATGTACGGACCGCGCGGCGGCGGCATCACCGAGCGCGAAGGGCTGGCCGACCGTATCGACATCATCGAAGGCACGCTGGCCAAGGCGTTCGGCACGCTCGGCGGCTATATCACCGGCACAAGTGCGGTGATCGATGCCGTGCGCTCCTATGCGCCGGGCTTCATCTTCACCACGGCGCTGCCGCCGGCCATTGCCGCCGCGGCGACCACGTCGATCCGCCATCTCAAGCGCTCACAGGCCGAACGCGCCGCGCAGCAGCGCCAGGCGACGCGGACGAAGCAGGTTCTTACCGCCGCGGGCCTGCCGGTGATGGACTCCGCTACCCACATCGTGCCGCTGCTCGTCGGCGATCCCGAACTGTGCAAGATGGCCAGCGACCGCCTGCTCGGCGTCCACGGCATCTACATCCAGCCGATCAACTACCCCACCGTGCCGCGCGGCACCGAACGGCTGCGCATCACCCCGACGCCATTCCATTCGGATCAGCTGATCGCGGCGCTTCAGGACGCGCTGGTCGAGACCTGGGATGCCTTGGGCATCTCTTACGGTTCTGCGGGCCGGCCGGCGGTGAGGGAAAGCGACCGCGTCATTCCGCTGCTGGTGCCGAAGTCCGGCGGCTGAGCTTCCGCTACCTTCGTCTTCCTAGGGCGTAGCAAGGAGCGAAGCGACGCGGCGCAGACCCTAGGATTACGTTGGCCAAGGAGTGCAACGGTTCGCAGCTGTCCGGCTTGGCGCGGACCTCAACCTCACACACTTTTCATCCACTTCGCCAGCCGGTGCGCGGCCTCCTCGAGCTGGTCGAGGCGGCGGTGGAAGCATAGCCTGAGGAAGGCTTCGCCGCCGGGACCGAATGCGGTTCCGGGCGCCAGGCCGACATTGGCGCGGTCGACGATGTCGAAGGCGGCGGCGCGTGAATCGGTGATGCCGTCGACTGCGAAGAACAGATAGAACGCGCCCTGCGGCACGGTAAAGCGTGCCCTGCCGGTCGCAGCTAGGATGCCGCAGACCAGGTCACGCGCCGCCCTCGCCCGCTCCACCTGCTCGACGATGAAGGCGTCGCCTTCGTCGAGCGCGACGACGGCGCCGCGCTGCATGAACTGGGCAACGCCGGAGGTCGAATACTGGACCAGGTTCTCGAACACCTGCTGCAGGCAGGGATGGACCTTGATCCAGCCGACCCGCCAGCCGGTCATCGACCAGTTCTTGGAAAAACTGTTGACGAACAGGATGCGATCCTCGTCGGCCATGATGTCGATGAAGGACGGCGCGCGGCTGTCGCCGTAGTGGAACAGCGAATAGATCTCGTCGGCGATGATCCACAGCCCCCGTTCGCGGGCAAGGTCGAGGATCGCCTGCAGCGTCTGCCTGTCGGCGGTCCAACCGGTCGGGTTGGACGGTGTGTTGACGAACAGCGCCTTTGCCCTTGGCGTGATCGCCGCCTCGATCTTGCCGATGTCACAGGACCAGCCATTGCCGGACTGGTCGAGCGTGACCGCGACCGGGACGGCGCCCGCCACGCCGGCGGCTGCGGCGAAGTTCGGCCAGGCCGGCGACAGATAGACGACCTCGTCGCCATTGCCGGCGATAGCGTCGAGCGCCAGCTGGATGGCATGCATGCCAGAGCCGGTGACGATGAATTCTTGCTCGGCGAAGCTCTTGCCGAAATGCCTGATGTAATAGCGGGCGAGCGCCTGCCGCAGTTCGGGGATGCCTTTCTGCCAGGTATAAAAGGTTTCGCCGCCGGCCAGCGCCCGGGCAGCGGCATCGGTGATGAAGGCGGGCGTCGGCAGGTCGCCCTCGCCGGCCCAGAGCGGGATCATGCCGTCGCGGTCGCGGCCGCGGTTCATGACGGCGACAATGCCGCTTTCGGGCGCGGCCCGGGCCTCGGCGCGCAAATTCTCGATCAGGGTCATGGATGGATCCGTTTTTCGCCTTCCGGACAGCTAGCGTGTTTTGCGACAGGCGAAAATAGAAAACCCCGGCCGAAATCGACCGGGGTTTTGGTCCAGAGATCTTGCCCCTGCGCTATTTCCTGGCGAGGAGATCGCGAATTTCGGTGAGCAGCGCGACATCGGCCGGCGGAGCGGCAGCAGGCGCAACGGGCTTCTCACGCTCCAGCCGCCTGCGCAGATCGTTCACCGCTTTGATCATCAGGAAGATGATGAAGGCGAGGATGATGAAGTTCAGCGCCACGGTGATGAAACTGCCATAGGCGAAGACTGCGCCCTGCCTCTTGGCTTCCGCCAGCGATGTGGCGTTGACCGCTGAGGACAAGGGCAGGAAATAATTGTTGAAGTCGAGTCCGCCGAAAATCGCCCCGATTATCGGCATGATGATGTCGTTGACTAGGGAATCGACGATCTTGCCGAAGGCGGCGCCGATGATGACGCCGACGGCCAGGTCCATGACATTGCCCCTGGAAATGAATTCCTGGAATTCTTTCAGCATCCGACCCTCCTTGTCCTGACGGGCCAGGCCGCCTCCTCTGCCCGCTTCGTTCGGCCCCGCTTCGTTCCCCCCACTGGCACAATAGCAAAAACCTACGGTTGCAGCATCGGCAAAAGACCGGTTCCGGCCAAAATTTCCCGAAGCCGCAGCCATCCTGCGCCGAAAGCCGCGATGGACTTGATCGCCAAGCTGTGATTGCGTCTCAGCAGGCCGGATGCAAAAACCGGCAAGGGAGGATTTTTGGGCCGTGCAGGGCTGGTTCATCGTCATCATCGCGATCGCCTATGTGACGTTGCTGTTCGTCATCGCCAGCCTCGGCGACCAACGCTCGACGACATCCGGGCCTGACCGAGCCCGGCCCTTCATCTATGCGCTCAGCCTGGCGATCTACTGCACCTCTTGGACCTTCTTCGGTTCGGTCGGCCTTTCCTCCGAGCGCGGCCTCGAATTCCTCGGCATCTATATCGGCCCGGTGCTGGTGTTCGTGTTCGGCTTTCCGCTGCTTCGGCGCATCGTCAGGCTGGCCAAGACAGAGAAGATCACTTCGATCGCCGACTTCCTCGGCGCCCGCTACGGCAAGAGTTTTGCCGTGGCAGCGATCGCCACGCTGATCGCGACGATCGGCGCGGTGCCTTACATGGCACTGCAGTTGAAGGCGATTTCCGGCTCGGTCAGCCTGATGGTCGAGCATTATACCGGCTCGCCGCCTTCGTTCGATCCATTCGTCAGCGACATCTCGCTGGTCGTCGCCATGCTGCTTGCGCTATTTGCGGTGCTGTTCGGCACGCGCCACGCCGACGCCACCGAACACCAGGACGGGCTGGTGCTGGCGGTAGCGGTCGAAACTGTGGTCAAGCTCGCCGCCTTCCTGGCGATCGGCCTGATGGTGACCTTCCTGATCTTCGGCGGCCCGGGCGATATGGTCGACAAGCTCGCCGAGAATTCGCAAGTTCAGCAAGCGATGAGCTACAGCACCTCGCTCGCAACCTGGCTGGTGCTGACGTGTTTGAGCGGTTTCGCCATCATCATGCTGCCGCGCCAGTTCTATGTCACCATCGTCGAGAACCGCAGCGAGGCCGAACTGCGCACCGCGACATGGGTGTTTCCGCTCTATCTGGTGGCGATCAACCTTTTCGTGCTGCCGATCGCGCTCGCCGGCCTGGCGCTGGTCGGCACCAGGACCAGCAGCGACCTCTATGTCCTGTCGCTGCCGCTGCTCAGCGGTCACGATGTGTTGGCTATGGCGGCGTTCATCGGCGGCCTGTCGGCGGCGACCGCGATGGTGATCGTCGAAAGCGTCGCGCTGTCGATCATGATCTCCAACGACCTCGTCATTCCACTGTTTGTGCGTCGCCTGCTCAAGACCACGACATCCGAGAACGAGGACTGGTCAGCGCTCATCCTCAACGTGCGACGGGCGGCGATCTTCATCATGCTGTTCGTCGCCTTCCTCTATTATCGCGAGAGCACCAACAGCGCGCGGCTCTCCTCGATCGGCCTGATGTCGTTCGCCGCGATCGCGCAGTTCGCGCCGGCCTTGATCGGCGGGCTGATCTGGCGCGGCGCCAACGGCAGGGGGGCGGCGCTCGGCATGGTCGCCGGCATCGTCGTCTGGAGCTATACGCTGCTGCTTCCTTCGCTCGCCGCGTCCGATACCGGCATCGTCGTCCACGGCCTGTTCGGTTTCGAAGCGTTGCGGCCGCAAGCGCTGTTCGGCACCGTCGCCGAGCCGCTGAACCACGGTGTCCTGTGGAGCCTGTCGGTCAACACGCTGTTCTTCGTGCTAGGCTCGCTGTCGCGCGCGTCGGTGCCGCTGGAGCGCATCCAGGCGTCGATTTTCGTGCCGCGCGAGGCGAGCCCGATGCCGAGCCTGCGCCGCTTCCGCACCACCGTCACCGTCAACGACCTCAAGGACACCATCGCGCGCTATCTCGGCGTCGAACGCACTGAACGGTCGTTTCAGTCGTTCGAAAAGAGCAACGGCGCTTCGCTGCACGGCAACGAGCAGGCCAGCATGGACGTCATCCGTTTCTCCGAGCAGCTTCTGGCAAGTGCCGTCGGCTCCTCTTCGGCGCGGCTCATCCTGTCGCTGCTGCTGCGCCGCAATGATCGAGAGGCGAAGGACGCCTTTCGCCTGCTCGACGACGCCACCGAAGCGCTGCAGCACAACCGCGACCTGCTGCAGATCGCGCTCGACCAGATGGAACAGGGCATCACCGTCTTCGACAGGGATTTCCGGCTGATCTGCTGGAACCGCCAATATCGGGCGCTGTTCGACCTGCCCGACGAGATGGGCCAGGTCGGCGTCTCGCTCGACCGCATCCTGCGCCACCTTGCCGAGCGCGGCGACATTCCGGCCGACCAGCGGGTGGTGATGCTCAACCGCCTCACCAGCTTCGTCAGCCCCTGGCAGATGGAGCTGAAGACCAGCGGCCGCATCCTGGAATTGCGCTCCAACCCGATGCCGGATGGCGGCATCGTTGCCACCTATGCCGACATTTCCGGGCGCGTCGAGCAGGACCTGGCGCTGAAGCGCGCCAATGAAACGCTCGAACAGCGCGTCAAGAACCGCACCGTCGAACTGACCCGCGTCAACGAGGAGCTGGCACAGGCGCAGATGCTGGCGGAGGAGGCCAATCTCGGCAAGACCCGCTTCCTCGCTGCCGCCGGCCATGACATCCTGCAACCGCTGAACGCTGCTCGTCTCTATTGCTCGTCGCTGATCGAAAAGGCCGGCAAGGGACCTGCGGGCAAGGCCGCGATCAACATCGAATCCTCGCTGGAATCGGTCGAGACCATTCTCGGCGCAGTCCTCGACATTTCCCGTCTCGACGCCGGCGCGATGAAACCGGACGACACGGCCTTCAGCCTGGACGGACTGCTGCGCCAGATCGGCAACGACTTTCAGCCGCTTGCCGCCGAGAAGAAACTCAGCCTGACGATCATGCCATCGTCGCTCAGCGTGACGACTGACCGCAATCTGTTGCGCCGCCTGATCCAGAACCTCGTATCCAATGCCATCAAATACACCCGCCATGGCCGCATCCTGGTCGGCGTGCGGCGGCGCGGCGAACTGGCCGAGATACAGGTGATCGACACCGGCATCGGCATTGCCGCCGACAAGCTGAACACGGTCTTTCACGAATTCACCCGGCTCGATGAGGGCGCCCGCGAAGCCGAAGGCCTGGGGCTCGGCCTTTCGATCGTCGACCGCATCGCTCGCGTCTTGCGCCTCGAACTCCAGATATTTTCAAGCCCGAGCAAGGGCACACGCTTTTCCGTCGTCCTGCCGGTCGCGGCAGTGCAGGAGCCGCGGCGCGAGATCGAGGCCAAGGCGCCGGTCCGCACGGCTGCTTCGCTTGCCGGGCTCCGCGTGCTCTGCATCGACAACGACGCCCGCATCCTCGACGGCATGCGGCTGCTGCTCGAAGGCTGGGGCTGCAGCGTCGACACGTTTGCCGGCTCGGGGGACCTCGAGGGGGCCGGCATGCGTCGACCCGACATCGTGCTTGCCGACTATCATCTCGACGGCGAGACCGGCCTTGACGCGATCGCCAAACTGCGCGCTATCCATGGCCATGACATGCCGGCGGTGCTGGTCACCGCCGACCGCTCGAGCGAGGTGCGCGCCAGCGCCGGCAGGCTCGACGTGCCGGTGATCAACAAGCCGCTCAAACCAGCGGTGCTGCGCTCGATGATGGCGAGGGTCAGACCGCTGGCGTCGGCAGCCGAGTAAAGCCGGAGGGTCAGCCGGCCGCCGCCAGCGGGTCGCTGCCGATCTTGGACAGCAGGATCACCGCCTGGGTGCGGCTGTCGACGCCAAGCTTCTGCAGAATGGCCGAGACATGCGCCTTGATCGTCGCTTCGGAGACACCGAGCTCGTAGGCGATCTGCTTGTTGAGCAGACCTTCCGCCAGCATGCCGAGCACGCGCGTCTGCTGCGGCGTCAGCGTCTGCAGCCGCTTGATCAGATCGGATATCTCGGGATCGCGCTCGACGCCGAGATCGATGCCGGTGGGCGCAGCGATGTCGCCGGCAAGCACCGACTGCACAGCGCTGCGGATCTCCTCCATGCTGGCCGATTTGGAGATGAAACCCGAAGCGCCGAGGTCGAGCGCGCGCCGGATGGTCACCGGGTCGTCATGTGCCGACACCACCACCAGCGGCACCGTCGGATGGATGCCGCGCAGCGAGATCAGACCGGAAAGGCCGCTAGCGCCTGGCATCGACAGGTCGAGCAGCACCAGATCGACGTCCTCATTGGCCACGACCAGCGCCTTGGCGCTTTCGAAATCGCCGGCCTCGTGAATGCCGGCGACGTCGCCGATGCCGGCAAGCGCCTCTCTCAGCGCACCGCGAAAAAGCGGATGATCGTCAGCGATGACGAAAGTATAGCCTGACGGCACATGGCCCTCCCCGAATCCCATTGATGATTGTCTGCTTCTTGCGGGATCAGTCGAACGATTATGCGGCGATATCAGCCGTTTTCAAGCGGCAAGCCGGTGCGCCGGGCTTCCCCGGTGAACGGTGCTCAGGTTTTTTGCGAATTGGGCTTGAGGCCATCCTCGCCGCTGTCCTTTTCCATGTCCTTGACGATGCCCATGAAGCCGCGCAGGAAGCGCTCCATGTAGCTCATCGTCTTGTTGAAATCCTCCTCGCTGGGCAATGTCGACTCAAAGCGGGCGGCAAGCGAGTTCTCGAGCTTGACGACGCGCTGGTCGAGCGCCTTCACCGAACTTTGCAGCCGGTCGATCTCGTCCTGGAAGGCGGCGCGTTCATCGGCCGCCATCTTGCAGACGAGCTGGCCGGAACGCTCCTCGCAGATCGACATCGCACCGGTCTGCGTGTCCATGCGGACATAGCCGGTGGCCGACTTTTCCAACCGGTAGCGGTCGGCTTCCTCGGAAAAGGCTGATGCCGCGACGAGCGAGACGAGGGCTGCAGGGATCAAGACGTGCTGCGGACGCATATTGTTTGTCCTCCATAGGCCAGTAAGCGCAATCTTATCGCATGTTTGCGCCGGAAATGGGGAAGAACCCTGGCCTTTACCTTGACGCAGGTTCCGTCGGAAAACCGTGTGACACTTTTCCGGAACCTGCTTGCCTCTTCCCCGTACGATTGGTTCGGACTATAGCGCAACCATGTCTCAGCTTATCTACAAGATAGTGCCTGAACCGCTGTGGCGCGAGGCCGAAAGAAATCGTCGCTTCACCGGCGCGCCGATCGATGTCGCCGACGGCTTCATTCATTTTTCCACCGCCGGCCAGGCCAAGGAAACCGCGGCAAAACACTTTGCCGGCCAGACCGGGCTGCTGCTGGTCGCCGTCGATGACGCCAGACTGGGTGATGCGCTGAAATACGAGGTCTCGCGCGGTGGTGCGCTGTTCCCGCATCTTTACGGCCCTCTCGACCTCAACGCCGTCGTCTGGGTGCAACCATTGCCGCTCGGCACCGATGGCCTGCACCAATTCCCGACGCTGGAGGCCGAATGAGCGTGCTCGACCGGCTCGGCCAGAGGTTCCTGTTCGCATTCGATCCGGAAGCCGCCCACGGCCTGTCGATCGCGACGCTGAAATGCGGGCTGCCGATAGGCGGGAGACCCGTGCGCGACGACAGGCTGAAAGTCAGCGTCTGCGGCATCGATTTCCCCAATCCGCTCGGCATGGCCGCCGGCTACGACAAGAACGCCGAGGTTCCCGATGCGCTGCTTGGCCTCGGCTTCGGCTTTGCCGAGGTCGGCACGATCACGCCGCTGCCGCAGGCCGGCAACCCGAAGCCGCGCATTTTCCGGCTGACATCCGACGAAGCGGTGATCAACCGGCTGGGCTTCAACAACGAGGGTCACGCGGCCGCCGAACAACGGCTTGCCGCCCGCAAGGGCCGCGCCGGCATCGTCGGCGTCAATATCGGCGCCAACAAGGACAGCACAGACCGCGTCGGTGACTATGAACGCGGCGTTGCCAGGTTTGCGCCCTACGCCAGCTATCTGACGGTCAACATCTCCTCGCCGAATACGCCGGGCCTGCGCAACATGCAGGCGCGTGAACAGCTTGGCGAGCTGCTGTCGCGCGTCATGGCCGCACGTGCGGCAGCGGCCGCGCAGCCGGCCATCTTTCTGAAGATCGCGCCGGACCTGGTCGAGGCCGAACTGGAGGATATCGCCGCCGAGGTCACCGAGAAAGCAATAGACGGCGTCATCGTCTCCAACACCACCATCGCGCGGCCGCGGCTGCGCAGCGCCGATCTTGCCGGCGAGACCGGCGGGCTTTCGGGAAAACCGCTATTCGAGCGCTCGACGATCGTGCTGGCAAAGATGCGCAAACTGCTTGGCCCGGACCCCGCCATCATCGGCGTCGGCGGCGTCGATTCCGCGGAGACGGCACTTGAAAAGATCCGCGCCGGCGCCGATCTCGTCCAACTCTACACCGGCATGATCTATGCCGGGCCGGCACTTCCGGGCCGCATTCTTGCCGGTATGGCCCGGTTCGCGGACATGCAAAGGCTCAAATCACTGCACGAGTTGCGCGATACCAGCCTCGATCAATGGGCATCCAAGCCGCTCTGACCCGAAGTCGCTCTAAAAAGCACCTGCCGCTCATGCCCCTGCAGATCGTTCATCATCCCGACTACGACGCCGGTTTTGCCGTCAATCATCGCTTCCCGATGAGCAAATACAAGCTGCTGATGGAAGCCTTGGGCGCGCGCGGACTGGCCGGCCCCGCCGCGCTCAACATGCCCGAGCCGGCCCCGGCATCATGGCTGAAGCTTGCCCATGCCGCCGGCTATGTCGACCAGGTGCTGGCCTGCGAAGTGCCAGAAAAAATCGAGCGCGAGATCGGCTTTCCGGTAGGCCCGCGCGTCTCGCTCAGGGCGCAGCTCGCAACGGGTGGCACCGTGCTGGCGGCGCGCCTGGCGTTGCTGAACGGCATCGCTTGCAATACCGCCGGCGGCAGCCATCATGCGCGGCGCGCGCAAGGCGCCGGCTTCTGCACCTTCAACGATGTTGCGGTGGCTTCACTGGTGCTGCTTGCCGAAGCCGTCGCCGGCAATATCCTGATCGTCGATCTCGACGTGCATCAGGGTGACGGCACGGCCGACATTTTGGGCGCTGAACGGCGCGTTTTCACCTTTTCCATGCATGGCGATCGTAACTATCCGACGCGCAAGATCGCTTCCGACCTCGATATCGCCCTGCCCGACGGCATCGGCGATGCGGCCTATCTCGAAAGGTTGGGCGGCATCCTGCCGGAACTCACCGCCAGGGCGCGCTGGGACATCGTTTTCTACAATGCCGGGGTCGACGTTCATTCCGAGGACCGGCTCGGCAGGTTGTCGCTGTCGAACGACGGGCTGCGTGCGCGCGACGACATGGTGATCCGTCATTTCCGCGCGCTCGGCATCCCGGTCTGCGGCGTTATCGGCGGCGGCTATTCGACTGACGTGGCGGCTCTGGCCGCGCGCCATGCCATCCTGTTCGAAACGGCCTCAGGCTTCGCCTGACGCACGCTGACCTTCGGTTCGGCGTCTGCTCTATTTCCGGTAGTTGGCGATCCTGAGCAGGATGAAGGCTGGAATGACGATCGCCGCGCCCAGCAGGATGTAGCCGAGGAAACGGTCAATAGCGCGGAAGCCCAGGTTCCAGAGATCGACGAAGAAATTGCGGATGCCGTAGAGCACATCCATCGGCGACCAGCCGAAAGCGTTCATGACAAGGCCGACGAGGAACGACAGCACCAGCAGCTTCAGGAGCACCCGGAGCGGCGTGTCGCCGAGAAAGCGCGTCAGTGCAGACAAGGCGTGTCTCCAGATTCGGTTGCCCCGATTCGGGCACAACTTCAGAAATACGCACTTGGCCGCCCGCCATCAAGGCGATCGCTCAGTTGCTGCGGTCGGCGCTTTGCCGAATTGGGCTCTTGACACTTATGTTGCAGTGCAGCAAAATTGGGTGACAGAGGGTAACCAGTTGATATCGAACTGCCAGACTCATCGCCCGGTGATGGACGGACTGCGCTGCCTCACCGTGACTTGCGAACACAGGGCTTCTTGAATGAAGTACAGGCGCGATATCGATGGTCTTCGGGCCGTTGCGGTACTGCCGGTCGTACTCTTCCATTTCGGCATCTCGGCAATTCCAGGCGGCTTTACCGGCGTTGATATCTTCTTCGTCATATCTGGCTATCTGATCACCGGAAGCCTTCTGGACGACCTTGAACGCGGCCAGTTTTCGATCGTCAGCTTCTACTGGCGCCGCGCCCGGCGCATCCTGCCGGCGCTGATCTTTGTCACGCTTCTCACCTGCGTTGCGGCCCTGGTCATTCTTCTACCGTCGGATCTGCATGAATTCAGTCTCAGCGTCATAGCGGCTTCGACTTTCTGGTCGAACATATATTTCTGGAAAACGTCAAATTACTTCTCGATCGATGCCGAGCTCCGACCGCTGTTGCACACCTGGTCGCTTTCGGTCGAGGAGCAGTACTATATCTTTGCCCCGATCCTGATGTTCCTGATCTACCGCTTTTTTGCCAAACGCTGGCTGACGATACTCCTGCCGATCATCCTCGGCAGTTTCGTGCTGGCGGTCATGGCGACGTGGCTGGCGCCAAACGCGGGATTCTACCTGCTGCCGACACGGATCTGGGAACTCATGCTGGGCGCCGTGCTCATGCTGAAACGCCCCCCGCCCCTGAGCAGCCGGTTTCTTATGGAACTGCTCGGGTTGGCCGGATTTGGCCTTCTCGCCATCGGGTTCTTTGCGATCTCGGAGAGCGATCCGTTCCCGGGCTACAACGCCTTGTATCCCTGCGTCGGAACGGTCCTGCTTATCTATGTTGGCCAAAACAGCCCCTCGACGATCGCCAGCCGCATACTAGAAGTCCGGCCGCTGGTCTGGATCGGCCTCATCTCCTATTCGCTGTATCTTGTTCACTGGCCGATCAATGCGTTCGCGCACTATCTCTCACTAGAAGAATTCGACCCGTCGATGACCGTTGCGTTGACGGTAGCAAGCCTCGCGCTGGCTGCGTTTTCCTGGAAGTACGTCGAGCAGCCGTTTCGGCAGAAAAGGAGCTTCACCGCCCCGGCGCCCATCTTCGCCTTTTCAGCGGGCGCCATCGCTGTTCTTTGCCTTGGCGGGGCGGCGGGGGCGCTCGGCAACGGCTTTCCGCAACGCTTTCCAGACTATGTCCAACAGCGGATTCCTGTCGGGGACTGGGGCAATGGCACCTGTTTCAACGAGGGCTTCAGCCGGATCGAAAACTGGAATGTCGAGGATTGCACGCGCACACGCGGCTTCCCTACAACCGTTTTGTTGTGGGGTGACTCGTTCGCCGCCCACTATGTTCCAGGCCTGGACGCCAACATAAATCAACTCCGGGCCAATATCGTGGAATACACCTACGCGGGCTGTCCCCCGATTCTCTCCTACTTCTCCTATGGACGCCCGGATTGCATGCGGTTCAATCAGCAAGCCCTGAAGATTATCCAGGACGCTGGCATCAAGACGGTCGTGCTCAGCGGTCGGTGGACCGATTATGAGGCCAGAAGTTTCGACGGTCTCCAGCAAACGATCGATTCCGTTCGTGGTCTGGGTGTGCGTGTGTTTGTCATCGGCCAGTCCCCGCAGTTCATAACCGATGTTCGGAAAATCGCGTTCTTCGCAAAGCGCGAAAATCTCGATGATACGTCCTGGCCAATGGCCATGGATCCCGACATCAACAACCGTGTGCGCGCATTTACCAAAGGCGCCACCTTCATCGATCCGCTGAATTTCCTCTGCAGCGCCGGACGCTGCTCCTACGCCGACGCAGGCCAGTTCCTCTATTTCGACTATGGCCATTTTTCTACCGTCGGGGCCACGCTGGCCATTTCGAAATACTGGCCGGCCTTTGCCACAGACAATACCCTTGCCACGACGGAGTAACAGTCTGGCAAGGCACGAGTGCACGCTCACCCATTGCCCGAACGCCGGCTTGCGTGGTAACGAAGCTGCTGCGCGGGTATGATGTAATGGTAGCTTGTCAGCTTCCCAAGCTGAACGCGCGGGTTCGATTCCCGCTACCCGCTCCAGCTTGCCCAGTCGGGCCGGCCGGCGCCGCACCTCACAGGACCACATGATCAGGTGAGCGGCAAACATCAGCCGGATAGAACATAACGTGATTCTAATAAGAGGCGGCAACAAAAGACGCTGATCCGCGTTTGCGCTTGATCTGAAGGCCAGCCAGGGAGGAACCCAAATGGCCGACGACAAGAGCAATAGAGGTTCTGGCGACGGAAACCGCGTCGCGCGCGACCAAGACTATGAATTCCGCTATTTCGCTACCAAGTTCGGCCTCTCAATACCGCAGATCCGCGAGCTTTTTGGCAAGCACGGCAATGATCGCGAGACCCTGTATCGGGAGGCTCGGAAGCTCGGAAACGCCGTGACCACACAAGAACGGATCTCGAACGACGACCGAACGTTTCACAACCAGGGCCGCCCATGACCGGCAAGCGACATAGCCAAGAAGTCGAACATGAGAGCGACCTTTTCTATCTGTGTCCGACAGGCGGCCAAGTCGTAGATGCTCGGGACCTGCGGCATGTCAATTGGCACGAGCCGCTGGAACTCGATGCCTGATCTGCTCAAAAGGCACCGCGATGTTCGGCAAAGACCTCCTGGTTCACATGCTCGACCGCCGCGACACCCTGCCGCCAGACGAGATCGCGCTCATTGAGGCTCTTCCGGTTCGGCCGGTAACTTTCGGACCCGATGAGGAGATCGTCAGGGAGGGATCCCGCCCCACCGAAAGCTGCCTTGTCGCGAATGGGTTCGCAGTTCGAAACCAGGCTATTCGGGAAGGAAAGCGTCAAATAACGGCAATTCACGTGCCGGGAGACTTTGTCGATCTGCATAGTTTACTGCTAAAAGTGATGGACCACAGCGTGAGCGCGCTGGGTTCGTGCGATGTAGTTTTCATTCGACACAAAGACCTGCTTACAGCAATGGGTGGAAGTCCACATCTCACCCGGATGCTCTGGCTTTCGACGACTATCGACGCCTCGATCCAAAGGACCTGGATAACCTGCCTCGGGCGTCGCTCCGCCAAACAGCATCTCGCACATATAATTTGCGAGTTGTATGTCCGATTAGAGATAGTCGGATTGGCCTCTGACCAGAAGTTCGCTATTCCACTGACGCAAGCGGAAATGGGGGACGTTCTTGGTCTATCTGTAGTTCACGTGAATCGGACACTGCAGGAGCTTCGAGCGAAGGACCTGGTTATCTGGAAAGACCGCAGGATTGTTATCCTTGATTTCCAGCGATTGGCCTTACTGGCCGACTTTGATACGACTTACCTAAATCTCTTCCATGAGCCACGGTGACCGCCCTCGGCCAAGACGCGTCGACGCACTGATGCGGCATCAAGATTTCTCGTCAAATAAACAATGTGAATGAGCCCTCGCTCCGGATCGATTACGGCTGGGTTCAATTGGCACAGTTGACGTCAAAGAAGGACTGCACATGCGTGAGCTCGAAAATCTCATCGAACAGTATGTAAATAGTCGGAGGCGGCGCCATAGTTTCATATCGACAGGGCTCGCCGTTAAGGCGCTCAAACAGATCGTACCGGCATGTTCGGTCTCAGATTCCGACCTGGCGAACATGATTGCCAATCGTGCAATAGACTACAACCTTCCGGTGAGCTTTGACCTTAATGAGAGCTAGGCGTGGCGCGTCATTATGCAGTCCGACCATGAGCCTTCCGAGGCCTACGAAACGGTCAAGGAAGAGGCCGACCGGCAAGGCTCGGGTGGAGATGCCGGCACCCTAGCAGGCAAGGTCGGCAAAGTTGTTGAATCGACGGCAAAGCGAACGGAGGAAGCCATTCGCGATCGTTTGCCGGGGTCGTCGGACGGGTCTTCAGCCACCTCGTAGCTCGCCACCGGCCTGAAGGCCAGGTCCATAGGACGTCATCCGGCATCGTCTCCGGCGCGCGCCCGGGCCTTGCGAGAGCAGGTGGCGGGCCAGTCCGCTTTGCTACGGAGCAAGCTCGTCAACGGCGCGGGCGGTCTCGTCCTTGAACTCGACCTTCGTGCCCGGCTGCACGATGGAGCCGAGATCTTCGACATCCCAATTGGTCAATCGGATGCAGCCATGCGAGAAGGTCGTGCCGATCTTGCCGGGTTCGGGCGTTCCGTGGATGCCGTAGCTTTCGATGGAGAGATCGATCCAGACCGATCCCACGGGATTGTTCGGCCCGGCCGCGATGGTGAAGGGACGCTTGGTCTTGACTCCCTTGAAGGCAAAATCCGGATCGTAGTGATAGGTCGGATTGCGCACCACGCGCTTGACCTCCGCCGTGCCGCTTGGCGCCGGGTTTTCATCGCTGCCGATCGAGTCGGGGTAGACTGCGAGCCATTTGCCGGAAGGATCGAGCACGCGCACCAGGCGAGCGCCCTTGTCGACCTCGATGCCGGCTACGCCGGCGGGAGGATCGCCGCGGCCAACATCAGGCACGATCAAGGTCTTGCCGGGCTTCCTGAAGCCGGCGCCTGGATTGAGCATCCTGAGCAACTTTTCGCTGACATGGAAGCGTTCCGCCAGCTTCTCCAACGCGTTGCGATAGGCGAGCCGCCGCAGACGGGCCATCCTCTCCATGCGAGCCGGAATACGCCTGGTGAAAGGTCCGCGCAAATCCTTGCGCGTCACCTCATAGGTGACCAGCACCGGGTCGGCGGAGGTCGCCGTGAGCTTGCTCCAGGTCTCCGCAGTGAGCTTGCCATCGGATCGGAGTCCGTTCGCCTGCTGAAAGGCGCCGACTGCCTTGGCGAAGTTCTCTGAGAGGCGACCGTCGATCAGCCCCGGCGAGAAGCGGGCGCGATCCAAGAGAATCTGCGCCTTGAGCAGCGTCGGATCGTTCGGTTCACCGGCGGTGAATTGGGCCTGATTAACGGTCGCCAGGTCCAGCTTGGCCGAACGCGCCCCGCCGCACGCGAAGGCAAGCAACGCGGCGAAGACGAGGAGAAGCCTGATCATAGATAGCCTCGCTGGGGACCTGCACAGGAGCCCGCTTCTATGACGCGGCACGGCCCTGTGTGGTTCCTTCGCTCGAGCGATATTCTGATTGAAGCGACATGGCGGAAGAGTGAATTGGCAACGGATCGCTTGATTTAACGCCGTTAGCCCACCTCTCGCAAAATGAAGTCGTGCAGCATCTTGGCCGCCGGCGACAGCACGCGATTTTTTACGGTGATCAGACTGTAAGGCCTGACCTCGATGTCGAATTCGGTCTGGACGACGTCGATGGCGCCGGCCAGCCCCTCGGGGTTCTGGATGAATTTCGCCACCTGGATCGACACCGGCGCGATGGCGTCCGACTGCGCGACCATGACCAGGGTGAGCAGCAGCGAGCTGGTGTTGAGGATGCGGTCCGGCAGCGCGATGTTGCGGTTCAGGAAATTGCTCTCCATCGCCTGGCGCAGCGGCGAGCCGCCCGACTGGAAAACCCAGTCATAGGCGGCGGTCTGCTCCAGCCGCACCGCCTTGCCCTTGGCCAGCGGGTGGCCGCGGCGCACGATGAGGCAGGCTTTTTCGACGCCGATGACGCGGGCCTCGAACAGCCGCGGATTGAGGTCCTCGGGGATGCGCGCGATGATGAAATCGTGACGTGTGGCGATCAGTTCGCGCGCCAGCACATTGGAGGTCTCGACCTGCATGGTGATCTCGATACGCGGATAGATGCGCCGGATCTCGCGGATCGCCGGCACGGCGAGCTCGATTGCAGGGGCCGTCACCGCGCCCAGGAACACCGAGCCGCCCTTGCCTGCCTTGAGCTCGGATATCTCGCGGTCGACCTCGCGCATCTCGAGCAGGATCGAACGCGCGCGCCTCGCCAACGCCTTGCCATAGGGCGTCAGCGTGATGCCGCGCGGCAGCCTCTCGCACAGCTTGACGTCGAGCACCGCCTCCATCTCGGCGATCATGCGCGAGGCGGCGGGCTGGGAGATGTTCATGACCTGGGCTGCCGCGCTGACCCGGCCATGGTCGTCGAGGGCTGCGATCATGCGCATGTGGCGCAGACTGAGGCCGCTGCGCAGCAAGGTCTCACTCCTGCCGGGACGTTCCCCATAACCCTCTGAAAGTCCGCCAAAATCCCGTAACGCCGCCATGATCTCCGTTTGCTCCTCGCTGGTGGCCGGCCGGCAATCCCGGCCCGATCTTTTGGCCACTTTCAATTCTTTTGGCCACTTTCAGTATACCAGTTTTGGTATAGCAACTACCAAAGATCGCATTTGACAGTTATGGCAAAGCGCCACACCTTTGCGCGTCCTGAAACCTGACCGTCGCCAGCGAGAACAATCGCATCGACCGGAACCAGAGTCTCAGGGCCGATTGGGAGGATACCGGAGATCGATATGGCGGCAGCGGCGCGTTTTGGCGCTCCTGCACGATCGCGCGGCCCACGAAACCCAGGGTGCGCGTCCATCAACCAGGGAGAGTTAATGTGAAGATCATCAAGACACTGGCCGCCGTCGCGGCCCTCAGCATCGCGGCCATGACGGTCCCGGCGCAGGCAGGCGAAGGCCTCATCGGCGTGCTGATGCCGACCAAGACCTCGCAGCGCTGGATCAACGACGGCGACGCCGTCAAGTCCCAGCTCGAGGCTCTGGGCTACACTGTCGACCTGCAATATGCGCAGGACGATATCCCCAATCAGCTCAGCCAGCTCGAAAACGAAATCACCAAGGGCCCAAAGGCGCTGATCATCGCCTCGATCGACGGCACCACCTTGTCGGACGCGCTGCAGAAGGCCGCTGACGCCGGCGTCGTCGTCGTCGCCTATGACCGGCTGATCAAGAAAACCCCGAATGTCGACTACTACACCACGTTCGACAATTTCGGCGTCGGCGTCATCCAGGCGAAATCGCTGCTCAAGGGCCTCGGCTATCCCGAGAACAAGGGTCCGTTCAACGTCGAACTGTTCGGCGGCTCGCCTGACGACAACAACGCCTTCTTCTTCTACGACGGCGCCATGTCCGTTCTGCAGCCGCTGATCGACGACAAGACCCTCGTCGTGAAGTCCGGCCAGATGGGCATGGACAAGGTCGGCACGCTCCGCTGGCTGGCAGCCACCGCCCAGGCCCGCATGGACAATCTGCTCTCCGCCCACTACTCGGATGGCAGCCGCGTCGATGGCGTGCTCTCGCCATATGACGGCCTGTCGCGCGGCATCATCGCCTCACTGCGCGCCGTTGGTTACGGCACGGCCGATCAGCCATGGCCAATCGTCACCGGCCAGGACGCCGAAACCGCTTCAGTCAAGGCGATCATCGCCGGCGAGCAGTACTCGACCGTGTTCAAGGACACCCGCGAACTCGCCAAGGCGACGGTCGAGCTCGTCGACAAGGTGCTCTCGGGCGGCAAGCCGGAGGGCCTCGACACCAAGACCTACAACAACGACGTCAAGGTCGTCCCCTCGATCCTGCTGACGCCGCATGATGTCGACAAGTCGAACTACCAGGCCCTGGTGGTCGATTCCGGCTACATCAAGGCCGAAGAGCTGAAGTAACCGCAGACGTAAAACCCGGGGTCCTGCGCAACGCAGGGCCCCGCTTCGCCAGTGAACGACCCGGTATGTTTCCGGACCTCGCAGGAGTGGTATTCCCGATGGCCCAGACGATTTTGGAGATGCGTGACATCACCAAGACGTTTCCCGGCGTCAAGGCGCTTTCGAATGTCAACCTCAGCGTCGAGGAAGGCGAGATCCACGCCGTTGTCGGCGAGAACGGCGCCGGCAAGTCGACACTGATGAAGGTGCTGTCGGGCGTATATCCAGTCGGCACCTATGACGGCGAAATCGTCTATCGCGGCGATGAGTGCCATTTCAAAGGCATCCACGACAGCGAGCGCCGCGGCATCGTCATCATCCACCAGGAACTCGCGCTGGTGCCGATGCTTTCGATCGCCGAAAACATCTTCCTCGGCAACGAACACGCCAGCTACGGCATCATCGACTGGAACGCTAACGAGACGCGCACCAGCGCTCTGCTCAAGAAGGTGGGCCTCAAGGAAGACCCCAAGACGCTGATTACCAATATCGGCGTCGGCAAGCAGCAACTGGTCGAGATCGCCAAAGCGCTCAGCAAGGAAGTGCAGTTGCTGATCCTCGACGAGCCGACGGCGAGCCTGTCCGAAAAGGACAGCCAGGCGCTGCTCGACCTGTTGCTCGAATTCAAGCGGCAGGGCATCACCTCGATCCTGATCTCGCACAAGCTCAACGAAATCAACCGGGTCGCCGACAAGGTCACGATCATCCGCGACGGGCGGACGATCGAGACGCTGGCGAAGAAGGACATCTCGGAAGACCGCATCATCACCTCGATGGTCGGCCGCTCGCTGGACGACCGCTATCCGTCGCGCGAGCCTGACATCGGTGAGATCGTGCTCCAGGTGAAGAACTGGTCGGTCTATCATCCTATCCATGCCGAGCGGCAAGTGATCAAGGGTATCGATATCGACGTCCGCAAGGGCGAGGTGGTGGGTATCGCCGGGCTGATGGGCGCCGGACGCACCGAATTCGCGATGAGCCTGTTCGGCCGCTCCTATGGCCGCGGCATCACCGGCGAGGTGCTGCTCAAGGGCAAGCCCATCGATGTCTCCTCTGTCAGCAAGGCAGTCGAACACGGCATTGCTTACGTCACCGAAGACCGCAAGACCTACGGTCTCAACCTGATCGATCATATCAAGCACAACATCACGCTGGCCAATCTTCCCGGCGTGTCGCGCCATAGCGTGATCGACGACATGCGCGAGCTCGCCGTCGCCAACGATTACAAGGCCAAGACCAACATCCGCTCGTCCAGCGTTTATCAGATGACCGGCAATCTATCGGGCGGCAATCAGCAGAAGGTGGTGCTGTCGAAGTGGCTGTTCGCCAATCCGGAGGTGCTGATCCTCGACGAGCCGACGCGCGGCATCGACGTCGGCGCCAAGTATGAAATCTACACGATCATCGCGCGTCTTGCCTCGGAGGGTAAGGCGATCATCGTCATCTCGTCCGAGATGCCCGAACTGCTCGGCATCACCGACCGTATCTATGTCATGAACGAAGGACGTATCGTCGGCGAAATGGCGGCGAGTGATGCCAGCCAGGAAAAGATCATGCGCGCCATCGTTCGCGGAGAAGGAAAAGCATCATGAGCACCGAAAGCGGTCCCGTCCCGAAAAGCGGCGTCGCCGAAGATGTGCAGCAAGGGCCGCGCATTGCTGTCTCGGCGCTGGTCACCAACCTGCGCGAATACGGCCTGATCCTGGCGCTTATCGCCATCATGGTGTTCTTCCAGTACACGACGTCCGGAACGCTGTTCAAGCCGGTGAACTTGAGCAACCTGGTGCAGCAGAACAGCTTCATCATCGTGATGGCGCTGGGCATGCTGCTGGTGATCGTCTCCGGCCATATCGATCTCAGCGTCGGCTCCGTCGCCGGTTTCATCGGCGCGCTGGCGGCGATGATGATGGTCATCTGGCCTCTCGGCCCTTTCAGCAATCCGCTGGTGGTGTCGATCATCTGCCTGATCGTCGGTGGTTTAATCGGCGCGGCACAAGGCTACTGGATTGCCTATCACCGAATACCGAGCTTCATCGTCACGCTGGCGGGGATGCTGATCTTCCGCGGCATCTGCCAGGCGCTGCTGGGTGGGGGGTCTTCCGTGGGGCCGCTTCCGGTCGGCTTCAAGGCGCTCAGTTCCGGCTTCATTCCCGACGTGATCGGCTCATTGACGCTGATACCGCCGGTGGTGAACGCCGCCGGCAAGACAATCGTCGGCAGCGGCCTGACGCTGCACATGACGACGATCGTGCTCGGCATCGTCGCGGTGGTCGCCTATGCCTATTTCGGGCTCAGGGCACGGCGCAGCCGCGAGCGGCACGGCTACGAAGCCGAGCCCTTCTCGCTGTTCGTCGTCAAGACCCTGGTGACCAGCGCCCTGGCGCTGTTTCTGGTTTACCAATTCGCCACCTACAGGGGTCTGCCAATCGTTCTCGTGGTGATGGGCGTGCTGATCGCGCTGTTCGTCTTCGTCACCAAACGCATGACGGTCGGCCGCCGCATCTACGCAATGGGCGGCAATGCCAAGGCGGCGCAGCTATCGGGTATCAAGACCGAGCGGCTGACCCTGATGGTGTTCATCAATATGGGCGTGCTCTCGGCGCTCGGCGGGCTGATTATTGCGGCGCGCCTTGGCCAGGCGGTGCCGGCGGCCGGCCTCGGCAGCGAGCTCGACGTCATCGCCGCTGTGTTCATCGGCGGCGCTTCGGCGATGGGCGGCGTCGGTCAGGTTGTTGGCGCGGTGGTCGGCGGTTTCATCATGGGCGTCATGAACAACGGCATGTCGATCATGGGCGTCAATGTCGATTGGCAACAGGTGGTCAAAGGCCTGGTGCTGCTCGGCGCCGTGGTCTTCGACGTCTACAACAAGAACAAGGCTTGAGGGCGAGGGAACTCATGCATGTCGCCAAACGTGTGCAGCGTGTTGGGACAACGGCACGCATGAAAGCAAGGATTAAAGCGGGCCCGTTTTCAAACGCGGCGCGCTTTTAGGAGGCACGGGTCACATCGCGGCGCTGCCGGGCGACGCAAGGAAGTCCCCCCAGGGGACCGGGCCCGCGAGCGCAATCCGGACGAAGAATTTCACCCGTGGCGCGGACACCGTCCGAGCTGCGCCAGGAAAAGCTTGCCAGACCGGCAGGCCGGCCAAGGCAATTGAGAGAGGGTACGTCATGCTGATTTCCCAGATCCTCGACGAGGCGGAGACCATCCGCGTCGTCGCCCGCAACGGCGGCAAGACCAGAATCATCAACGGCGCCCGCAGCGTCTATTCGCTGGCAATGGAGGCCGCGCGCACCGGCATCGGGCTGGTCGCCCTCATCGAGCGCAAGGGTTTTGGTGAAGCGGTCGACCTCGATGCCGCCTACAAGAAGGGGCGGCTATTGTCGCCGATCAACCATCCCGACCCGGCGCATCTCCACCTCACCGGCACCGGGCTGACACATCTCGGCTCCGCCGCGACCCGCGATTCCATGCACAAGAAGCTCAGCAGCGACGGCGAGGAGCAGCTCACCGATTCCATGAAGATGTTCCGCATGGGGCTGGAGGGCGGCAAGCCGGCCAAGGGCCAGACCGGCGTGCAGCCGGAATGGTTCTACAAGGGCAACGGCACCATGGCAGTGGCGCCCGGTGCGGCACTTCTGTCGCCGGCCTTCGCCGAGGATGCCGGCGAGGAGCCGGAAGTCGCCGGCATCTATGTCATCGGCGACGACGGCGCCCCGTTTCGCGTCGGCTTCACGCTGTCAAACGAATTTTCCGATCACGTCACCGAGCGCGTGAACTATCTTTTCCTCGCGCATTCCAAGCTGCGCAACGCTTCGTTCGGACCGGAGATCCTGATCGGCGAGCTGCCGTCCGACGTCAGGGGTTCCTCGCGCATCCTCCGCGACGGCCAGCTGCTGTGGGAAAAACCGTTCCTGTCGGGCGAGGCGAACATGTCGCACACCATCGCCAATCTCGAACATCACCACTTCAAATATTCGGCCTTCCGCCAGCCGGGCGACGTGCATGTGCACATGTTCGGCACCGCGACACTGTCCTTCGCCGACGGCGTCAGGACCGAGGCCGGCGACGTCTTCGAGATCGAGGCCAAGGATTTCGGCCTGCCGCTGCGCAACCCGCTGGAAATCGAGCAGCCGGTGAAGGTGGCGGTGAAGGCGCTTTAGGCGCCAACCTTCTCCTTCTCCCCTTGTTGTGGGAGAAGGAAGAACGCGCAGCTTCAACGCCTCAATAAATGTCGAAGTCGAAATATTTGGCCTGGATCTTCTTGTAGGTGCCGTCTGCGACGATCGCGTCGATCGCGGCGTTGAGCTTTTCGCGCAGCGCATTGTCTTCCTGGCGCACGGCGATACCGGCTTCGGTCTCCGTGCCCTTGACGTCGCCGACCATCTTGCAGCAGTCGTCGCTCGACTTCTTCATCCAGTCCATCAGCACGAATTTGTCTGAAAGGACGGCATCGAGACGGCCGTTCATCAGGTCGGCGACCGCCTCCTCCTGGGTTGGATAGAGCTTCGCCTCGGCGCCGGCCTTGCCATAGACATCCTGGGCATAGTCGGCCTGGGTGGTCGAAGCCTGGGCGCCGACTGTCTTGCCGGCGAGTGCCGCCGGTTCGGTCGAGGCAATATCGCTGTCCTTCAAGGCCACCAGCGAAAGCGGCGTCGTATAGTATTTGTTGGTGAAGGAGACCTGCTTCTTGCGCTCCTCGGTAATGCTCATGGACGCGATGATGGCGTCGAATTTTTTGGCCTGGAGCGCCGGGATCATGCCGTCCCAGTCCTGCGTGACAAGTTCGCATTCGACCTTCATCTGAGCGCAAAGCGCATTGGTGATGTCGATGTCGAAACCGACGAGCTTGCCGTCCGCGGTGATGGTGTTGAACGGCGGATAGGCGCCTTCAGTGGCGATCTTCAACGTTTCCTGTGCTTGCGCCGACAGCGACCCGACTGACATCGCCAGCATGACGGCTGTTGCTGCCGATGCGATCCATCTTGAAATCTGCATTTTTTGTTCCCCTTGTTCCAACCGTATTGACGGCTAAGACAGCCAAGCACGACCCGTAAGGTCAGGCAAGCATGGTCTGATCATAGTGGGCGATCAGCGCGCGGCGCGAAAATGCTTGGACAGTTTCAGGCCCTGCGCCTGATAGTTCGAGCCGAGATCTGTGCCGTAGAGCGCCTGCGGCCGCTTCAGCATGTGCTCGTAGACCAGCCGTCCGACGATCTGGCCGTGATCGAGGATGAACGGCACTTCGTGGCTGCGCACTTCGAGCACGGCCCGACTGCCGGTGCCGCCCGAGGCCGAATGGCCGAAACCCGGATCGAAGAAACCGGCATAGTGGACGCGGAATTCGCCGACCAGCGGATCGAAGGGCGTCATCTCGGCGGCATAGAGCGGCGGCACATGCACCGCTTCCTGGCTGACGAGGATATAAAATTCGTCCGGATCGAGCACCAGTTCGCCGGCACCGCTCTTGTAGAGCGGGTCCCAGAAATCGACGACATCCTGCGCGGCGCGCTTGTCGACATCGACCAGGCCGGTGTGGTGCTTGCCGCGGTAGCCGACCAGCCCGTCCTTGTCGCCATCGAGGTCGATCGACAGTGCGATGCCGCCGCCGGAAATGTTCGGCGGCTCGGTGGCGACGAGCGTCTCGGCACGGTGCAATTCGTGCAGCTCGCTTTCCGACAAAAGCGCGTTGCCGGTGCGGAACCGGATCTGCGACAGCCGCGAGCCGGCGCGGACGACGATCGGAAAGGTGCGCGGGCTAACTTCGAGATAGAGCGGGCCGTTGTAGCCGGCAGCGATCTTGTCGAACTCGTGGCCGCGATCGGTCATCACGCGGGTGAAGATGTCGAGCCGCCCGGTCGAGCTTTTTGGGTTGGCCGAGGCGGAAATGTTTGCCGGAAGCGCCAGGCTCTCGAGCAGCGGCACGATATAGACGCAGCCCGTCTCCAGCACCGCACCATCGGTGAGATTGATTTCGTGCAGCTTCAGGCGGTCGAGTTTTTCAGCAACCCTGTGGTTGGGGCCGGGCAGGAAGGAGGCGCGCACCCGCCAGGCCTTGTCGCCAAGCCTGAGGTCCAGGCTGGCCGGCTGAACCTGGTCGGCGTCGAGCGCGCGCGGCGACTTCAGCGCGCCCGACTGGTACAGCGCGGAAATATCCTGATCCGGAAGAATGCCTGTCTGCCGCAAAGTCTGGCTCCGCTCGAAGGCCGGGCGTGGTCTCGTCTTGCCGCAGGTTCTTGCCGTGGAACCCGCTGGTACAAACCTCTTAATCATGCCGGCAATTGACGCAAGCGCTGCGCAGGTCTAAAGGATCGTTATCCCGTGGTGATTTGGCCGGTCGGCTTGCAGCCACGTTAAACAAGTCGCTAAAGGACCGTCGGGCCGAAAGGCCGTACGACCGGTTGCGACTTTCGCGGCCGGTTTTTTTGTGTTTGGACCATTTTTTTGTGTTTGGAACAAGGTGATGACGAGCAAAACGCGCAACTGGAAGCCTCAGACCGCCCTCGTGCATGCAGGAACGCTGCGTTCCGGCTTCGGCGAAACCTCCGAGGCGATGTATCTCACGCAAGGCTATGTCTACGACACGGCGCAAGCGGCGGAAGCCCGCTTCAAGGGCGAGGAACCGGGCTTCATCTATTCGCGCTATGCCAATCCGACGGTCGACATGTTCGAGAAGCGCATGTGTGCGCTGGAAGGTGCCGAAGATGCCCGCGCCACCGCATCCGGCATGGCGGCGGTGACGGCGGCGTTGCTGTGCAGTGCCCGGGCCGGCGACCACATCGTGGCGGCGCGCGCGCTGTTCGGCTCCTGTCGCTGGGTGGTCGAGACGCTGGCGCCGAAATACGGCATCGAGGCGACGCTGGTCGACGGCACCGACATCGCCAATTGGGAAAAGGCGGTCAGGCCCAACACCAAGTTGTTCTTCCTTGAAAGCCCGACCAATCCAACGCTGGAGGTCGTCGACATCGCAGCCGTAGCCTCGCTTGCCGATTCGATCGGCGCGCGGCTGATCGTCGACAACGTCTTTGCCACGCCCTTGCAGCAGAAGCCGTTGCAACTCGGCGCCCATATCGTCGTCTATTCGGCGACCAAGCACATCGACGGCCAGGGGCGCTGCCTCGGCGGCATCATCCTGTCGGACAAGAAGTGGATCGACGAGAATTTGCACGACTACTTCCGCCACACCGGTCCCAGCCTCTCGCCCTTCAATGCCTGGACGCTGCTGAAGGGCCTGGAGACGCTGCCGCTGCGCGTGCGCCAGCAGACGGAAAGTGCCGGCCGGATCGCGGACTTCCTCGCCGAGCGATCGGAAATTGTCCGTGTCATCTATCCCGGCCGCGCCGATCACCCGCAGGCGGCGATCGTCAAGAAGCAGATGTCGGGCGGCTCGACGCTGATCTGCCTCGACGTCAAGGGAGGCAAGCAGGCGGCCTTCGCCTTCCAGAACGCGCTCGATGTCGTACTGATCTCCAACAATCTCGGTGACGCCAAGAGCCTGATCACCCATCCGGCGACGACGACACACAAGAATCTGAGCGACGAGGCGCGGGCCGAACTTGGCATCGGGCCAGGCACGCTCAGGCTGTCCGTCGGACTGGAGGACACTGACGACCTGCTCGAAGACATCGAGCAGGCCTTGAAAGCCGCCAGGTAGGGATACGCGCCGAACTGCTGCGCTCTGATCTGCAAAGCAGGCGCCGTCAGGCGCCCGACGGCGTCTCTTCCAATTCCGCAACGGCGCTGGTTTGGATGGTCATCGTGTTGCCGCGCCAGTCGACGGCACCGCTGAGCCAGCCGCGCACCCAGATGGCGGGAAGCATCACGTCCCGCGCAACCATCGCCGGGATCATGCGCAGCGACAGGTGCCAGCCCTTGGCCGAGGCGAGAGCGCATTCCGGCAGATAGGCGACTATCAGCACGGCGATGGCGGTAGCCGGCAGGCTGAAACCGGCGCCTGCTGCCGCAACCAGCGCAAGCACCAGCGGCGGCGCCGCTCCGATCAGGATCTCGGGCGCGAAAAACAGTGGGAAGGTGACGCGACGCAGGCGTGCCCAGCGGGCCTGGCGCGACCAGATTTCGCCAAATGTGCGCAAGCCGAGCGGCTGTTCGAAGGGCGCGGCAACGAGATTGACGCGCAGTCCGAGCCCGTTGACCAGCTTGGTCGCGGCGGCATCCTCGGCAATCTCGGCGGCAAGCGCACGGATGCCGCCATTGGCGTCGAGCAATGGCTTGTTCCACAGCATGCTCTTGCCCTGGGCGAAACCGAGGCCGAGCGCCTCGCCGGTATATTGCCAGCGCGCCTGCAGCGTGTTGAGGAAAGCGCATTCGACCTCCGCCCAGAACCCGTCCGGCCGCGAGCCGATCGGCGTCGAGCAGACGAGGCCGGTGTCCTGCCGCCATGCCGTCATCAGATGCTGGACATAGTCCCTCGGCATCAAGACGTTGGAATCGGCAAGGATGACCCAGTGGTGGCGCGTGGCCTCCCAGGCCTTCACGCAATTGTTGAGTTTCGGATTGCCGCTGATGCGGTCGTCGCCGACCAGCAGCCGGGCCGGCACGGCCGGAAAGCGGGCGATCGCATCGGTGATCGGCCCGACCACCGGGTCATCGGCATGGGCGACGCAGAAGATGAGCTCATAGTGCGGCCAGTCGAGAGAGAAGGCGCGCTCGAGCGTCTCCTCGGTAAACGGCTCGACGCCGCGCGACGGCACGACGATCGACACCGGCGGCGCCTTGGCGGCTGGCGGCGTGATCCTGCCAGGCCGCTTCAGCTTCAACGAAGCCAGCAGGATGCTGGCGAGATTGACAACAAGCAGAGCTATGGAAAGCAAGGCGGCTGTGACTGTCAATTCCATCAATATCTGGTCGCTCCAGAAAAAACCGGCCGCATGAAAGCCGTTTTCAACAGTTCGACAGAATGCTGAGTCGCCCGGCCCTGCACACCATCCCCGGCCCTGCACACCATCATTGTCACGTGTCACTTAAATGACATTGTTGTTCGGCACCTGCGCTTAACAAATTCGGGCAACGATGGCAGACACCGGGGGACGCACCCCGTTGACCGAACTGCGGAGAGGGTCGAATGTTCCGTCTGCATAGTGTGGAGTGATTTATGTACAGCGCCGTCACGCGCGACATCGAAGTGCAGGTCAGGCCGTTCTATCTGGAAGATCGCTCCGACCCGTCGGAGAACCGCTATGTCTGGGGCTACCAGGTGACCATCGACAACCAGTCGGATGAATTCGTGCAGCTTCTGTCGCGCTACTGGCAGATCACCGACGGCACCGGCCGGGTCGAGGAGGTGCGCGGCGCCGGCGTTGTCGGCGACCAGCCTGAACTCAATCCCGGCGATAGTTATCAGTATACGTCTGGCTGCCCACTCTCGACGCCATCCGGCATCATGGTCGGCCACTACACGATGCGCAATAAGCGGGGTGAGACGTTCGACGTCGCCATCCCCGCCTTTTCGCTCGACCTGCCGGGCACGCGGCGGACGGTGAACTGAGAGAGATAGATGGCCGGAAGGTCGTGCTGCCCCTCATCCGCCTGCCGGCACCTTCTCCCCGTATAGTGAACGGGTAAAAGGGAACCCATCTATCAACTGGACAACCTGTCGCAACGCTGGCGCCCCCTCTCCCCGTTCTTCACGGGGAGAGGGTAAGGGTGAGGGGCAGCGCCAACGCTTCGTCGGTGATTTCAATTCTATTGAGCCGCAGCAAATTCCGCCGGGTCGAAGTCATATTGCTTTGAGCAGAATTCGCAGGCGACGTGAATGCCGCCATCCTCGGTGCTGTCCCTGATCTCGTCGGCGGAGAAGCCTCCGAGAATGCCGCGGATCTTCTCCCTGGAGCATGAGCACTGGTCGGCTACCGGCACGCCGCCGAAGACGCGCACGCCGTGCTCGTGGAACAGCCGGTAAAGCAACCGCTCGGCGCCGATCGTCGGGTCGATCAGTTCCGTCGGCTCGATGGTGCCAAGCAACGCCAGCAGTTCCTGCCAGGAATTGTCGGCCGGATCATGGATCTCCTCGCGCGGATCGCCGTCGCCACCCGGAAGGTCGGGCACGCGCATGCGTTCGGGCGATTGCGGCAGGAACTGTGCCAGGATGCCACCGGCGCGCCATTGCTCGCGGGCACCGCCGATGCCGGGCGTCAACAGCTTGGCCACCGAAAGCCTGAGATCGGTCGGGATCTGCTCCGACTGCCGGAAATAGGTGCGCGCGGCCTCCTCCAGCGTCTCGCCGTCGAGCTGGACGATGCCCTGATAGCGCTGCGTGTGGGCGCCCTGGTCGATGGTCAGCGCCAGGACACCGCTGCCAAGCAGCGTCCGCTGCGAGGTCTCGCCGGCAGACGTCAGTGCCTCCAGCCGGTCGGCGTCGAAGCGGGCATAGGCGCGCAGCGCATGCGGCGTGGAAAAATCCGCCACCAGCATGTCGACCGGCCCGTCGGTGCGGGTCTGCAGGATGAACTTGCCTTCGAATTTGAGCGAAGTGCCGAGCAGCACCGTCAGCACGCAAGCTTCCGCCAGCAAGCGGGCGACCGGCTCGGGATAGTCATGCCGGCCGAGGATCGCGTCGAGCATCGGCCCGAGCTGGACGGTACGGCCGCGCACGTCGAGCGGGCCGACCTCGAAGGGCACGACATGATCGTCGCCGGCGTAGCCGAATTCGCCGAGTTTGGGTTGATGTTCAGCCAATTGACGGGTTTCCAACATGACAAAGCTCCGGGGCGCGGCGATGCCGCCCTCCGGGGCGCATGCGTCGAAACGCGCTCGATTTGCGTGATGCGCCTGAGATAGGCATCACGCACTCCCGGATCAAGGCGGCCGGGATCAAGGCGGCCCGGATCACGGTGACCAGGATCACAGCAGCCCGGATCAAGCGCCGAGGCACCAGGCCAAAACCGCCTTCTGGGCGTGGAGCCGGTTCTCGGCCTCGTCGAACACCACCGAATGCGGGCCGTCGATGACTTCGTCGGTGACCTCCTCGCCGCGATGCGCCGGCAGGCAGTGCATGAACAAGGCGTCGGACTTTGCCTTCGCCATCAGTGCCGCATTGACCTGATAGGGTGAGAAGACATTGTGGCCGCGAGCACGGTGCTCCTGGCCCATCGACACCCAGCAATCGGTAACGACACAGTCGGCCTCGTGGACGGCCTCCTCGGGCGAGCGGGTGAAGTTCAACTTGCCGCCATGCGCCCTCGACCAGTCGACATGCTTCTGCGCCGGCTCGCTGCCTTCCGGCACGGCGACGTTGAGGTTGAAGCGGAACCGCGCCGAGGCCTCCAGCAGCGAATGCAGCACGTTGTTGCCGTCGCCGGTCCAGGCGATGGTCTTGCCGGCGACCGGGCCGCGATGCTCCTCGAAGGTCATGATGTCGGCCATCAGCTGGCAGGGATGGGTATCGTCGGTCAACCCGTTGATGACGGGGACGGTGGCGTTCTCGGTCAGCTCCAGCAGCCGGTCATGCGACGTGGTGCGGATCATGATCGCATCGACATAGCGCGACAGCACCTTGGCCGTGTCGGCGATGGTTTCGGAGCGGCCGAGCTGCATCTCGGCGCCGGTCAGCATGATGGTCTCGCCGCCGAGCTGGCGCATGCCGACGTCGAAGGACACGCGCGTGCGCGTCGACGGCTTGTCGAAGATCATCGCCAGCACCTTGCCTTCGAGCGGTTTTGTCCGCTCGCCAGCCTTGAGCCTTGCCTTTCGCACGACGGCATCGTCCAGCATAAGGCGCAGATCGCCCTCGGAAACGGCGGAAAGATCGGTGAAATGGCGAAGGCTCATGTGGGTCTTCCGACTGTTATTTCGCCGCAGCCGCGGCGATGGCGTCCGACAGGCCCCGGGCGCCGGCGCGGATGCGGTCGAGCGCCGCATGGATCTCGGCGTCGGTGACGGTGAGCGGCGGCAGCAGGCGAAGAACGTTGTCGCCGGCCGGAACCGCCAGCAGATGCTGGTCGCGCAACGCCATGTTCACCTTGGTGTTGGGCGCGGCGCATTTCAGGCCGAGCATCAGGCCGCTGCCTCTGATGTCTTCAATGACATCGGGAAATTCGTCGGCGACACCCGCCAGCCCCTGCTTCAGCAGCAACGCCTTGCGCTGCACATCCTCCAGAAAACCGTCTGCCAGCACGACGTCGAGCACGGCGTTGCCGACCGCCATCGCCAGCGGATTGCCGCCGAAAGTGGTGCCGTGCACGCCGGCGGTCATGCCGACAGCGGCCTCGTCGGTGGCGAGGCAGGCGCCCACCGGGAAGCCGCCGCCGATGCCCTTGGCGACCGCCATGATGTCGGGCGTGACGCCAGCCCATTCATGCGCGAACAGTTTTCCGGTGCGGCCGATGCCGCACTGGACCTCGTCGAAGATCAGCAGCAGATCATGCTGTTCGCAGAGCTGCCTCAGCCGCTTCAGCGACTGCGTCGGCACCGGGCGGATACCGCCCTCGCCCTGCACCGGCTCGATCAGGATCGCGGCGGTCTCTGATGTGATCGCCTTTTCGGCGGCGTCGATGTCGTCGAAGCCGACCTGGTCGAAACCTTCGACCTTGGGGCCGAAACCTTCCAGGTATTTATACTGGCCGCCGGCGGCGATGGTCGCCAGCGTGCGGCCATGAAAGGCGCCTTCGAAGGTGATAATGCGAAAGCGCTCGGGATGGCCCTTGACGAAATGGTAGCGCCGCGCCGTCTTGATGGCGCATTCCAGCGCCTCGGCGCCGGAATTGGTGAAGAACACCTTGTCGGCGAAGGTGGCGTCGGCCAGCCGCTCGCCCAGACGGCTCTGCCCCGGAATCTCGTACAGGTTGGAGACATGCCAGAGCTTGGCCGCCTGCTCGGTGAGTGCCGAGACCAGATGCGGATGGCTGTGGCCCAGCGAATTCACGGCAACGCCGCCGCCAAAATCGAGATACCGCTCGCCCCTGTCGGTGACCAGCCAAGTGCCTTCCCCATAGTCGAAGGCCAGGGGTGCGCGGGTAAAGGTCTCGAAAAGCGCCGAACCGCTCATTATATGCGTCTCCGGAACCGGAAAATCAAAAAGCCGCCAAAGCGGCGGCCTGTGCGGCTTATCGTGTTTTTCGGCCATGAAGTCAACGAAAACGTCGCGCAAGGACGCGCGGCAAGCTTTCCAGCGAGACGCCGGCTCATCAGCGACCGGGCAAGTTGGGGAAAACCGAAAAAACCGATTCGTGTTGGCCCTCGGACTCTTGTCACCGAGTCAGCGCATAAGGTAATTATAGGTCGAGAAATAACTAGATTTCGTGCGGCGGACCTAATCACCCGATATATGTGGTGTCTGCCCGGCGGAAGCCGGATCGTGGAAGGATTCCGATCGCCGCACATTTCAGCAGGAGCGCGGTCTCATGAATTGGACTGACGAGCGGGTCGAACTTCTTAGAAAATTGTGGTCGGAGGGGCTGAGCGCCAGCCAGATCGCCGCACAGCTTGGGGGTGTCAGCCGCAATGCCGTCATCGGCAAGGTGCATCGGCTGAAACTGTCGGGCCGCGGACGCGCGACTGCCACGCCGGCACGCCAGAAGAAGAGCGTGCAGGGATCGACCGTGCAGAAATCGGTGTCGCGGGCCGCGAGCACTGCGCGGCATATCACCACGTCGATCGGCGCGACCGCGCTGCAGGCGCAATTCGACGCCGTACCGGTGACGCGTCATTATGTCCGTCCGGTCGAGAACGTCGTCGTGCCGATCTCGCGGCATCTGCAGCTCGTCGAATTGACCGAGCGGACATGCAAATGGCCGAATGGCGATCCGCTTTCGGAGGAGTTCCATTTCTGCGGCAACGACGCGGCCGAAACCGGACCCTATTGCAAGTATCACGCCCGCGTTGCGTTTCAGCCCGCTTCGGAGCGGCGGCGCAGTAGGTAGGGGAGTAAGGCAGTACGGCAGTATGGGGTGAACTGCAAAAGGCTGCGCTCGTGAGGCGCCATCTTTACCTACTGCCCTACTGCCCTACTGCCCTACTGCCCTACTGCCCTACTGCCCTACTGCCCTACTCTTCACAGCCAGCCGCTCTTGCGGAAGCGCCAGTAGAGAACCGAGCAGACCAAAATAATCGCTCCCAGAACGACCGGGTAGCCATATTCCATCCTAAGTTCCGGCATGTCGTTGAAGTTCATGCCGTAGATGCCTGCGAGCGCCGTCGGCACCGCCAGGATTGCAGCCCATGAGGCGAGCTTCTTGGTGATCGCCGTTTCTTGGCTCTGGCCAACCAGGAGGCTCGCCTCGAAGGCAAATGCGAGCACCTCCCGCAAGCTGTCGATCTTCTCCTGGACGGTGCGGATGTGGTCGGTGACGTCGCGGAACAGCGGGTGCATGGCCGCATGGATCTGCGGCAGGTCGGCGCTGGTCAACCGGCGGCAGACTTCCACCAGCGGCAGCGCGGCGTTGCGCAGGCGCAAGAGATCGCGGCGCAGCATGTAGAGCCGCTCTATGTCGGAGCCGGTCATCGGCTTCAGCAGAACCCTGTCCTCGATCGCCTCGACCTCGTCCTCGATCTGCTCGAGCACCGGCATGTAGTTGTCGACGATAAAATCGAGAATGGCATAGAGGACGAAATCCTCGCCTTTGGCTAGCGAATGCGGGCAGCTTTCCCAATGCTGGCGAACGGCGGCATAAGAAGTCGACGGACCGTGCCTGACGCTGACGATGTAGCCGGCGCCGACGAACAGATGCGTCTCGCCGAAGGTGACGCGCCTGTCGATCAGTTGAGCCGTGCGGGCAACGATGAACAACGCATCGCCATATTGCTCGATCTTCGGCCGCTGATGCGGATGCTCGGCGTCCTCGATCGCCAGATCGTGTAGGTGGAATTGTGCCTGGACACGAAGCAACAGGTCGCGGTCCGGCTCCAGCAGGCCGATCCAGACGACATGACCTGGCTTCTTGGCCCATTCGCCGGCTTCCTCGATCGGAATGTCGGCGACACGCCGGCCGGCGGTATAGACGCTGGAAGCGACGATGGCCGATGTCGGCGGGGCCGGCGTCAGGTTCCGAACGGTTTCCATCGCTACCTCCTGGAGGCATGGCCTCGGGTCAGGATCAGGAACGTTCGGTAAAGCTTAGCCTAAATCAGCAATGGGTTCGAGAGGCAGCCGCTCACTTCGCCGGTAGCGTTGCGGGAAGCACAATCTTGTCTGTCTTGTCGCCCTTCGGCCGCTCGGCCGGCATCTGGTCGCCGGTGACGATGTAGTAGATCGTCTCGGCGATATTGGTGGCGTGGTCGCCGATCCGCTCGATGTTCTTGGCGCAGAACAGCAGGTGCGTGCAGGGCGTGATGTTGCGCGGATCTTCCATCATGTAGGTCAGCAACTCGCGAAACAGCGAGGTGTACACGGCGTCGATCTGATCGTCGCGGTCACGCACGAAGCCGATCTTTTCCACCGAGCGCGACGCGTAGACGTCGAGCACTTCCTTGAGCTGCGTCAACGCCAGGTCCGCCAAAGCCTCGATGCCGCGGAAGAGGCTGGTCGGCTGGCGCCCTTCTATGACGGCAACCACGCGCTTGGCGACATTCTTGCCGAGGTCGCCGACCCGCTCGAGATCCGCCGAGATGCGGATCGCGCCGACGATCTCGCGCAAATCCGTCGCCATCGGCTGGCGCTTGGCGATGATGATGATCGCCTTGTCGTCGATCTCGCGCTGCCCCTGGTCCAGAACGGCATCGTCGCGGATGACCTTCTGGGCAAGGCCAGGGTCGGCGTTGACCAGGGCCGCAATCGCCTGTTCGACCATGCGTTCGGCATGCCCGCCCATCGCGGCAATGCGCTTCGACAGATATTTCAGCTCCTCGTCATAGGCGCTGACGATGTGCACGGACTGCATGGAGATGCCTTCCCGGGTCTTCTGGTCCGAGTCGTTCCTCGAATCCCCGCTGATACGCTAGCCGGATGACAGAAAAAAGAAAGCGTTAGAGCGACGTGCGTCCACTAGGCCACAGAGTAGGCTCTAAAGTCCTATATCCACGCATCCGGCGGTCCTAAAGTCTTCCGGTACTCGGGCCGGCGCGTGCTTAGATAGTGAGGTGTCAGTGCGCCGGCAAATGCACCGTGAAAGCTGCGCCGTTGCCGACCTCCGACTTGATCGACAGCCTGGCGTTGTGGCGCGTCAGGATATGCTTGACGATGGACAGGCCAAGGCCGGTGCCCTTCTGGGTCCGGCTGTTTTCGACATCGACGCGGTAGAAACGTTCGGTGATGCGCGGGATGTGCTCCTCGGGAATGCCGGGGCCAAAGTCCCGGATGGTGACGTCGATGCCGGGTTCGGGACCGTCATCGCTGTGGGCAATCGTCACCACGACACGTCCACCCGACTGTCCATATTTGCAGGCGTTTTCCAGCAGATTTTCGAAAACCTGGAAAAGTTCATCGCGATCCCCCGCCACATTGAGTGGTCCTTTCGCGAAATCCCGCTCGATGGCAACGCCGTTTTCCCGGGCAAGCGGACCGAGCGAATCGATGACGCTGTCGAGGGTCTGGCGGAGGTCGACCTCGGTTCCCGGCTTCAGATAGGGTTTCATCTCCAGCCGCGAAAGCGACAGCAGGTCGTCGATCAGGCGCGCCATGCGGCCGGTCTGGTTGTGCATGATCTGCAGGAACTGCTCACGCGCCGCCGAGTCGTTGCGGGCCGGGCCGCGCAGCGTCTCGATGAAACCGGAAATCGAGGCGAGCGGAGTTCGCAGCTCATGGCTGGCATTGGCGATGAAGTCGGCCCGCATCCGGTCGATGCGGCGCGCCTCGCTCTGGTCCTTGAAGACCAGCACATAGAGGTCGGTGCCGTGGCCGACCGAAGATGCACTCACGCGATAGGCCCGTTCGACCGGCAGCTTTTCGGTATATTCGACGACGTCCGCAGCGGCGGCGCCTGACAGGATACTGTCCAGCAGGGCCTGCATCTCGGGCGCGCGGAATTTCAGCGACAGCGACATGCCCGGTGCAATGCCGCCGAAGGCGGCGAAGGCGGCGGCGTTGGCATGGACGATCGTCGCGGTGCGATCGAAGATGATCAGCGGATCGGCAACGGCAGCCGCCAGATATTCTCCCGACAGCTGTTGCAGCCCGCCTGCCTCGATCGCCGCGGCATCCTCCGCGGATTGGCGCGCTACGCCGGCCGGCAGCATCGCGGCGGCGAGCAGCAGCACCGCACATGCCAGCAGCACAACATAGAAGGACATGTCTGCGAAACCATAGACCGTCAAGATCGCGACGATGCCGGTCGCAAGCAGCCAGCGGCTGTTCCACAACCGGGTGGCGACGGCTTGCGCCGTGGTTCGCTGTTCTGCGCCGCCCATATCAGCCATTGTCAGCTACTGTCAGCCATTCGCGCGCACTATGCCTCCGTCCCCACCCCGACCGGCAGGTTGGAAACTTCCCGCTGACCGGCGCTATCACTAATCTGCTGCATCGTTCCTTTCGAAAATCGATTCCGATTTTCGGGCCGATGCAGTAAGGCTCCCAATAGCATGAGTCCGGAAGCTGGAAAGGTTCGTCTCGATGAAAAACCCCAAGGAAGATGCCGCCGCGCCTGTTCCGGGTCCGCAAAAGATCCGGATCAACGGCAAGGAGTTCGAGTTCGACATCGAGGATCCCAAGCTTCCCGACTGGATCGAGGACAACAAGCTGACCGCCGGCGGCTACCCCTACGACAAGAAAATGCAAAGCGACGAGTATGACGAGACGCTTGAGCGGCTGCAGATCGAGTTGGTCAAGGCGCAGGCATGGCTGCAAACGACGGGCAAGCGGGTGATGTCGCTGTTCGAAGGACGCGATGCCGCCGGCAAGGGCGGCACAATCTTCGCGCTGCGCCAGTACATGAACCCCAGGACAGCGCGCAACGTGGCGCTGACCAAGCCTAGCCCAACCGAAATCGGGCAATGGTATTTCCAGCGCTATGTCGCGCACTTTCCGACATCCGGCGAGTTCGTCACCTTCGACCGCTCCTGGTACAATCGCGCCGGCGTCGAGCCGGTCATGGGCTTCTGCACGCCGGAGCAGCATCAGAAATTCCTGGACGAGACGCCGTTTTTTGAACGGATGATCTGCAACGAGGGCATCCATTTCTTCAAATTCTGGCTGAACATCGGTCGGGAAACACAGCTTGAGCGGTTTCACGATCGCCGCTGGAGTCCTTTGAAGAACTGGAAATTCTCGCCGATCGATATTGCCGGCATCGCCAAATGGGACGATTACACCAAGGCGCGCGATCTCATGTTCGAACGCACCCATAAGGAATTCGCGCCCTGGATCATCATCCAGGCCAACGACAAGCGGCGCGCGCGACTTGCCATCATCCGGCGCATCCTGTTGTCGCTTCCCTATGACGGCCGCGATCTCGACGCCATCGGCAAGGAAGACAAGAAAATCATCGGGGAAGGGCCTTCGTTCCTGGGAAGACAGGCCTGAAGCGCTGCCGCGCGCCCCCAAGGACGCGCGGCACGATTCCGGATATTTTTGTCATTCTGCCGAATGACGTCTCATGCCGCCAGCCGGGCAATCCGCTGCAGCCGCCGCAGTGTGGTATCGTCCTGCAAAGCCTGCTGAAACAGCGAAATCTCCTGGTCGATGCGATCGCAGAGTGCGCCTGTGTCGCCCTTGAGCAGGTCGCGCGTCTGCAGCAGTGCGGCAACCGGCTTCTTGGCGAGTTGCCTGGCTCTGCCAAGTGCGGCTTCCTCGACGTCGCCGACCACGATCTCCGTGACCAGGCCCAGCATCCTGGCGTCCGCGGCACTGAGCGTGTCGCCCAGGCAGAAGAAGCGGAAAGCGCCGGCATAACCGAGTTTTTGCGGCGCCAGGATGCTGGTCGCCGCGTCCGGCACGAGGCCGAAATCGACGAACGGCACCCGGAACGTGCTTTCGTCAGATGCGATCACCATGTCGCAGTGGAACAGGATGGTGCAGCCGACACCGACCGCGTCGCCGTCGACACAGGCAAGGACCGGTTTGGGGAACGTCGCCAACGTGCGGAACATGTCGGTGACGGCAGCGATCAACCGTTGATGCTTGGTGGCGTCGAGGAACTCGGAGAAATCGCCGCCGAGGCAGAAGCAGCCGGCGAGGCCGCGCAGCACCACGACGCGCACATCATCGTCGATTGCAGCTTCGTGGAAGATCCTGGCCAGGCTTTCATAGGCTCGCCCGTCCAGCACCGGCCGGCCGTCATCCGACGACACCGTGACGATCAGCGAATGATTGCGGAACTCTGTTTGCGGGTGGATGTTCATGGCTGTCTCCAATTCTCACGAGGCCTGCCTCATTCCGAGCCTGTCGGGATATCCCCTGGCCAGAACCGGCGCGAAATGACTGCGACGCGACCGCACCACCTCAAGCGTGTGCTCGTTGAAGGTGAGCAGTGTGGCGACGACCTGCTGGTTGCCATAGGTGCGCTGGTAGCCAAGCGGCTTCGCCAGGAAGTGCAACTGCAGCGCCCGCAGGACCCACATCGGTTCGAACTCGATGATCACCTGGTTGACATTCCGCTTCAGCCCCCACTCGACGAAGCCGGCAATGAGCTCGGTGCCGACCGTCGAGACGCCGCGCTTGCCGTCACGAAAGCCCGGCGCGACCGCATAGCGGGTCAGTTCCCAGACGTTCGGCCCGGATGGCGGCGTGCCTTCAAAGAGATCCGCCAGCACCTCGGTCAGAAGATGCGCACGCGTTGTCGGCAACATCCGCTGATAACCGGCGAGCTCGCCATTGCGGATGACGAGCTGATGCACCGCCTCGTCATGGTCGAACTGATCGATCTCAAGGCCGTCGGGGCGCTGCAGATCGGACCACCCCATCTCCTCGACGAAAATCTTGTAGCGTAAACGATGAACGGCCTCCCAAAGGTCGGGACGTTCCATAAGTTCCTGTGTGGTAAGGGAAAAAAGCATCTGCCGTCTCCTAGGTTCAATAGGAAGATACGGCCGGGCTGTCCCGAGGAAATTACGCGATCACGTAGGCAAGAATTTCTAGGCCGGCACGGCCGAGCTAGCTAATATAGCCGCGCCTTATCGCTTCCGCGACCGCCTGCACCCGGTTGACGGCACCGAGTTTGCTTTTGGCGTTAAGAAGGTGTTTCTCCGACGTGTGTTCCGAAATACCGAGAATCTGTGAAATCTCCCATTCGGACTTACCGACGGCAGCCCATTGCATGCATTCGCGCTCACGCGGCGTCAGTTCGACATGGTCGATGGTCTTGGCCGCCATCGTGTGGATCTGCATGGCGCGGCCAATCGCATAGGTCGCCACCAGCGACACCAGCCCAAAATCGGCGCCCGACAATTCGACGGCCTCGCCGCCCAGCGACACCATGACGATCTGGCCATCGAGCGTGATCAGCGGGAAGGCCAATCCGTCGCGCAGCTTGAATTCGCCGGCGTCGCCCATCACTTCGCCGCTGCTCTTGTCGATGCGGATGCTCTGGGACGCTTCCCGCCACTGGAACGGCGCCTGCAGCTGCTTCATGTGGCTGACGACGGGGTCATGGTCGACATAGTTGCGCGCCACATAGCGCTCCAGCCATTCTCCCGGCCACTCGCAAAGCAGCACATGGTCCTTTTGCTGGCCTCTTGGCGTGCCCGGCTGCGGAACCGTTCCGGCCATCAGCGCCGTCAGGCCGAACTCCGAGGTTATGCCAAGCAGCTTTTCGCAGACCGCGGCCGCCGTATCGGCGTGCTGCAGCTGATCTATGAATTCCAGCGTGCGATCGAAATGGCCCATCGCAACATCTACCCCATGTTGCCTTCTGCGTTGAGATCAACGGTCCAGTGCTTGACCTGCACTTGCCATCGACCCCGGATTACAAACCTGCTCCTCTCTGTCTGCAGCGCCTTGCGACTACCCCTCCAGCCGACGCAACACATGTTTGCAAGCTCGCTGAAGCATAACCCTAAATCGGCGTGATGAAATCAAAAACCGTTGTGCCTGTGCCTTTTTCGTACCAAAAGCCACATTGGACAAGACAGGGCGGAGTTCGATCGTGGCAATTCGATGGATATCCATCGTCCTAACGCTGGCAATGACGGGGGCAGAGTGGCTCACGGCGGCGCGCGCCGCGGAGCCGCAAGTGCCGATGCTGTGGGATGCCAAGGAGCGGCTGCCGAAGCCTGACCTGTCCGCGCTGCCGCGTCTGAGATTCCTGACCACCACCGATTTCCCGCCGTTCAACTTCCTCGACGGGGCGGGCCGCTTGTCCGGCTTCCACGTCGATCTGGCGCGCGCGATCTGCGCCGAACTCGGCATCGCCGAAAAATGCCAGATCCAGGCGCTGCCTTGGGCCGAGCTCGAAGGGGCGCTGCAAAAGGGCGAAGGCGAAGCGATCATTGCCGGCATTGCCGCCACGCCAGAGTCGCGGTCGAAATATGCCTTCTCGCGTTCCTACCTGCAGTTTCCGGCGCGCTTCATCATGCCGAAGGCAAAGGCGCTCACGGAACCTATCTTCGACAGACTGCGCGGCAAGCGCGTCGGCGTGGTCGCAGGCTCCGCGCATGAGCGGATGCTGCGCGATTATTTCGGCACCGTTCAGGTCGTTCCCTTCGCGCAACTGGAAGAGCTCTACGATGGTCTCAAGGACAGCAAGGTCGACGCCGGCTTCGGCGACGGCATGCGCTTCGCCTTCTGGCTGGGCAGTTCGAATGCCGCAGCCTGCTGCCGCTTTGCCGGCGGTCCCTATCTGGCGCCCGAATATCTGGGGTCGGGTATGGCCATCGCCACCAGGGCCAACGATCCAGCGCTGGCCGCAGCGTTCGACTACGCACTGCAGGAGATTTCGGTGGAGGGCATCTTCGCCGAATTCTATCTGCGCTATTTCCCGGTCAGTTTTTTCTGATCCGGCCCGGTCAGCTTTTTCTGATCCGGCCCGGTCAGTTTTTTCTGATCCGGCCCGGTCAGCTTCTTCTGACCCGTTGGCGTCTGGATCAAGTCAGCGTGCGCAGGCGAGCCTTGGCAGCACGGGCGATGGCGGCGACGGTGAGCGTGTCGAGATCAAGCTGGCGACGGATAAGCTGCAGCACCCTCACCTCCTCCAAGCGCATTTCGAGGTCGACGGCCGCAACCTCGAAGGCCGCGGCATAGGCGGTGTCAAGCAGGCGATCGGGCAGTGCTTCAGCGACGCGCGCCAAAACGCCTTCCAGGCCGTCCTTTTCGTGCAGCAACTTTTGGCAGTCCTGGGCGACGCCGACCAGCCGGTCGTGGTCGAAGTCCTCGAACACCGGCCATGAGCGGACGACGTCGCCAATCCGCGCCAATTCGACATTTGTCATGTCGCGATCGGACGCGGAGGTGATGACCATAAGATAGATCAGGGCTTCTTGCGGCGGCAACGGCATTTAAAACTCCTCAAACGGGCTCCGAAGTTAGGAACGAGGCACCGACGTCGCAAGGAAAAAGAGCCGCGATCGTTGACGCCCACGGCAGGCACGCCTAGAGACCGGTTGAAAAAATCATCCCTTTTTGCGGCGATGCCGGCGAATAATTTGGAAACGGTGACATGGCGGGATCAAACATCATCGATCTCAATCCCGAGGTGCTTGCGGCAGCGGCTGAAAGCAAGGCGTGGCCGTTCGACGAAGCCAGGAAGATCGTCGAGCGCTACAAAGACACTGACTTTCCCGAGACCGTCCTGTTTGAGACCGGCTACGGTCCGTCGGGGCTGCCGCACATCGGTACTTTCGGCGAGGTCGCACGCACCTCGATGGTGCGCCACGCCTTCCGCGTCCTCACCCGGGACACCGTCAAGACCAAGATCTTGTGCTTTTCCGACGACATGGACGGCATGCGCAAGATTCCGGACAACGTCCCCGATCGCGCCGCACTCGAGCCGCACCTGCACAAGCCGCTCTCGTCCGTCCCCAATCCTTTCGGCGGCGACTATGCGAGCTTCGCAGACCACAACAACGCAATGCTTTGCCGTTTCCTGGACACGTTCGGCTTCGACTACGAGTTCGCCAGCGCGACGGAATACTACAAGGCTGGCCGTTTCGACGACGTTCTGCTGCGCGCTGCCGAACGTTTCGACAAAATCATGGACGTGATGCTGCCGACGCTCGGAGAGGAGCGTCAGGCGACCTACAGTCCGTTCCTGCCGATTTCCCCCAAAAGTGGCCGCGTGCTTTACGTCCCCATGAAGCATGTCGACGCCAAGGCCGGCACGATCACCTTCGACGATGACGGCACCGAAACCACGCTGCCCATAACCGGCGGCAGGGTGAAGCTGCAGTGGAAGCCGGATTTCGGCATGCGCTGGGCGGCGCTCGGCGTCGATTTCGAAATGTTCGGCAAAGACCACCAGACGAATGCGGTGATCTACGACCGTATCTGCAATATCCTGGGCGGGCGCGCTCCCGAGCATTTCGTCTATGAGCTGTTCCTGGACGAGAACGGCCAGAAGATTTCGAAGTCGAAGGGCAACGGACTGACCATAGACGAGTGGCTGACCTACGCGCCGACCGAAAGCCTCGAGCTCTACATGTACCAGCGGCCGCGGCAGGCCAAGAAGCTCTATTTCGACGTCATTCCGAAGGCGGTGGACGAGTATTACGCCTTTCTGTCCGCCTATCGCCGGCAGGAGTGGAAGGAGCGGCTGGGAAATCCCGTCTGGCACATGCATGACGGGAACCCGCCTGTCGTCGACCTGCCGGTGTCGTTCGCGCTGCTGCTCAATCTGGTCAGCGCCTCGAACGCCCAGAACAAGGACGTGCTGTGGGGGTTCATTTTGCGCCACACCTCAGGCGTGACGCCGAAGACCCATCCCGAGCTCGACCGGCTGGCCGAATATGCGATCCGCTATTTCGACGATTTCGTGAAGCCGGCCAAGGTGTACCGGGCCGCCGACCCGGTCGAGCGCGAGGCGCTGACGAAACTGTCCGAAGCGCTCGCCGCATTGCCGCCAGATGCCGATGGCGAGGCGATCCAGAATGCCGCGCTCAACGTCGCGCGCAAGATCGAACGCTATCAGGACCATTCGAAGCAAAGCCCGGAAGGCGGGCCGGGCGTCTCCGTCGCCTTCTTCCAGATGATCTACCAGATTTTGATCGGACAAGAGCGCGGCCCGCGCTTCGGTTCCTTCGCCGCGCTCTACGGCATCGCAGAAACCCGCGCGCTCATTCAGAAGGCGCTGGCCGGTCAGTTGGCGGCGTAGCAGTCGTCTCGGATGTCGGCGTAGCCGTCGCCGACGGATCGAGAATCGGCTGCGTCGGCTGGGCTGTGGCCGCAAAAGGGGCTGGCGCCGGAGGCAGGCCGGAGAGACTGGGCGCCGGCCCGAAAATGCCCTTCCTGGCCATACGGGCCTTCTCGCCGGTCTCGACATAAGGGCCACCCTTGGCGGCGCGCGCCCAGCCGTTTTCGATCAACCACTGGCCGACATCCCGGTTGCCGACGCGGCAATCGGCGGTGATCAGGTCGCGGCCGCCCTCGGGTGGCACCGTGCAGACCACCGCCCGACCGCGCAGGAAGGCACGGAACGCCGTTCGCGCCCGGGTGCCACACGTCCACGACTTGCCGCCGTCGGTGCAAGTTTCGTCCTGCCTGACGATGTCGACGCCGGAAATCGCGACGGAGTAGCCCTTGGCCTCGATCACACCGGCGGCCGATGCAACCGGCTGGAACAGTTTTGTCCCGTTCCAGTCGTCGGGCATTTTCGTTTTGGGCGGCTTGGGCGGTCCGGCCAGCGCCAACTCACTCAGCGGCGCGCGCGGCTCGACCCGTTCAAGCTCTTGCGGCTGAAGCTGCGGCGGCGCGACGACTTCGGGATCGATGGCCCTGGAATGCGCCTCTGGGCTCGCCGCCTTGGGTCGCGGATTTGCTGATGCAGCAGGCGCTCGGGATTGCGCCGCGATGCCGGCCTGCGCCCGAGCCGCGACGCGCCCATTTTCGTCCTGCAGCACGGCGCGGCCACCTGCGGCAATCGCAGCCCCCATTGCCAGGATCGTCAACACCGCGGCGGCGGCATGAAGCGGACGCACCGGCGGCCCCTACTGGCTTGCCCAGACAATCCGCGCCACCCATTCGACATCGCGCATCGGGATGTCGCGATCCGGGTGATCGGGATTGAGCGAGACCAGCATGATCGACTTCGCCGTCTGACGGTCCAGCACCTTGGCCATTACCTCGCCGGCATAGGTCTTGACGACGACGCGATCGCCCTTGCGGGTGGCGGCGCCCGGCTCGACGATCAGCACGTCACCGTTGCGGTAGAGCGGCAGCATGGAATCGCCCTGGACCTGCAGCGCATAGGAGGTTTCGGTCGCCCGTGCCGGAAGCTCGATCAGGTCCCAGCCCTGGCCCACGGGAAAGCCGGCATCGTCGAAAAAGCCGCCGGCGCCGGCCTGGGCGAAGCCGAGCAGCGGCACCGAAGACGTCTGTGCCGGCAGAGATCCGGGAACGGTCTTGCCCCGGCCTTCGACCAGTCCGGTGAATTCGTCGAGCGAGGCGCCGGTCGCCTCGATGATCTTGGCCAGCGACTCGGTCGACGGCCAGCGCGGCCGCCCATCCGAGGACAGCCGCTTCGACTTGTTGAAGGCGGTCGAATCGAGGCCCGCGCGTTTCGCCAGCCCCGAGGCCGAGAGCGAATAGCGCTCGGCGAGAGCATCGATGGCGGCCCATACGCGGTCATGCGAGAGCACTTTTGCTCTCCTTCCGAACAGGAAAAAATACCTTCTCCGTTCTAACCGGTGGCCGTGATTTTGTCCACCACCGAAGGCGGCGTCACGCCGCCTTCTTGGCCTCGCTCCTGGCATAGGGATCGAAGCGTTCGTAGAAAGTCTCACCCTTCTCTGCCATGTCGAGCAGGAGCTTCGGCGCTTTGAACTCGGCGCCGTACTTCTTCTGAAGACCCTTGGCGATCTTGACGAATTTTTTTGCGCCGATGCCGTCGATGTAGGACAGCGCGCCGCCGGTAAAGGGCGCGAAGCCGAAGGCGAGAATCGAGCCGACATCGGCCTCGCGCGGATCGGTGACGATGCCCTCCTCCATCACCCGGGCCGCCTCCAACGCGATGATGACCAGGAGCCGCTGCTTCAGTTCCTCATAGTCGACCTTTTCAGGCGGCAACTGCCGATAGAGATCCTTCAGGCCCGGCCACAGCTTCTTCTTGGCAGGCTTTTGCGGATAGTCGTAGAAACCCTTGCCGTTCTTGCGGCCGAAGCGGCCATGCGTGTCGACCAGCGTGTTGATCAGCGTCATCTGCTTCGGGTCGACCGCCTTGTCGCCGAGATCGCGCATGGTCTGCTTCATGATTTTCTGCGCGAGGTCGATCGCCGTTTCATCCGTCAGCGCCAAGGGGCCGACCGGCATGCCGGCGGCCTTCGCCGCATTCTCGATCATCGGCGCCGGAACGCCCTCGATCAACATCTTGTAGGCTTCCGACATGTAGCGCAGCACGCAGCGGTTGACGTAGAAGCCGCGCGTGTCGTTGACGACGATCGGCGTCTTCTTGATCGCGCGGACGAAGTCGATCGCGGTGGCCAGCGCCTTGTCGCCCGTCTTCTTGCCCAAAATGATTTCGACCAGCATCATCTTGTCGACCGGCGAGAAGAAATGGATGCCGATGAAATTCTTCGGCCGCGCCGAATTCTTCGCCAGCGACGTGATCGGGATGGTGGACGTGTTCGACGCGAAGATCGCCGACGGCTTCAGCACGGCCTCCGCCTTTTCGGTGGCGTCTTTCTTGACGCCCGAATCCTCGAATACCGCCTCGACCACCAGGTCGCAACCTGCGAGGTCGGCATAGTCCGCCGTCGGCGTGATCAGCGACAGCAGCCTGTCCTTGTCCTCCGGCTTGGCGCGGCCCTTCCTGACCTGATCCGAGATCAGGCTGTCCGAATGCGCCTTGCCCTTGGCGGCAGCGTCCATGTCGCGGTCGAGCAGCACCACCGGAATGCCGGCCTTGGCCGTGACATAGGCGATGCCGGCGCCCATGAAACCGGCGCCGAGCACGCCGATCTTCTTGAACTTGGTTTCCGGCACGCCGGCCGGACGACGCGCGCCCTTGTTCAGTTCCTGCAGCGACACGAACAGCGAGCGTATCATCACCGCCGCTTCTCTGGTCTGCATGATTTCGGTGAAATAACGCTGCTCGATGCGCAAGCCGGTGTCGAACGGCACCAGCAAGCCTTCATAGACGCATTTCAGGATGGCCGCGGCGGCCGGATAGTTGCCATAGGTCTCGCGACGCAGGATGGCGATTGCAGGTGGCCACAGATTGGCGCCGGCCACCGAATAGACCGGGCCGCCGGGCAGCTTGAAGCCCTTCTCGTCCCACGGCGCCACTGGCTTCAAGCCATTTTTGATCATGGCTTTGGCGGATTCGACCAGCTTCGTCGGTTCGGCAATCTCATGGATCAGGCCCATCGACTTGGCCTTCTGCGGCGACAGCGTCTGACCGGACGTCAGCATCTGCAGGGCCTGCTGCTGGTCGGTCAGCCGCGGCACGCGCTGGGTGCCGCCGGCACCTGGGAAGATGCCGATCTTCACTTCGGGGAGCGCCATCTTGACCTTGTCGGAATCGGCCGCGACACGGCCATGGCAAGCGAGCGACAGCTCGAACGCACCGCCCATGCAGGTGCCGTTGATCGCCGAAACCCACGGCTTGCCTGAGGTCTCCAGCTTGCGGAACAAGCCGGTCATGTAGCCGGCATTGTCGAACAATGCCTTGGTCGCCTTGTCCAGGTCCTTGGCTTTATCGGCTGCGAACTTCGACAGCATCTTCTGCAGCATGGTGATGTCGGCACCGCCGGAGAACGTGTCCTTGCCGGAGGTGATCACCGCCCCCTTTATCGACGCGTCGCTCGCCACCTTGTCGACGATGGCGTTCAGTTCCAGCATCGCCTCTTCGGTGAAGACGTTCATCGAGCGGTCGGGCATGTCCCAGGTGACCAGCGCGATGCCATCGGCGTCGATGTCGAGGGTGAAGTTGGTGTAGCTCATCGGTCTCTCTCCCGTCAGACGCGTTCGATGATCGTTGCGGTGCCCATGCCGGCGCCGATGCAGAGCGTCACCAGCGCGGTGTTCAGGTCGCGGCGCTCCAGTTCGTCCAGCACCGTTCCGAAGATCATTGCACCGGTTGCGCCGAGCGGATGGCCCATTGCGATGGCGCCGCCATTGACGTTGATCCTGTCGTGCGAAATGTCGAAAGCCTGCATGTAGCGCAGCACCACCGAGGCGAACGCCTCGTTGAGCTCGAACAGATCAATGTCCGACAGCTTCATCCTGGCACGCTTCAGCAGCTTCTCGGTCACGTCGACCGGACCGGTCAGCATCAGCACCGGCTCCGAACCGATATTGGCGAATGCACGGATGCGAGCGCGCGGCTTCAGGTCGAGCGACTTTCCAGCCTTCTTCGAGCCGAGCAGAACGGCCGCCGCGCCGTCGACGATGCCAGACGAATTGCCGGCGTGGTGGACGTGATTGACCTCCTCCACCTCGGGATGCTTCTGCACCGCGACGGCATCGAAGCCGCCCATTTCGCCGGGCATGACGAAAGACGGGTTGAGGGCCGCCAGCGATTGCATATCGGTCGAAGGCCGCATGTGCTCATCGTGGTCGAGGATGGTCAGGCCGTTCTGGTCCTTGATCGAGATCACCGAATTCTTGAAGCGGCCTTCGCCCCAGGCTTTGGCGGCGCGCTTCTGGCTTTCGACCGCATAGGCGTCGACGTCGTCGCGCGAAAAGCCGTACTTCGTGGCGATCAGATCGGCCGAGATGCCTTGCGGCACAAACCAGCCCGGCAGGCCGACCGAGGGGTCCATGAACCAGGCGCCGCCGGATGCGCCCATGCCGACGCGCGACATCGATTCGACGCCGCCGGCGATGACGATCTCGTCGGCGCCTTGCGCGATCTTGGCGGCGCCGAAATTGATGGCGTCCAGGCCAGAGGCGCAGAAACGCGAGATCTGCATGCCGGGCGCTTTCGTGTCGTAACCGGCCTCGAAGGCGGCGGCGCGCGGAATGACAGAGCCCGCCTCGCCGACCGGATCGACGCAGCCGAAGATGATGTCGTCGACGGCGCCGGTGTCTAGCCCATTGCGGTCACGGATCGCCTCAAGCACCTTGGCGCCGAGCCGCACCGCCGGCACCTCGTGCAGCGAGCCATCCTTCTTGCCCCTGCCGCGCGGCGTGCGCACGGCGTCATAGACATAAGCTTCGGCCATTTTCTGCTCCTTGGTTTGCTGAAAGTCTCTCAGAGAGAGCGCCCGATCAGCAATTTCATGATCTCGTTGGTGCCGCCGTAGATGCGCTGGACGCGGGCGTCGCGGAACATGCGGGCGATCGGATACTCATTCATGTAGCCATAGCCGCCATGCAATTGAAGGCATTCATCGACGACTTTTCCCTGCAGGTCTGACAGCCAGTATTTGGCCATCGAGGCCGTCACCGGGTCGAGGCCTCCATTGATATGGCGGGCGACGCAGTCATTGTAGAAGACCCGGCCGATGGTCGCCTCGGTCTTCAATTCGGCCAGCTTGAACTGGGTGTTCTGGAAATCGATAATCGCCTTGCCGAAGGCCTTGCGCTCCTTGACGTAGTCGATGGTCAACGCCAGCGCCCGTTCGACCATGGCGATGGCGCCGGTGCCGATCTGCAGCCGCTCCTGCGGCAATTGCTGCATCAATTGGACGAAGCCCTGGCCTTCCTCGTGGCCGAGCAGATTGGAAGTCGGCACGCGCATATCGTTGAAGAACAGTTCCGACGTGTCGTTGGCCTTGAGCCCGATCTTGTCGAGGTTGCGGCCGCGCTCGAACCCTTCCACCTCGTCGGTCTCGACGACGATTAGCGAAGTGCCCTTGGCGCCCTTCTCCGGGTCGGTCTTGGTGACAATTATGATGAAATTGGCGAGCTGGCCGTTGGTGATGAAGGTTTTTGAGCCGTTGACCTTGTACTGGTTGCCGTCCTTCTCGGCGCGCGTTTTGACGCCTTGCAGGTCGGAGCCGGCGCCGGGCTCGGTCATGGCGATGGCGCCGATCAGCTCGCCGGTCGCCAGTTTCGGCAGCCACTTCTTCTTCTGCTCCTCCGAGCCGTAGTGGAGGATGTAAGGGGCGACGATCGAATTGTGCAGGCCGATGCCGAAACCGTCGACGCCGACATGGCCGATCGCCTCGATGATGGCGCTCTCATGCGCGAACGTCCCGCCCGAACCGCCATATTCCTCCGGCATCGAGGCACAGAGCAGACCGGCCGCGCCCGCCTTCAGCCAGCACTCACGGTCGACCATCTCGTTCTTCTCGAACTCGTCATAGCGTGGCGCGATCTCTTCCGACATGAAGCGGTGCGCCATGTCGTAGAGCATGCCGACCTCGTCCGCCGCCCAGGCTGGTTTGGGAAGGCCAAGAATTTCGGCGGGGTTGGTCATGCTGTTTCTCCCTTGCGCCGACGCCCCCCTCCCCTCGAGGGGAGGGTGGCCCGAAGGGCCGGGTGGGGTCGCCGATGAAGTGCTCGATCTTATCTTACTGCTGTTCGAAACTGACATGGATTTGAGGCAACGCGATCATTCTCCTCCCAAGGCGCCAACCAGGTCGGCGCACTGCACGCAGGACCCCTCTCGGCCCTTCGGGCCACCCTCCCCTCGAGGGGGAGGGAAAATCGAGCTTAGAACGCTTCCGCCGGCAGTGCCATCAATGTATCGGCGCCGCTGGAGATGCGGGCGAGGTGCGCCGACGTTTCCGGCATGATCCGCTCCATGAAGAAGCGCGCCGTCACCAGCTTGCTATCGTAGAACGCCGAAGAACCATTGGCGCCGTTCGCCAATTTCGCCCCGGCCGCCTTGGCCATCTGCGCCCACATATAGCCCAGCGCCACCAGGCCGAAGAGATGCATGTAGTCGGTCGAGGCGGCACCGGCGTTATCGGGCTTGGCCATGCCGTTCTGCATCAGCCACATCGTCGCCGCCTGCAGATCGTTGAGGCCCTTCTTCAGCGCCTTGGTAAAGGGCGCCATCTTCTCGTCAGTGCGGTTCTCCTCGCAGAACTCGCCGACCTCCTTGAAGAAGGCCTGCACGGCACGGCCGCCATTCAAGGCCAGCTTGCGGCCGACGAGGTCGAGCGCCTGGATGCCGTTGGCACCCTCGTAGATCATGGCGATGCGGGCATCGCGCACGAACTGGCTCATGCCGTGCTCTTCGATATAGCCGTGCCCGCCGAACACTTGCTGCGCCATCACTGCGTGGTCGAAACCCTTGTCGGTGAGCACGCCCTTGACCACCGGCGTCATCAGCCCGGTGTAGTCGTCGGCGGCCTGGCGGTCCCTGTCGTCACTGGCACGGTGGGCGATATCGGACTTGATCGCCGTCCACAGTGCCAGTGCGCGACCGGCCTCGTTGAAGGCCTTCATGGTCATCAGGCTGCGGCGGATATCGGGGTGGACGATGATCGGGTCGGCCTTCTTGTCCGGCGCCTTCGGCCCAGACAGCGAGCGTCCCTGCAGGCGATCCTTGGCATAGGACACAGCGTTCTGGTAGGCGACCTCCGACAGAGAGAGCCCCTGCAGGCCGACGCCGAGCCTCGCTTCGTTCATCATCGTGAACATGGCTTTCAGCCCGCCATTCGTCTCGCCAAGCAGCGTGCCTTGTGCCTCGTCATAATTCATGACGCAGGTCGAATTGCCATGGATGCCCATCTTCTCCTCGATCGAGCCGCAGGAGACGGTGTTCTTCTCGCCAGGATTGCCTGATGCATCGAGCTTGAGTTTCGGCACGATGAACAGCGAAATGCCCTTCACGCCTTCCGGCGCGCCGTCGATGCGGGCCAGCACCAGGTGGACGATGTTGTCCGCCATGTCGTGCTCACCGGCCGATATGAAGATCTTCTGGCCTGAGATCCTGTAGGTGCCGTCGCCATTGGGAACCGCCCTGGTGCGCAGCAGGCCGAGATCGGTGCCGCAATGCGGCTCGGTCAGGTTCATGGTGCCGGTCCAGACGCCTTCGACCAGCTTCGGCAACCAGAGCGCCTTCTGCTCGTCGGTGCCATGGGTAATGATCGCGGCGATCGCGCCCTGCGTCAGGCCGGGGTACATCATCAGCGACATGTTGGCCGAAATCATATATTCGGAAACAGCGGTATGCACCGCGTAAGGCAGACCCTGGCCGCCAAATTCGACGGGTGCGGCCAGCCCCAACCAGCCGCCCTCGCGGTATTGGTCGAAGGCCTCCTTGAAGCCCTTCGGCGTCGTCACCGAACCGTCGCCATGGCGCTCGCAGCCTTCCATGTCGCCGACGCGGTTCAGCGGCTGCATGACATTTTCAGCGAGCTTGGCGCCCTCGGCGAGGATGGCCTCGACCACGTCCGGCGTCGCGTCGGAAAATCCGGGAAGATTGGAATAGCGCTGGTAGCCCAGCACTTCTTTCAGCACAAACAGCGTGTCCTGGACCGGCGCCCTGTAGATCGGCATGCATTTCCTCCACCATGCGGCCTTGGCCCCGAATCCCCAATGTGAAGTCAGACGGGCATGCGGACCAACGTTCAGGTCGGAATAGCAAAAGTTGACGTTTGCGTAAACGTCAATTTTTTGATGCGACAAATTAATCCCCGCCGCTCGCTCATAGCGTAACGGCGCTGGCCGTAGCCAGTCCGAACAGATTGAAAGATATTCGTCCCGTCGCAGCCGCAAGACAAAGGGAAGAGCCGCGCAGCCAAGGCCCACGCGGCTCTCTCCCAGAAGGTTCACCGGAAGCGGGCGAAGAATTACCCGGCGACGCTGGCCTGCGGCGCCGAGCGTTCGCTCAGCATCTGACGCACCGCCGCCATCGAGTTGCTCAACTCGTTGATGGCATCGTCGATCAGAGCCCGCTGCTTCTGCAGGCGGGCAAGCTGCTTCTCCGACTTGTCGAGCGTCAGTCGCAACTGCTTGGTGTTGGAACCGCTGGGGTCGTAGAGGTCCATCATTTGCTTGACGTCGCGCAGCGAGAACCCGACCTTGCGGCCGAGCAGGATCAGCTTCAGCCGCGCCTTGTCGCGGCGCGTGTAGAGACGGGTCGAGCCGTCGCGCTGCGGATTGAGAAGGCCCTTGTCCTCGTAGAAACGCAGCGTACGCAGCGTTACTCCGTATTTCTTGGCCATCTCGCCGATGCGGACAAGATCCTCGCCGGCTTTATCGGACATGTCATTGGTATTGGCCGCGGCTTCGCCGGGCGAAACAAGTTTCATGGTCACTGGCTTTCCCCATCTGGTGGCGCCGCGGTCCTGGACCGTGCGTCGCCTGAGTCGAAGCGGGGGCGTGCTTCCACTCGTGGTTTCAACAAACAAAATCGCAAACGGCACAATCTGCACCCTTACGTTTACGTCAATTCTATACCGATAGCCGCCTCACGAAGCAAGGGCGTCGTGCGGGAGGACCTTTTTGCCGCATCCGCCACCGCATGGCCCGGCGGCGCTTCAGGCGCTCGTCAACATCGTAACTTCTTAAGCTTGGTTAACGCGTTGTTTACCACATTGGGCGAATTGTGCGCATGTCGGTCACCCGTGGTTATCCTGTAGCGAATTTTTCACGGTTTCGGAGCCCACCGCAGCAAAGCCGCGGCCGTCTTCGTTTCCGGCAGGACTTTGGGAACTGGTCATAAAGCCAGCAGTGAAACTGAACGGGCGCATCGATGAACAGCAAGCGGTCCTATCTCGATACACTCAACACCGGCCGGCAGCGCAGGCCATACACCACGCTTGAACAGCTCAACCGTTCCCTGGAAACGCTGGAGCAGCGGCTGGAGCGGACGCGCGAGGACTTGAGCGAACGTCCCGATCCGCGCCGGCTGAGCGCGGAGCCGCGCTATGCCAGCGCCCGGCCCTATGAGGATCCGCGCCCCGAGCAGCCGCCGAAAAGCCCGGCGCCGGCTGCCTTCGACCAGAATTACCAGGCGATCGCCCGCGACATCGACCGCGTGCGCGGCCAGGAGGACGGCGTCGCCGTGGTCGGCAAGATCGCCGGCGAATTGCGCGGCCTGCGCGAGGAACTGCGCCACCAGATGACCGCCGGCCTGCAGCGCGAATTCGAAGCGCTTCGCAACGACATCGAGCGGGCTTTCCAGGCAAGCACCGAGCCGGGTGGCCAATCGACGGGAGGCAAAGGCAGCGCCGAACTCGGCGTCGAGTTCGAGCGGCTTTCCGGCGCCATCCAGTCCCTGGCCGAAAAGAGCGACGACAGAAGCGTCAACATGCTCCGGCTCGATCTGGAGCAGGTCAAGGCCGCGCTCGACACATTGGCGCGCGAGGAGAGTGTGCAGGCGGTCGGCCGCCGCTGGGACGAGTTCGACCGCCGCTGGACCGCGTTCGAGGATCGTGTCGATGCCGATCAGCGACAGCGGTCGGACGCACCCGGTCTTTCGATGCTGACCGAACGGCTCGAACAGATCAGCAATGCCGTCAACAATCTGCCGGAATCGCTGTCGCTGCGTTCGCTCGAAGAGAAGGTCCGCACGCTTGCCGGCGCCGTCGAGCATTTCGCCCGCCAGCAGGACAGCCTCGGCAGCAGCACATTCGCAATGATCGACGAGCGGCTGGACGAGATTTCCCGCGCCATCGTCGCCTCGACCGTCGCCGCGCAGGCCAATTCATTCGACCCCGAAGCATTCGAGCGTATCGAGAAGCGGATCGCCTCGCTTGCCGAACAGATCGAGGAAGTGACGCAAGTCCACCCCAGTGGCGAGGTCATCGACCGCCTCAACATGCTGTCGAGCCGGGTCGACGATCTTGCCAGCCGGGCCAATTTGCCTGAGCAGGCGATGGAGCGTCTCGACAAGCAGATCGCGCTTATTGCCGACAAGATCGACCGGGCGCCTGCCATGCCGGACGCCGACTATATCTTCCAGGGGCTGGAACAGCGTTTCGACGTGCTGTCCGGCATGATGGAGCGTCGCCAGGGCGACGCGATCGAACAAGGCAACATGCTGTTTCGCGATCTCGAGCGCCGGCTGGACGAAGTTGCCGACAGGCTGGACCAGCGCATGCCGCAGATCGACGGGGCCGGCATCATGGACGCCCTCGACGCCCGCTTCAGCGCGCTGGCCAAGCGCTTGGAGACGCGCGTTCCCGATCACGCAGGTGAAGCCGCGATCCGTGGCCTGGAAAGCCGGCTCGAAGACATTTCAATCCGGCTGGATTCATCGGCGGCACAAGTCGCCGGTATCGACCCGGCCCTGATCCGCAGCCTGGAAGCGCAGGTCGCGGGCCTGTCGGCGCACCTTTCGAAACCCGGCGCGCCACTGCCGGAATTGGAGGATATCAGCCCTCGTCTCAACGAAATCGAGAAGTCGCTGGCTGGCACCCGCGATTCCATCCTCAGCGCGGCGCGCGAGGCAGCCGAGAGCGCCGTCCGTTCGTTGGCGGGCTCCAGTGCCAACACGGCGGCCGTCTCTGGCCTCGCCCAGGATCTGAAGACGCTCGAAGCACTGACGCGCCGTTCCGACGAGCGCAATTCGAGGACCTTCGAAGCCATCCACGACACGCTGCTCAAGATCGTCGACCGGCTGGGCTCGCTGGAAACCGGCGAGCCGACCGACGCTGTGAGCGAACTTCTGAATACGCAACCGGCCGAGCCGGACAGCTGGCGCGGCGTGCGATCGTCAAAGATGGCCGTACGTGACGCGCCGTCCATGGACATCGACCAGCCACTGCCGCTGACGGAAGACATGGCCGACCTCGACAGCCATGTCTCTGCCATGATCAGCGATGAACCAGGTTCCCATAGCGAACCGGGCACGCGTAGCGACCCGGGCACGCGCACGCCGGCCGAAGCCGCCGCGGCCGCGGCCATGGCGGCGCTGGGCTCGGACACGTCGGAAAAAAGCCAGCCGACCGGCGGCCGGAAGTCGATGCTCGGCGGACTGGCGCGCGCCTTCAAGGCCAAGAAGGAGACGATTGTTCCACCGCTTGCCGGCTCCGCGCCTGATGTTGAGATACCGGTTGCCGATCTCGACGAGCCGCTGGACCCGAAGGTTGCCAACCGGCCGCTGGAGCCCGGCTCCGGCCCACCTGACCTCAACGCCATCATGAAGCGCGTGCGCGACGAACGCGGCCCGCCCGGCAGGGCGGCCGGCAATTCCGACGCATCGAAATCCGACTTCATCGCCGCAGCCAGGCGCGCGGCGCAAGCGGCCGCTGCCGAGGCCGACGCTCTCAAGCGGCAATCGACGATGAGGGGGCCGGTAAAGGCGCTCAGGATCGGCGACTTGCTCAAGGCGCGACGCAAGCCGATTCTGATGGCAGCCGCCGCGGTCATGCTGGCGCTCGCCGGCCTGCAATTAGGCAAGGCCTTTGTCTCCGACCCGATCGATATTGCCAGCAGCGACACGGCGCCGATGGCGGCCGCGCAGCCAGCGGAAAGCGCTTCGATCGGTACCGTCAACGAGCCGAAGACGGACACAGAAACTGCAGGGGATAGCGCACCAGACCACGCTGTCCGGCAGGCAGAGCCATCCGAATCGGTAGCCGAGGACGACATGCCGGCGCAGGCCGCCATCGTCACGCCGTCATATGGCGAAAGATCGGCGGATGCCGAAACGCCGATCGACTCAGGGTCCGCGGCCGAGCCTGTTCCTGCGCCAATGGCTTCAACGACGTCGCCCGATCCGGCGGCGGCGAACGTGACAGCGTCGGCACCTGCGGGCCCGACGGCTGCGGACGCCGAACCAATGGCCACCGCGCCGGACGCCACGCCCGCGACCCAGGACATGACCGGCACGGTCACGTCAGCGGTTGCTTCGACGGCGGCGGCCACTGCCAAGATCGACATTCCAGCCGATGCCGGCCCGGCTGCCTTGCGTGACGCAGCGGCCGGCGGCGACGCCAAGGCACTGTTCGAGATCGGCTCGCGCTACGCCGAATCGCGCGGCGTCAAGCAAGACATGGCAGCGGCCGCCAAATGGTACGAGAAATCAGCCGAGCTCGGCTTCGCACCGGCGGAATACCGCATCGGCAACTTCTACGAGAAGGGCACCGGCGTCGCGCGCGACGTCAAGAAGGCGAAGACCTGGTACCAGCTCGCCGCCGCGCAGGGCAACGCCAGCGCCATGCACAACCTCGCCGTGCTCTTCGCCATGGCGGCGGACGGCGTGACCGACAATGAATCGGCCGCGCACTGGTTCCAGGCCGCCGCCGATCTCGGCGTCAAGGATAGCCAGTTCAATCTCGGCATCCTGGCGGCGAAGGGCGTCGGCATGAAGCAGAATCTCGAAGAGTCCTACAAATGGTTCGCGCTCGTCGCCAAGACCGGCGACAAGGATGCGGCGGCAAAGCGCGACGAGATCGCCAAGGCGCTCAGGCCCGAGCAGCTCGAACGCGCACGCGCCGCCACGGAGCTGTGGAAGGCAAAGCCGCTCGATCCTGCGGCCAATTCGGCCGATATTCCCGAATCGTGGCAGGACGGTACGCCGCAGACGACCGCCAGCGTCGACATGAAGAAGGTCGTTCAGAACATCCAGCGCATTCTCAACAAGAACGGCTACGAGGCCGGCAATGACGACGGCGAGATGGGCCAGAAAACCAAGGATGCCATCATAGCTTTCCAGACCGACAACGATCTGAAGCCTACCGGCACGGTCGACGAAAAGCTGGTCAAGGCGCTGCTTGCGCGCAAATAACGTCAGATGCGTCGTTTCCGCGACGCCTTTGCCACACATTTGCCTGTTAACTGATTGAGTTGTTTTTTGTTTCGGCGACGTGGCGAGGTTTGACTTCGCCGCCCGGCCGGCGCAAGAACGGACAGGCTTTTGGCGCGAATGCCCGCCACGGTTGCATTCGCCGACGGGCAAACTGATCGAGACTGACGGGTGGGCATCTATCTCCCGATCGCGGAAATTTCCGTCAACATCTTCGTGCTGCTGGCCATGGGCGCGGCGGTGGGTTTCCTCTCGGGCATGTTCGGAGTGGGCGGCGGCTTCCTGATCACGCCGCTGCTGATCTTCTACAACATACCGCCGGCGATCGCAGTCGCCACCGGCGCCAACCAGGTCATCGCCTCCTCCTTCTCCGGCGCATTGTCGCACGTGAAGCGCGGCACGCTCGACTTCAAGCTCGGCGGTGTGCTTTTGGCCGGCGGCATCGTCGGCTCGACCGGCGGCATCTTCGTCTTTGGCTTCTTGCGCCGGCTCGGCCAGCTCGACCTGTTCATCTCGCTGCTCTATGTCGTGCTGCTCGGCACCGTCGGCGGGCTGATGCTGGTCGAGAGCGTCAATGCGCTGCGCGCCACGCGCAGCGGCGCGGCACCGGTGCTGAAGAAATCAGGCCAGCACAACTGGATCCACCGCTTGCCGCTGAAAATGCGGTTCAGGGCCTCGAAGCTTTTCGTCAGCGTCATCCCGGTGCTCGGCCTCGGCGCCGGCATCGGTTTCCTGTCGTCGATCATGGGCGTCGGCGGCGGCTTCATCATGGTGCCGGCGCTGATCTATCTCTTGAAAGTGCCGACCAACGTGGTCGTCGGCACCTCGCTGTTCCAGATCATCTTCACCTCGGCCTACACCACGCTGGTCCATGCCACCACCAACCAGACGGTCGACGTCATGCTCGCCTTCCTGTTGATGGCGGGCGGCGTCGCCGGCGCGCAATACGGCGCCAAGGCCGGCCAAAGGCTGCGCGGCGAGCAGCTCAGGGCGCTGCTGGCACTGCTGGTGCTGGCGGTTGCCTTCCGGCTCGCCATCGATCTGTTCGTGACGCCGCCCAGCCTCTATTTGCTGTCCGGCGTGGATCCGACCTGATGGCGGGTTTTAGGACGTTCCTGGCCGTTGCCTCGCTGTCGCTGTTCGCCGCCTCGTCACCGGCAAGAGCGCAGACGCCGGTTGCCGAAAACATCCAGATCGGCCTGTCCACCGACCATGTCTCAATCACCGCCGGCTTTTCCGGCGCCGACCTCACCATCTTCGGCTCATTGGAAAATGCCGACCCGCGTGTCGCGCGCCAGGGGCGCTACGACATCGTGGTCGTGCTTGAGGGTCCGGCGCGGAAGGTCGTCGTGCGCCGCAAGGACCGGGTGCTCGGCATCTGGATCAATCTGGAGTCCGAGACCTTCAAGAATGTGCCGGTGTCCTATTCGGTGGCGACGACGCGGCCGCTGCAGGACGTCACCGACCCCAACAGCTACAAGCAACTGTCGCTCGGCGCGGCCAACATCTACATGCAGCCGGCCGACGCTGGCGACAGTCCGGCGACCATCCAGGAATTCACCGCGGCGCTGCGCGAGCGCAAGACGGCGACCGGCCTCTACAGCGTGAATGTCGGCGGCGTGCAGTTCCTGTCGCAGAACCTGTTCCGCGCCACCGTCAGGCTCGCCCCCAATGTTCCGGTCGGCACCCACAAGGCCCGTGCGTTCCTGTTCAAGAGCGGCCTGTTCATCAAGGAAAGCTCCGCCCAGCTCGAAATCCGCAAGTCCGGTTTCGAACAGTCGATCTTCCGCGTCGCCCACGATTATTCTTTCCTGTATGGCGTCTTCGCGGTGTCGTTGGCCATGCTGACAGGCTGGCTCGGAAGGCTCGTCTTCCGGAAGGATTAAACTCTCTTCAAAAGGCGGTTCCCCTTTTTACGCTCGTGGGTTAGACCGCGACCCCGGCCCGGCCGAACACCAGCTGTCGCTCCCCAAATCAAAAATACAGGACTTTGCGATGCGACCAGCATTCGGCGGTATCGACTTCGGCACTTCGAATTCCACCGTCGGCGTGATCAGGGACGGGCAGCCGCAATTGGTGGCGCTGGAAGACGGCGAGGTGACGCTGCCCAGCGCGGTGTTCTTCAATTTCGAGGACAACCGCACCTACTTTGGGCGCCGCGCCATCGCCGACTATACCGACAGCATCGAGGGTCGCCTGATGCGCTCGCTGAAGAGCGTACTCGGCGGTACGCTAGTCCATGAAAAGACGCGCATCAAAACCCGATCGATCGCCTTCACCGAGATCATCGGCCTGTTCGTCGGCCACCTCAGGAAAAGGCTGGAAGAGGATGCGGACGATACGGTTGAAAGCGTGGTGCTCGGTCGTCCCGTGCAGTTCGTCGACGACGATGCCGAGGCCGATGCCAAGGCCGAAGGTGAACTCGAAAACGCGGCCCGTACCCAGGGCTTCAAGCATATCGCCTTCCAGTTCGAGCCGATCGCGGCGGCGCTCGACTACGAGCAGAAGGTGACGCGCGAAGAGCTGGCGCTGATCGTCGACATGGGCGGCGGCACGTCCGACTTCTCGATCGTGCGGGTCTCGCCGCAGCGCGCCCGCTCCCTCGATCGCAAGGACGACATTCTGGCCAGCCGAGGCATCCATATCGGCGGCACCGACTTCGACCGGCTGTTGAGCATCGCCCATGTGATGCCGCAACTCGGCTACCTCTCGCCGACCAAGGACGGCAAGCGCAACTTGCCGGCCAGCTACTTCATCGACCTGGCGACATGGCAGCGCATCAATCTGGTCTACACCGCCCGGGCGATGACGCATCTGCGCCAGATCCGCTACGAGGCGGAACGCGCCGACCTGGTCGACCGTTTCATCGACATCGTCGAGCATCGTTACGGGCACGCGCTGGCCGCTTTGGTCGAGAGGGTCAAGATCGAGCTGACGGAGCAATCGTCCGCCGAGGTGATGGTCGCGCTGACGGGAGCGAAGTTTGCGACCGAAATTTCGCGCGCCGGGCTCGAGGCCACGATTGCCAGGGATATCGAACGGGTGGCTGCGACGGTTGGCGAGACGATCCGCGACGCGCAGGTGAAACCAACCGCCATCACCGCGGTGTTCCTGACCGGCGGATCGACCGCCATCCCGCTGGCAAGGCAGCAGATACTGGCCCTGGTGCCGCAGGCGTCGGTCATCGAAGGCGATATGTTCGGCTCGGTCGGGCTTGGGCTGGCGCTCGATGCGCAGCGGAAATTCGGCTGACCCGGCTTACCCCCGGACGGTCTCGCCGGCCCTCGCGCCCAGATGCGCCTTGAGCGCCATCTGGGCCAGACTTGCCTGCCGGTCACGATGCGTGATCATGGCGAAATCGCGCTTCGGCAGATCGATCGACACGGACCGCAAGCTGCCTTCGGCAACCGCGCGTTCGACAACGAGCTCCGAAATGATGGTGGCGCCGGCGCCGGCCTCGACCGCCTGACGGACCGCCTCGTTGCTCGGCAGCACCAGGAATATCCGCAGCTCTGCGAACGATATCCCTTCGCGGCGGGCAAGATCTTCCAGCACCTCGCGCGTGCCCGATCCGCCTTCCCTGATGATCCAGCGGAGTTCCCTGATATCGGGATGCCCGCGCGAGACTTCGGCGATCTCGGGATGCGAATGCGCCACGACCAGCATCAGGCGATCCACATCGACCTTGGCGCGCCGCAATATGTCCGATTCAGTGCGCCCCTCGACCAGGCCAAAATCAGCCGTACCGTCGAGTACGGTGGTCTCAACCTGCCTGGTGTTGCCGATGGTCACGCTCAGCCTGACGGCGGGATAGGCCTCGTGGAAGGAGGCCAGCCGGCGCGGCAGCCAGTAGCTGGCGATGGTCTGGCTGGCGGCGATGGAAAGGCTGCCGGTGATCGTCTGCGAGACGTGCTCGAGCACGTCGTGGGCGGCAGCCGCCCGTTCGAGCACGGCCTTCGCCTCGGGCAGAAACCTGCGCCCGGTCTGCGCCAACTCGATGTTGCGACCGACCCGGTTGAACAGCTGGACGCCATGCTGCTGTTCGAGCGAGCGGATGGCGGCCGAGGCGGCCGACTGGGAAATGCCCAGCAGCTCGGCCGCCTTGGTCATGTGCCCCCGTTCGGCGACAGCAACGAATATCCGCAGTTGGTCCAGGGTCATGCGGAGAATTAAGAAAGAATTTCGATTGGAATTACAAGAGCAACTTGTTAGACGGATCGATTTCTTTGTTCTAATTTTCCCGGCGGAGTTGGAAAAAAATCGCGGCCAACCTGGAACGGGTAGAAAAGTGATCGGGCGGTTCAAATCCTTGTTTGCCCATTGGACCCGCGGCCTGCGGCGTCGGCTTGCCGGCGACCGTTATCATCCGGAAGAACACTATATGCGCGGCCCCGGGCCGAAGACGAGAGCCAAATTCGCAGACCGCAAAAGCGCCGAATCATGAACCACGGACCGCTGCGCGGCGCCAATTCCGCACCGTCCCAACGGTCGCTTGCCGACACCCGCGCGCCCGACGAGGGTGATGGCATCGATACCTCGCCTGATGTCTCCGACAGCATCGCCAAGACCACCTGCTACATGTGCGCCTGCCGCTGCGGTATCGACGTCCACATCAAGGACGGCAAGGTCCGCTACATCAACGGCAACAAGGACCATCCTGTCAATCGCGGCGTGCTGTGCGGCAAAGGCAGCGCCGGCATCATGCAGCATTACAGTCCGGCCAGGTTGAAGAAACCATTGCTGCGCAGCGGTCCGCGCGGCTCGGGAGAGTTTCGCGAGATCGAGTGGGAGGAGGCCTTCTCGATCGCGACGGAACGGCTTTCGAAAATCCGCCGCACCGACCCAAAGAAACTCGCCTTCTTCACCGGGCGCGACCAGTCGCAATCGTTGACCGGCTGGTGGGCGAGCCAGTTCGGCACGCCGAATTTCGCCGCCCATGGCGGCTTCTGCTCGGTCAACATGGCGGCCGGCGGGCTCTATACGATCGGCGGCTCGTTCTGGGAGTTCGGCGAACCCGACTGGGACAACACCAGGTACTTCATGCTGTTCGGCGTCGCCGAGGACCATGATTCCAACCCGATCAAGATCGGTCTCGGCAAGCTCAAGGCGCGCGGCGCCAAGGTGGTCTCGATCAATCCATGCCGCACCGGCTACAACGCCATTGCCGATGACTGGATCGGCATCCGGCCCGGCACCGACGGCCTGTTCGTGTTTGCTCTCATCCATGAACTGCTGAAGGCCGGCCGCGTCGATCTCGATTATTTGCTGCGCTACACCAACGCCCATGTCCTCGTCATCCAGGAGCCGGGTGCAGCAGATGACGGGCTGTTCGCACGCGACAGCGGCGGCAATCCGCTGGCCTGGGACAGGCTGGCCAAAGTCTCCGTCAGCGCCACCGATACCGACGCAAAGCCGGCGCTGACCGGCAACTTCCAGGTCGATGGCCGCCGCTGCGTACCGGTCTTCCAGCTTATCGCAGACCGCTACCTGCACGAGAGTTATTCTCCCGATGCGGTCGCCGAACGCTGCGGCCTTACCGCCGACACTATCCGCCGCATCGCCGCCGAACTGGCGCATGTCGCCTTCGAGCAGGCGATCGAACTGCCGGTGGCGTGGACCGACTGGGCCGGCCGCCGGCACGAGACGATCAAGGGCCGGCCGGTGTCGATGCACGCGATGCGCGGCATCTCGGCGCATTCGAACGGTTTTCACACCTGCCGCGCCATCCACCTGCTGCAAGTACTCCTGGGTACGGTGGACGTGCCCGGCGGGTTTCGCTTCAAGCCGCCTTATCCGCGGTCGGCGCCGCCGGGGCCGAGGCCGGCGGGCAAGGACGTCAGGCCGATGACGCCGCTCGAAGGCATGCCGCTCGGTTTCGTCTGCGGCCCGGACGATCTGCTGGTCGACGACACCGACACGCCGATCCGTATCGACAAGGCCTATTCCTGGGATGCGCCGCTGGCAGCACACGGGCTCATGCACACGGTCATCCGTAACGCCTGGGCCGGCGACCCCTACAGGATCGATACGCTGTTCATGTACATGTCCAACATGGCCTGGAACTCGTCGATGAATACCGTCGAGACGATGGCGATGCTGACCGATATGGAAGCGTCAGGCGAGTACAGGATCCCGTTCATCATCTATTCCGACGCCTATTATTCCGAGACCGTGCCGTTCGCCGATCTCGTGCTTCCCGACACGACCTATCTCGAGCGTCATGACTGCATCAGCCTGCTCGACCGGCCGATCAGCCACGCCGATGGACCGGGTGACGCCATCCGCCATCCGGTTGTCGAGCCGGACCGCGACGTGCGGCCGTTCCAGACGGTGCTGATCGAGCTCGGCGCGCGGCTCGGCCTGCCCGGCTTCGTCGCCGACGACGGCTCGGCCAAATACCGCGACTATGCCGATTACATCGTCAATCATGAGCGCAGGCCAGGCGTCGGCCCGCTCGCCGGCTGGCGCGGCAAGGACGGAATTTTGATCGGCAAGGGCGATGCCAATCCCGACCAGCTTCAGCGCTACATCGACAATGGCGGCTTCTGGCACCACGATTTTGCCGACGACCAGCGCTACTACAAGATGGCCAACCGATCCTACCTCGAGTTTGCCGAGACCATGGGTTTCATCCCGAAGGCCGAGCCGATCGTGTTCCAGCTCTATTCCGAGCCGATGCAGCGGTTTCGCCTCGCCGCGCGCGGCCATGGCAGGGTGCTGCCGCCGGAGGCGGAGCGCAGCCGCATCGAAACCTATATGGACCCGTTGCCGTTCTGGTACACGCCCTTCGAGGAGACGGTTGTCGACGTTGAGAAATACCCTCTGCATGCGCTGACGCAGCGGCCGATGCACATGTATCATTCCTGGGGCTCGCAGAACGCCTGGCTCAGACAGATCACCAGCCAGAACCGGCTGTTCGTGCACAGCCAAACCGCCGCCGGCCTCGGGCTTGCCGATGACGACTGGGTTTGGATCGAGAGCGTCAACGGCAGGGTCAAGGGACAGATCAAGCTGGTCGACGGGGTCAACGCCGACACGGTGTGGACCTGGAACGCGATCGGCAAGCGGCGCGGCAGCTGGGGCCTGAAGGACGACGCGGCCGAATCCAACCGCGGCTTCCTGCTCAACCACATCATCGGCGACCAGACTTCTGCCGATGCAAACGGCAAGCGCTACTCGAATTCCGATCCGATCACCGGCCAGGCGGCATGGTTCGACCTGCGCGTCCGCATCGTCAAATGCGCGGCTGAAGAAGCCGGCTTCACCGAGCCGCAGTTCGAGCGCTTCCGGCAGCCACCGCATTTCAAACCCTCGCCCGACAAGCTCAGTTTTGGCGCCGAGTTTCGCCGGGCAAGAGAAGCTTCCAGACCATGACCTGCCTTCCCGCCCATACCGACAAGAAGCTCGGCCTGGTCATCGACCTCGACACCTGCGTCGGTTGCCAGGCCTGCGTTACCGCCTGCAAGGAATGGAACACCGGCGGCCACATGGCGCCGCTGACCGACATCGATCCCTATGGCGGCGATGCCGATGGGGTCTGGTTCAACCGCGTGCACAGCTATGAGCACATGACGGAGATGGGTGGGCGCACGGTCAATTTCCCACGCTCCTGCCTGCATTGCGAGACACCGGCCTGCGTCACCGTGTGCCCGACCGGCGCCTCCTACAAACGGGCCTCGGACGGCATCGTGCTGGTCGACGAAGACAAGTGCATCGGCTGCAAATTATGCAGCTGGGCCTGCCCCTATGGCGCGCGCGAATTCGACACCGATGTCGGCGTGATGAAGAAGTGCACGCTGTGCGTCGACCGCATCTACAACGACAATCTGGCGGAAGAAGACCGCGTGCCGGCCTGCGTCGCCGCCTGTCCGACCAGCGCGCGGCACTTTGGCGATCTCGGCGACCCGGCATCGGCGATCTCGCAACTGGTGGCCGAACGCGGCGGCGTCGACCTGATGCCCGAACTCGGCTATCACCCGACCAACAAATATTTGCCGCCGCGCGCCCACACGCCGCGCGCTGCATCGGTGCCGGCGCCGAGGCTCGAACCGGTGCGGGCTGAAGGCGGTTTCCTCGGCTGGGTCGACCGCATGCTTTCGCATTGATCAGCATCCATGCATCCAGCCTTCTCCGTCGTCTTCTTCACCACTGCCACGGGCGCCGGTTACGGCCTGCTCGCGCTGCTCGGCGTGCTGGCCGGACAAGGATTTGTCCCGCCTGACTTCTGGCTCGGCCTCGTCGGCATGGGGCTGGCTCTCGGCCTGATCTCGGCCGGCCTGCTGTCGTCGGCCGGCCATCTCGGCCGACCAGAACGCGCCTGGAGAGCATTCTCGCAATGGCGCAGCTCATGGCTGTCGCGCGAAGGCGTTGCCTCGGTCGCGACCTTCGTGCCGGCGGGATTGTTGGCCTTCGGCTGGCTGTTCCTCGGCCGCACAAACGGCTGGGTGGCCGTCGCCGGGCTGCTGGCTGCGGTCGGCGCGGTCGCCACCGTCTGCACCACCGGCATGATCTATGCCTCGCTGAAGCCGATCGCCCAGTGGCACAGCCGCTTCACTTTGCCCGGCTACCTGATCTTTTCGGCGATGAGCGGCAGCGTGCTTCTCAACGCGCTGCTGCAGGGCTTCGCCCTCGGCTCGACTATCGTTCTGACAGGTTGCGTGCTGCTGACCTTGCTCGGCTGGGGCTGGAAGCTGGCAAATTGGCGCTACAATGACAGGCTGGAAATCCCGACCAACGCCAACACCGCGACCGGACTTGCCGGCGGTACGGTGCGGTCGCTGGAATGGCCGCACACCGAAGAAAACTACCTGCTCAAGGAGATGGGCTTTCGCATCGCCCGCAAGCACAACGCGCGGCTGCGCCAGATCACGCAAGTGCTGGCCTTCGCTCTGCCCGTCTTGCTGCTGATTGCCGCGTTCGCCTTGCCATGGCCCTATGCGGCGGTGCTGTCGGCACTCGCCACATCAGCCCAATTCGCCGGCATGCTGGTCGAACGCTGGCTGTTCTTCGCCGAAGCGAAACACACCGTCACCCTCTACTACGGCAGGTAGAGCAGCTCAGCCCGGCCGCAGCATCGCGTGGGAAATCGCAAAAATGCGCTCGGTGCCGAGCATATAGGCCATCAGCGTCTCGCGGCGGAACAGCCCGGCATAGGCGCGGTCGAGCACATTGAGCGAGCCGGTATAGGCGCCGAAGGCCGGCATAATCATGCGGCCGCCGTCGCCGGCAAAGCAGCGCCGTCGCACCGAGCGGCCCTGCTGCACGATGCGGGCGCAAGGGTGCAGATGACCTGATACCTCGCCTTCCACTCTCACCGCCGAAGGCTCGTGCCGGAATACGAGAGAGCCTATGGCCAGCTCGCGCACCGTCTCGCCGGGCAGGTCGGCCGGCGCATCCGGGTCATGATTGCCGGCAACCCAGAACCAGTCGCGACCGGCCATCAGCGCTTCCAGCCGTTCGCGAAAGCTCGCATGCATGCGCGCGGCGCCGCCGCCGTCATGAAAGCTGTCGCCGAGGCTGATGACGATCGCCGGCTGATAATCGGCAATCACCGCCTGCAACCGCAGTAACGTCGCACCGGTATCATAAGGCGGGATCAATGTACCGCGCCGTGCCAGCGACGAGCCCTTTTCCAGATGCAGGTCGGACACGGTCAGAAGCCGAAGCTCGGGAAAATAAAGCACGCCGCGCCGATCGCAGATCGCACGCTCGCCGGCGATGCCGATAGGATCGGCATCCGCCAGGAGCGCCGTCATGGCGAGTGCGAATGTCATTTCGTCCCCATGGCCTCCTCGACCAGCGTTGCCGCATCCATCAGCAGCGTATCATCGGCCTCGCCATGCACCGGCATCTTGCCGATCTCGAGCATGATCGGCACGGCGAGCGGCGAAATCTGCTCGAGGTCTTTATGCACGATTCGTCCCTTGATACGCGAGAGCATCTCGGCAAGTCTGCTGACATCCAGCAGACCCGTGGCCGCGTCGGCACGCGTCGCCTGCAGCAGGATGTGGTCGGGCTCATGGCTGCGCAGGACGTCGTAGATGAGGTCGGTCGAGACGGTGACCTGGCGGCCGCTCTTCTCCTGGCCCGGATGACGCTTTTCGATCAGTCCGGAAATGAGCGCGCAATTGCGAAAGGTGCGCTTCAAGAGCCAGCTGCCGGCCAGCCAGGCTTCGAGATCGTCGCCCAGCATGTCCTGGTCGAAAAGCGCGGCCAGCGACGGTTTCTTCGCCCGGAACATCCTGCCCATATCGGCCAGCGACCAGATGGCAAGCGCATAGTCGGTCGCGACGAAGCCGAGCGGCCTGGCTCCCGCCCGGTCGAGGCGGCGGGTGAGCAGCATGCCAAGCGTCTGGTGCGCCAGCCTGCCCTCGAACGGGTAGGCGACCAGATAGTAGCGGTTGCCGCGCGGAAAGGTCTCGATCAGCAGGTCGTCGCGCTTCGGCAGCACCGATTTGTCGGCCTGGAAGCGCAGCCAGTCGGCGACCTGTTCCGGCAGCTTCTTCCAGCGCTGCGGGTCGTCCAGCATGATGCGGACCTGTTCGGCGAGGTAAGTCGAAAGCGGGAATTTGCCGCCGCCATAATAGGGCACCTTGGCGTCACTGCCGGGCGCATTCGACACGAAGCACTCATTGTCGCGGATGCCCTCGAAGCGCAGCACCTTGCCGGCGAACATGAAGGTATCGCCATGCGTCAGCGTTTCGAGGAACGCCTCCTCGATCTTGCCGAGAACCCGACCTCCGCGCGAGGCAGAGCCTTTGCTGCCGGCCTTGACATAACGCACGTTGAGCGCCGGCACCTCGATGATGGTGCCGACATTCAGCCGGTACTGCTGGGCGATGCGAGGATTGGAGACGCGCCACAGCCCGTCCTTGTTCAGGCGGATGCGGGCGTAGCGCTCGTAGTTCTTCAGCGCATATCCGCCGGTGGCGACGAAGTCGACGACACGATCGAACGTCGGCCGGTCGAGTTCGGCATAGGGCGCGGCGGTTCGCACCTCCTCGAACAGCGCATCGGCATGAAAAGGCGCGCCGCAGGCGCAACCCAGGACATGCTGCGCCAGCACATCGAGCCCGCCATTGACCAGCGGCGGCGTGTCCTGGGCGCCGAGGTAATTGGCGTCGAGCGCCGCCCGGCATTCCAGCACCTCGAAGCGGTTGGCCGGAATCAGGATCGCTTTCGACGGCTCATCCATGCGGTGGTTGGCGCGGCCGATGCGCTGCGCCAGCCGGCTCGCACCCTTCGGTGCGCCGACATGCACGACCAGGTCGACATCGCCCCAGTCGATGCCGAGGTCGAGCGTCGACGTGGCGACGATGGCACGCAAGGCATTCTCGCCCATAGCTTTTTCGACGCGCCGGCGCTGGGCGACATCGAGCGAGCCGTGATGCAGCGCGATCGGCAAAGTGTCCTCGTTGACCCGCCACAATTCCTGGAACAGCAGTTCGGCCTGGCTGCGCGTGTTGACGAACAGCAGGGTCGTCTTGTGTCGCTTGATCTCGCTATAGATTTCCGGTGTCGCGTAGCGGGCCGAATGTCCGGCCCACGGCACGTGCTGTTCCGAGTCGAGGATGGAGATGTCGGGCTTGGCGCCGCCGGTGACGACGATCAATTCGGCCATGCCGCCGGGTGGATTCTGGCTGACCAGCCAGCGCCGCAATTCGTCCGGCTCGGCGACCGTCGCCGACAGGCCGATCGTCTGCAAGCTGGGAACAAAGGATCGCAGCCGAGCCAGCCCGAGCGACAGGAGATGCCCGCGCTTCGACGTCACCAAGGAATGCAGTTCGTCGAGCACGACATAGCGCAGATCCTCGAAGAAGCGCCTGGCGTCGGGCGCAGCAATCAGCAGCGCCAGTTGCTCGGGCGTGGTCAGGAGGATTTCGGGCGGGGCCCGCTTTTGGCGCTGGCGCTTGTGCGCGGGCGTGTCGCCCGTGCGCGTCTCGATGGTGACGGACAGACCGATCTCTTCCACCGGCTTGCCGAGATTGCGCTCGATGTCGACGGCCAGCGCTTTCAGCGGCGAGATGTAGAGCGTGTGGATGCCGCGACGCGCCTGCCCCGGCTTTCTCCCCGGCCTCCGGGCCAGCTCGGTCAGTGAAGGCATAAACCCGGCCAGCGTCTTGCCGGCGCCGGTCGGCGCGATCAGCAGAACCGATTGCCCGGCCTGGGCGGTCGCCAACAATTCGATCTGATGGGCGCGCGGCGACCAGCCTCTTTGCGCGAACCATTTGAGGAATGGCTCGGGCAAGCGCACGGCGGCATTCTGTTCGGCGAGGCGCGGCTGCTCTGTCACCCGCCAGAGGTAGCGCGGCGCCGCGCAATCGCCAAGCAGAATCGGAACAAAAGGTGATCGTGCGCGGCTTCGGTCGCAAGTGAGGTGGGCGCTCTACTGCGCCCCCCTCTGTCCTGCCGGACATCTCCCCCACAAGGGGGGAGATTGGCTGTCTTGTCTGCTTCCGCTAATCACCAACGTTGCAGGATTGACGGCCAGAGCGAAACTGCCAATCTCCCCCCTTGTGGGGGAGATGTCCGGCAGGACAGAGGGGGGCGCCTCGCGCCGGCGTATCAAGTCGCACCGGCGAGCCCCGCCTCGATGACAATATGCTGGCAGACATTGTCGATGTCACGAATGACGTCGTCGTTCCAGAAGCGCAGGATGGTCCAGCCATCCCGTTCCAGACGCTTTGTCCTCGCCTCGTCGCCTGTATTGGCTTCGGCATGCTGCGAACCATCGACTTCGACGACGAGCTTCTTGTCCGGGCAAGCGAAGTCGACGATGTAACCAGCGACCGGAAATTGTCGGCGGAAGCCAAGCCCCATCAGCCGATGCGCGCGAAGCTCGTTCCAAAGCTTCAGTTCGGCGTCGGTCATGGCTTTGCGCATCGATTTGGCATTTGCGCGATTTCGCGGAGGCAGTGGCGTGTGAGGCATTTGGTCAGTGCTCGGTCCGTATTGAGGTTGGCGCTCTACGGCGCCCCCCTCTGTCCTGCCGGACATCTCCCCCACTTGGGGGGAGATCGGCCGTCATCTTTGATTTCGCCAATCGCCAACCTCGAAAAAGAGGCGCTATCGGCGGAACTGCTGATCTCCCCCCACAACAAGGTCACAACAAGGGGAGAAGGAAAAGCGCTTGCGCTACGGCCGCCTAAACCCTGTCGGACCGCCATAGAGATAGCCGATGCGGGCGAGGGCTTGCCTTAACCCTTCACGCGAGACCAGCATGGTGTGGCCGTTGGCGTGGATCATCGTTTCCGGGTCGGTCATGACAGCGACATGGCCTTTCCAGAACACCAGGTCGCCGCGCCGCAACCCGGCAAGATCCGGACCCGGGTCGAGCGGCTCGCCGATGGTCGCCGCCTGCATGTCGGAATCGCGCAGCACTTGCCTGCCGGCCATGTGCATCGCCAGTTGCACGAGGCCGGAGCAATCGATGCCGAAGCCGGAGGCGCCGCCCCACAGATAGGGCGTGCCGAGAAAAGCCTCCGCGACCGCGACATAGTCGGCAGCCGGCTCTCCCAGAGGCCTGAGATGGCCTGATATGACAGCCTCGCCGGACGGCAGCAGCGCATAATGCGTGCCGCGCGTTTCGGCTGCGCCGGTTACCGTCAGCGCCGATCCCATCGACAGTTGCCCGCTCAGCGGAAGCCGCAAATCCGGTCCCGGATAGAGGAAGGTGCGCGGCACCGTGACGACATGGGTGGGCGCATGGTCCCGTCCGCCCAGCACGGTGTCGGCGACATAACCGACATAGCCGTCGCGCTCCGACTGGATCCAGGCCCAGCCTTCGGCATCTTCGAAGACGAGGACGTCGTCGCCGAACAGGGCTTGCGTGTTGACGCCGGCATCCGGCCGCGGCGCCTTGCGGAGATCGGCCACTGTGGCTGAGATCCGCGCTGGCCGCCCGGCGACGAAGCGATCGGCGGCGACCTCGCCTTTCAGCCTGATATCGGCGAGATCGGAACGGAAGGCGTGAAGGCGGGCATCCCTGGCGGTCAAATCGGCAACTCGGCTCTGGCTTGGTGTTGGAGCATGATCCCTTCCGAAACGGTGCTGCTTTGCTTCGCTGACCTGCGGTTCGGAATCCTGCTCTAGATCGGCAATTCCTGGGCTCTGGCAATGATAACATCGCCGAAGCGCTCGACAAAGAGAGCACCTTCTACGGTTCGCTTGACCAGCACGTTGCGCTTGTCGAGCTCATCGCGATGGCGCGAAACCAGCTTCATTGCGCCCATCGTGTCGAGCGCCCGTGTGATCACCGGCTTGGTGACATTGAGCCGGGCGGCGAGGCCGCGCACCGTATGCGGCGGTGGATCGAGATAGATCGTGAACAGGATCGCCGTCTGGCGCATGGTGAGGTCCGGCGCATCGTCGCGCACCTGGTACAGCATCACCTGCTGCCACAGTCGCAAGGCCTGACTCGGGCGCATCGAAATCGACATCCGGCCACAATGACGGCAAATTGTTTCGGTTCCGTTTCAGTCACGAGAATGTCCTGCACCGCAGCGTCAGGCGTAGCGTTTTGAGATGACCCTTTCCAGCGCGCGGATGCCTTGCGCCTCGCCGCCGGCGAGACCGTGCGGACGATCGGAGGGGTTCCAAGCGAAGATGTCGAAATGCGCCCAGGCGGCGGTCTTCTCGACGAAGCGTTTGAGGAAAAGCGCCGCGGTGATCGAGCCGGCGAAACTGTCTGACGTGACATTGTTGATGTCGGCGATCTTCGACGACAGCTTTGCGGCATAGGGTTTCCACAGCGGCATGCGCCACAGTGGATCCTCGACTGCGATGGAGGCCGCAGCCAGGTCGGAGGCCAGCGCTTCATCGCCGGTGTAGAACGGTGGCAGATCGGGACCGAGCGCGACGCGGGCTGCCCCGGTCAAGGTCGCCATGTCGATCAGCAGTTGCGGCTCGTCGTCGTCTGCCAGTGCCAGGGCGTCCGCCAGCACCAGCCGTCCTTCGGCGTCGGTGTTGCCGATCTCGACGGTGATGCCCTTGCGGCTCACCAGCACGTCGCCGGGCCGGAAGGCGTTGCCGGCAATCGAATTTTCGACCGCCGGGATCAGCACACGCAGCCGGACCTTCAGCCCGGCGGCCATGATCATCGAGGCGAGGCCCAACACGTTGGCAGCGCCACCCATGTCCTTCTTCATCAAAAGCATGCCCGAGGACGGCTTGATGTCGAGACCACCGGTGTCGAAGCAGACGCCCTTGCCGACCAGCGTCACCTTCGGGGCGTTCTCCGGTCCCCAGATCAGGTCGATCAGCCGCGGTGCGCCGACCGAAGCGCGGCCGACCGCATGGATCATCGGGAAATTGTTCTTGAGCAGGTCGTCGCCCCTGGTCACCGACACTTCGGCCTTGTACGTCCCGGCCAGCGTCCGAACGGCCTTCTCCAGCTCGTCCGGTCCCATGTCGCTGGTCGGCGTGTTGACCAGATCGCGCGTCAGGAAAACGCCATCGGCGATGCGGCGAACATAAGCCGCTTCAGCGCCGGGCGGCAGCGAAAAACGCAGCGTCCTGCCAGGCTTTTTGCCGTAGCGGGTGAAGACATAGCCGCCGAGCGCCAACGCGATGGCCGCGATTTCCGGCTCGGCCAGCGTGGAGGCGAAATGCCAGTCGCCTGCGGGCAAGGCTCTCGCCAGCGCGCCAATGGCAAGCACGCCTTCGCCGTCGCCCGTGCCGAACAGGGCGCCGGCAAGCCCGCCGTTTTCGCCGGGCAGGATCAGCGTCCTCCCGGCCTGACCGGAAAAGCCGTTGGCCCTGGCCCAGGCGAGCGAGGAGGAGGCAAGCCCTGCCGCATCCAGTCTATCCTTCGCCACCAGATGAACCGGCAGCGTGGTCTTCAGTTCTCTCTCGATGAGTTCGACTGGCATTCGACGGTCTCCGGCTTCCGAGTCGGCGCGTTTAACGATCCGTTAGGGTTAACAGAATATTTCTGCGGGAGGGAAGATGGCCACGTAAAAGCCAATTTGACGAATGGAGGCCCTGGTGCAGATGCCGACCAACCGCATGACGAACGCCACGGGGAAGCGGCTGATCACCACGGCGTTCATAATAGCGCTCGCGGCCAGCGTTGCAGGCTGCGGAACCAGCAAGTTGACGACCGGCTCGATCGGACGCCCCAGCGGCAAACCCTTGGAAACCATGTCGTCCGGCGAGTTGCACAAGGCGACGATCGCGCTGGGTCAGTCCTACGCCAAGAACCCCAACGACAAGCGGATCGCGACGAATTATGCCGCGGCGCTGCAAATGGATGGCGACGCCGACCAGTCGCTCGCCGTGATGCGCAAACTGGCGATCGTGCTGCCGAAAGACCGCGACGTGCTCGCCGCCTATGGCAAGGCACTTGCCGCCAACGGGCAGTTCGAGCCGGCGCTTGACGCGGTGCGCCGCGCGCAGACACCGGAATATCCCGACTGGAAGCTGGTATCGGCGGAAGCCGCTATTCTCGACCAGCTTGGCCAGAGAGACGGGGCGCGCCAGAATTACCGCAAGGCGCTTGACCTCAAGCCGAACGAACCTTCGATCCTTTCCAATCTCGGCATGTCGTATGTGCTGGAAGGTGATCTGCGCACGGCTGAAACCTATATGCGCTCGGCCGCCCAGCAGCCGAATGCCGACAGCCGCGTCCGCCAGAACCTGGCGCTGGTCGTCGGCCTGCAGGGCCGCTTCGACGAGGCCGAGAAGATCGCCTCGCAGGAGCTGTCGTCCGAACAGGCGCAGGCGAACGTGACTTACCTTCGCCAGATGCTCGCCCAGCAGAACGCCTGGAGCCAGCTCAAGGACCAGGACAAGACAAAGCCCGCCACCAACTGACCGCGGCTCGTCCCGGCGCGAACCGGCAAGGAGCGAAGCGACGCGGCGAAGATCAAACAGCTAGGATCCATGCCGTTACGCCAGCCGAAGAATGCAGCGGACCAGAATAAAAGCGCTTTGTAGCGATCCTTCGCGCCCCCCTCTGTCCTGCCGGACATCTCCCCCACAAGGAGGGAGATTGGCCGTCATCTCCGCTTTCGCCAATCACTACCGCCGAAGAAGGGAGCCGTCGCCGAAGCTGCCGATCTCCCCCCAAGTGGGGAGATGTCCGGCAGGACAGAGGGGGCGCTGTCCCTCGGCGATCAAAGGGTCTGCGCCGCGTCGCTTCGCTCCTTGCTCCGCCCTGGGATGACGAAAGCATCGTGGGCTATTGGCTGCTCGATGACGGCTGGTCGCCGAAAATGCCGCGCTCGCTGACCTGGATGCCGGCGGGACCCAGAATGATGGCGAACAGCACCGGCAGGAAGAACAGGATCATCGGCACGGTGAGCTTCGGCGGCAAGGCCGCGGCCTTCTTCTCGGCGGCGTTCATGCGCATGTCGCGGCTTTCGCCGGCAAGCACGCGCAGCGCGTGCGCCACCGGCGTGCCGTAGCGCTCGGCCTGGACCAGCGCCTGCGACACCGACTTGACCGATTCCAGGCCGGTGCGGCTTGCAAGGTTCTCGTAAGCCTGCTTGCGTTCCTGCAAGTAGGAAAGCTCGGCATTGGTCAGGATGAACTCTTCGGCAAGCGCCACCGACTGCGCGCCGATCTCGTCGGCGACCTTACGAAAAGCCGCCTCCACCGACATACCGGATTCGACGCAGATAAGCATCAGATCGAGCGCGTCCGGCCACGCCATCTGGATCGACTGCTTGCGCTTGGTGGCGCGGTTGTTGACATAGAGCACCGGCGCGTAAAAACCGGCATAGGCGACGACGATACAGACGAACAACTTGATGAGAGGCGGCTGCTCCGGCAACCCGCCGAGCACGAACAGATAGATCGCAGCCAGGGCAAAGCCGACAAAGGGCAGGATCAGACGGAAGAAAAGGAAACGCGTCAACGGATTCTGCCCGCGGAAGCCAGCCACCTTGAGTTTCTGCAAGGTGCCTTCATCGGCCAGGGCGCGCCTGAGGTCCAGCCGGTCGACAATATTGCGCATGCCGATCGACTGTTGCTCGCGCAGGCCCTTGCGGCGGCGATCGGCATCGAGGGCAAGCCGCGCACGCTGCTTGGCGCGCAGTTCGTCGCGCTCCAGCGCCACCGATTTCATGCGCGCCTTGAGCTGGTTTCCGCCAAAGGCGGGCAGCAGCGTGAACACGGTGGCAAACACCGCAATTCCGACCAGCAGGGCAATCAGAAATGCCGGATCGGTAAGGGTTTTGACGACGTTCTCGGTCATGCGCTCGAATCCTAAACCTCGAAGTTCATCATCTTGCGCATCACCAGGATGCCGATCGACATCCAGACCGCGGAGCAGCCGAGGATCAGATTGCCGACGCTGGTGGTGAACAAAGGCATGATGTAGTTCGGGCTTGTCAGGTAGACGAGAAAGGCGACGACGAAGGGCAAGGCGCCGATGATCACCGCTGACGCCTTCGCTTCCATCGACAGCGCCTGGACCTTTGCCTTCATCTTCTTGCGGTCGCGAAGCACGCGCGAAAGATTGCCCAGGGCCTCGGACAGATTGCCGCCGGCCTGGGACTGGATCTGGATGACGATGCCAAAGAAGCTCGCCTCGGTGCACGGCATCGTCTCGGCCATGCGAATGCTGGCGTCGGGGATCGACAGGCCCATCTGCTGCGAATCGATGATGCGGCGGAACTCGGTCTTGACCGGTTCGGGCGATTCATTGGCGATCAGGCGGACGGCGTCGTTCAGCGGCAGGCCGGATTTGACCGCACGTACGATGATGTCGAGCGCGTTCGGAAATTCGTTGAGGAACGCCTTGACCCGGCGGGCGCGGCTAAACGAAACGAACCAGCGTGGCAGCCCGAGGCCACCGACCAGCAGCGCACCCGGCAAGACATACAAAGGCGCACCGGCGAAATAGGCGAGAAACGTCAGGACGACGCCGCAAACCGCCGAGTAGAGATAGAAGCGCTTGAGCGAGACCTTCATGCCCGCCTGACGGATCTGGGCCTTCAGAGGCGGCTTTTTGGCAAGGCTCTGACTGGTTTTGTGCTTCTGTTCGAGGTCCTTCAGTGAATCCTGAACCGATTTGCGCCGCTTGGCCGCTTCCGCCACGCGATCGCGAGAAGCCTTGACGACGGCACCATCCGTCTCGGCGGTCTTGATCGTTTCAAGCCGCCTGCCGACCTGCTTTTCGGTACTGATCCGGTTGAACAGAAAAGCATAGGCGACCGCGCCGGCGCTGAAGCCGGCGAGCACGACGAATGCCAGCACGGTGCCGTCAATTCCAAACATCGGCCCTGGCCCCTACGCCTCCAAATGGATCAGTCAGCGCGTTTCTCCATCGCCTCGAGCGCATTGGCGAGGCGCTGTTCCTCGCCATAGTAGCGGGCGCGCTCCCAGAAATGCGGACGACCGATGCCTGTCGAAACGTGCTCGCCCAGCAGCCTGCCGTTCGCGTCCTCGCCTTTGATGTTGTAGAGAACGATGTCCTGCGTGATGATGACGTCGCCCTCCATTCCGATCACCTCGGTGATGTGGGTGATGCGCCGCGATCCATCGCGCAGGCGTGCGGCCTGGATGATCACATCGACGGAACCGACCACGATTTCACGCACGGTTTTCTGCGGCAGCGTGTAACCGCCCATCGCGATCATCGATTCGATACGGTTCAGGCATTCGCGCGGGCTGTTCGAGTGGATCGTGCCCATCGAGCCGTCGTGGCCGGTGTTCATCGCCTGCAGAAGATCGAACACTTCAGGTCCGCGCACTTCGCCGACGATGATGCGCTCGGGCCGCATGCGCAGGCAGTTCTTGACCAGATCGCGCATGGTCACCTCACCCTCGCCCTCGAGGTTGGGCGGGCGGGTTTCCAGACGCACGACGTGCGGCTGCTGCAGTTGCAGCTCGGCCGAGTCCTCGCAGGTGATGACGCGCTCATCGCGGTCGATATAGTTGGTCAGGCAATTGAGCAGCGTCGTCTTGCCCGAACCGGTACCGCCTGAAATGACGATGTTGCAGCGGACGCGGCCAATGATCTTGAGAATCTCGGCGCCGGGCGGCGAAATGGCGCCGAACTTGACCAGCTGGTCGAGTGTCAGCTTGTCCTTCTTGAACTTGCGGATGGTGAGAGCGGCGCCGTCGATGGCGAGCGGCGGCGCGATGACGTTGACGCGGGAGCCGTCGGGAAGGCGCGCGTCGCAGATCGGGCTCGATTCATCGACGCGGCGGCCAACCTGGCTGACGATGCGCTGACAGATGTTGAGGAGCTGCTGGTTATCGCGAAAACGGATGCCGGTCTGCTCGACCTTGCCGTTGACCTCGATATAGACGTCCTTGGAGCCGTTGACCATGATGTCGGCGATGTCGTCGCGAGCGAGCAACGGCTCCAGTGGCCCGTAACCGAGCACGTCATTGCAGATGTCCTCGAGCAGTTCTTCCTGCTCGGCGATCGACATCGCGAAATTCTTGATCGCGATGATGTCGTTGACGATGTCGCGGATTTCCTCGCGCGCGCTTTCGGGATCGAGCTTGGCGAGCTGCGACAGGTCGATGGTGTCGATGAGCGCGGCAAAGACCTGGCTCTTGGTGTCGTAATAGGTTTCGCTCTTCTGGCGCTGGAGCTTTTTCGGCTCCGGGGCCAATGGCGGCGCCTCGACCGCACGGCGCACGGGCGGCGGCGCAGCAGACGCGCCAAGTGTGCCAGATGGCGGCGGTGCGGGCTTGGCAAGAACCGCCGTTTCCGCAGGTTTTGCCGCCGGCGCGGCAGGCGCAGGTGCCGGCTGACGGAATTCCGGGGTGAATCGGCTGCCGTCGTCGCTGCCTCTTTTACCAAACATGATCGATTACCAATTCCGCTCCGGAAGCATCACTTCTTGCCGCGCGAGAGCTTGCCAAGGAGATTGCCGAGGCCCGCTTTCTTTCTTGCCTTGATTTCGCTGCGCCCGGTCAGCACATGCGCAATCTCGTTGATAATGCCGACAACCGGGTTCCTGGCATCCATTTCGCCGAGCATGCGCCCGTTGTTGGCGGCGTTTCCGAACAGCAGCGGCTCGAAAGCAATGACCGACATCGGCGACAGGCCGAGCGAGTCGGCGAAGTCGGACGACGAAATCTCCGGGCGCTTCGGCACGCCGGCCTGATTGATGATCAGCTTCGGCGGCGGATCGTTCGGGCGAAGCCGCTTGAACATGTCGGCCAGATTCTTGGTGTTGCGCAAATTGGCCAGCTCCGGCGTCGCCGTGATCACGATCTCGTCGGCTTTGACCAGTATGTTCTTGGTCCAGCCCGTCCAGACGTGCGGAACATCGAGCACCAGCAGCGGCACGCTGCGCTGCGCCGTGTCGATAAGCTGGGTGAAAGCCTCCGGGTCGAAATCGTAGACCCGATCGAGCGTTGAAGGCGCTGCAAGCAGCGACAGATGCTCGGCGCACTGGGCAAGCAGCCGATCGAGATAGACCTCGTCGAGGCGCTCCGGTGAGAAAACGGCTTCGGCAATGCCTTGCGCCGGATCCTGATCGAAATTGATGTTGGCCGTTCCGAAAGCCAGGTCGAGATCGGCGACAACCACTTCGGACTTGAACAGCGACGACATCGCCCAAGCCACATTATGGGCAATGGTCGAGGAGCCGACGCCACCCTTGGCGCCAATGAAGGCGATCGAGCGGCCGATCGGCTCGGCTTCCGGATCAACGAAGATCGTCGATATCACGCTGACGATATCGGCCATCGATACCGGCGCGATGACATATTCGGAAATGCCGGAGCGGATGAGCTCGCGATAGAGCCCGACATCGTTGTAGTGGCCGATGACCACGACCTTCGAGGTCGGATCGCAATATTCGGAGAGCTGCGTGAGCTGCTCGAGCAATTGCTTCGGCTCGCTGCGCGATTCCAGCAGGATCAGGTTCGGTGTCGGCGCCGACTGGTAGAATTCGATGGCGGTGGCGACACCACCCATATGGACCTTCAGATGGGCCTTCGCCATGCGGCGATCCTCGCCGGCGCGCTCGACCGGATTGGCAACGCCCTCGGTCTCGCAAAATGCCTGGATCGAGATGCGCGGGATCGGCCGCAACGCCTGCATGGCGGCGGCATCCTGCTGAGAGGTATCGCCGCCATCTATCGCCGTGTCGTAGGCAAGATTGCTCATTGTCATTTCTTTCCGTGACTTGTCTTCCCGTGACTTGGGCGGCTCGAGCTCAATACTCGACTTCCGAATTGCCGAGGAATTCGTCCGAAATGCCTCTCTGGCGGTAGACGTCGACTACCGCGCCGCGATTTTCCGCGTCGATATCGGATTGCTTGCGCGGCCCGAGCAGATCGGTCGGATTTGCGATCTGGGCGGCAAGATTGTTCTGATACGAGCAGCCGAAATCGGCATAGTGCTTGTTTTCCGAGGTCTGCATCAGGTCTTCGGGCCAGCGTCCGCACCTGTCGGTCTGTGCCTTCACCGAGACATAGGCGACGCGGATCGGGGCGGACGCTTCGGCCGAAACCGACTGGGAGGTGGTGATGACGATCCGGTTGCGGCTGATGCCGCTGGCAATCGCAAGCCTGGCGAAATCGCGACCGGCCGCGGTCGCGGCGATCTCGTTGGCCGAACCGCTCGGGATCGAGATCGTCAGGGTCGGAGCGGCGCTCTTGTCATAGCCATCCAGGAAGCCGAGAAGCGTGTCGCGCTGCGACCCGGTCATGCCGCGATCGCCGGCGCCGACCGGAAGGTCGATCTTCTGGTTTTTCTCCGCAATGACGATCGGATGGTTGGTGCGATAGTCGTCCGGAACAGCGCCGACCGTGATGCTGTCCCGGTTGGCGCAGCCCGCCAGCAATGCGGCGACCGCAACCGCCAGGACCGGCAGGCAGATCCGCGAACGGCCGGACCGCATCGCTGCGGTGATCGTCCTTGGCTTCAACGCTGACTGAGACATGTCTGCTTCCCCGCTTACTTGTAGATGAAGCCGACAACGCCGTGATAACGGCCGTTGGGCTTGTCGGTCTGCATGGTGCCGTAGACGCGATTGACACGGCCAAGGAACATGCCGGCGCCATCGCTGGCAGCGTTGAAATTGTCGTCCGGCTTGGCAAGGGCGTTGCGCGTCACCGGCTTCACCAGATAGGGCGTGATGATGATGACGAGCTCGGTCTCGTTGCGGACGAAGTCCCGGCTGCGGAACAGCGTGCCGAGCACCGGAATCTTGGTCAGCCCAGGCAGGCCGTTGACGGCTTGCCTGATGTCGTCCCGTACCAAGCCGGCGATCATCATCGAGCCGCCGGAAGGCAGCTCCACCGTCGTGTCGGCCAAGCGTTTGCGGAGCGACAGGACGTTCGTGCCGGGGCTGGTTACACCCTCTGACAAGGATACCGATGCCTCGGTTGTCGGCTCGGAAACCGACGTCCTGACCTTCAGGCTGATGCGGCCGGGAGACAGCACCACCGGCTGGAATTCCAGGCCAATGCCGTATTCGAGCTTCTCGATTTCATACGTCTTCACACCGGTCTGGTTATCGTCGGACACGGCTTGGGAAACGCCGGTCACCATATTGTACTCGCCGCCGACCTTGAAGGTCGCCTTCTCGCCGGATACGGCCGTCAACGTCGGCTCGGCCAGGGTTTTCATGACGCCTGACTGCTCCATGGCGTTGATGTAGGCGTCCAGCGTCGAGGTGCCGATAGCCAGGCCAGAGTTTGACAGCGACTTGCCCAGGCCGGCGAAGTTGTCACTTATCGCGGCCCAACTGATGCCATTGCTGCTGCCGCTGCCGATCAGGTTGACGCCGAGCTGCTTCATCACCGAGCGGCTGACTTCGGCCACCGTCACTTTCAGCGTCACCTGGTCGTCGCCGATGATCTGCAGCAGGTTGACGATCTGGCTGACGCGACGCTCGGAATCCGGATTGTCGATGTCGACACCGGCCTCGGCCGAGCCGCCGGAGGCGGTCTGCGAATACTGTCCCGTGGTCGCTTCACCGCCGGAGACGAAGATGGTTGCCAGATCGACCGCGCGCTTGGCATCCAGCGGAGTGTCCACGGTTCCGGTCAGGACGACATTGTCGTTCAGCAATTCGACCGTGATGCTCGATGACGGTATGAAGCGCCTGATATAGTCTTCCAGCCCGGCGACGTCGCGCTCGACCGCCAGATCCAGGCTGACGATCTGTTCGCCATTGGGGCCGAAGACGAAGATGTTGGTGTCGCCGACCGCCTTTCCGAAGAGATAGATGCGCCTGGCGGTGCGGGTCACCGCATCGGCGACCGCCGGGTTGGCGACGAGAATATCATAGGCATCACTCGGCAGGTCGATGACCACCGATTTGTTGAGACCGAGCTTGACGCGCTGGGTGGCGGTCGAAGCCGACACCTCGGCGCCTGCCGCATTCGCCTCGAGGAGGCCATGCGCATTCGATCCAAGCAGGAACAGGCCGATTGCCGCAGCCAGTGTGACCGGAGCGTTTAACCTCATTGCCTTGCTCCCACTTCTGAAACTTCGCCCGACTTGATCAGGCGCACTGTCCCGCGCCGGCCATTGCCGGAAACGAGATAGTCGGCCTCGCCCAGATTCTTCTCCTGGGTGTCGGTGATCGACCGCAGCGCCAATGTCAGGCGATCCGCCATCTGCTGGGCGACGGTGATGATTTCCGCCTGCTGCGGTGTCAGTTCCAGCGTGGCGGTCTGGCCGACCCTGGTCCGCTTGCCTTCCTCGTCCTCCTGGATGGTCTGGTCGATCGCCAGGACGCGAATATTCTTGAGGATGGTCTCGGTGGTAAAGCCGCTGCCGCCGGCTGCCGGATCGGCTCTGCGGGTCATGATGACGTCGACGAAATCGTTGGGAAGAATGAAGCCGCCGGCCGACGTATCGGCCGATACGGCTGTGGCGACCGCCCGCATGCCCGAGGGCAGGATCGACGACATGAAGCTCTGTCCCTCGCCAATCAGCTTGGAGCGCCGCAGCGGCTCACCGGCATACATCGCCACGCGGGCGACGCCGCCTTTCAGCTTCTCCAGCGCATCGGGTTCGGCGGCGCGGGTGATGAAATTCGCGTTGATGCCGTTGGCCGGCCAGGACTGCCAGGTGATGTTGTTCGCGAGCGGACCGCCCATCGGAACGTCGCCGGACAGGACAAGCACGTCCTGCAGCGCGATTGCCGGCGCCTCGGGGCCGGAATCGACGATTTGAGGCGGCGGCGCCGCCACCATGTTTTTTGCGACATATCCTGCGCCACCCGCCGCGGCGACCGCCACGCCTAGAATGATCAGTCGGGATGCTGGCATATGTCCGAACCTCGCCTTGGCAAACAACCTAGCCAAGCCGGACCATGCAGCGGCAATCGTCAAAACAAGGTTAATTTAATACTTACGATCGTGCTTAATTTAAGGTTTACATAAATTTGAAGCATCCGGTCCGGCCCGTAAAAAGTCGGCCAAGCCGCCTGCTCCAACTCCAAATCGAATGGGAAAGGCTGGCCTGACGCGGGAAGAATCACGCCGCCAGGCTTGCGAGCGCCCACGCCATCAACGGCGAAGCCGGAAAGGTGAGCAGGCCGCCAATGCCAAGCGCAATGCCATAGGGAACGCCTGATGTCTCGTCGGCGAAATGGCGTAAAAACGGATTGTGGCTTGTGACGGCCGCAAGCGGCGATTTCCGATAGGCGAGGATGGCGAGCGTCAGCAGGCCGCCGATGACGGTCGAGACCAGGAGGTAGTCGACGAGGTGGATGTTCAGCCCCATCCAGACGGCGCTGGCGGCCAGCAGCTTGGCGTCGCCGCCGCCCATGCCGCCGAGCGCGAACAGCCCGAAGGTCACGGCGAGGACCAGGCCGCCGGCGGCAAAATGCCAGCCATAGCTTGCCCAGTCCATGCCGGTCAGCGGCGCGACCAGGGCGAAGACGCCGACAAGCAGCACAGGCACGCGATTGGCGATCGTCATCGACAGCATGTCGGAGATCGCGGCGAAAAGCATGCAGAACGGAAAGACAACGAAGATCAGGGCTTCAAGCATGGACGCGGCGCCTGTGGTCAAACTGTGCCTGGCCCCAGCCTAGGCATGTCCGATTAACGATTGGTGAGGCCGAAAATTCAAATCGTGCGATATGAATAGATAGGGGCCGCCAGTGCGGCGGCCCCTATCTGGAAACAACTGAGCGCAGTTATTATGGGGCCGGGGCCGGGGCA
>NZ_JBVVQA010000012.1:0-3889 GCF_055811455.1 Mesorhizobium sp. WSM4845
CCCCCCCCCCCCCCCCCCCCCCCCCCCCCCCCCCCCCCCCCCCCCCCCCCCCCCCCCCCCCCCCCCCCCCCCGGCGGCTTTGTCGACATATAGCTTGTTGCTTGACAACGTTTCGGTTTCTATAGAGGAGCCGTCTTGGTACGGTCACACAACGCCTGGCCGGATAAAAGGCGACGGTGACGGTCTGAACCTGGGGAAAAACGGGCGCCGATCCGTTGGCGCCGGGAAACGACGAGGGTTGGGGAAGGAACCGAATGGCTGACCAGCTGGCAACGGACATCATCGAGAAGATCAAGGCTCATGCCGAGCCGGGTGGCGAAGAGATCACCACCAGCACCGAACTGACCTCGCTTGGCATCCATTCGCTGGAACTGACGGAGATCATCTTCGACCTCGAGGAACAGTATGGCATCGAGATCGAGATGAACACGGTCGACGCCTGGAGCAATCTGAAGAACGTCGGCGACATGGTCGAGGCGGTTCGCGCGCTGATCGCGAAAAAAGCCTGACCGAATGCACAAGCGCGTCGTCATTACCGGCATCGGCGGCCTGTGCGGGCTCGGCACCGACGTGCCGACGATCTGGGGCGAGATGCGCGCCGGCCGTTCGGCCATCGGCCCGATCGTCAATTCGGAGCTGTATGACCTGAAAATCAGGGTCGGCTGCGAAATCAGGACCCTTCCCGAGCACGGCATCGACCGCAAGCAGGCCGTGTCGATGGACCGTTTCAGCCTGTTGGCGACGATCGCCGCGCGCGAGGCCGCGCAACAAGCCGGGCTAAGCTTGCACGCGGCCAACACCTACCGGATGGGCTCCATCGTCGGCGTCGGCGTTTGCGGCTGGGAGGCGATCGAAGAGAGCTATCGCGCCATCCTGCTCGAGGGCAAGAACCGCACCGGCATCTTTACCGTGCCGAAAGTGATGCCGGGCGCTGCGGCCGGCCATGTCAGCATGAATCTCGGCCTTCGCGGGCCGGTCTTCGGCATCACCTCGGCCTGCTCCTCGTCCAATCACGCCATTGCCTCGGCAGTCGACCAGATCAGGCTTGGCCGCGCCGACGTCATGCTCGCCGGCGGCACCGATGCGCCGCTGGTCTGGGGCATCCTGAAAGGCTGGGAGGCGCTGCGGGTGCTGGCGCCCGACACCTGCCGGCCGTTTTCGGCCGATCGCCAGGGCTTGGTGCTCGGCGAAGGCGCCGGCATGGTCGTGCTGGAAACTTTTGAGCATGCCATGGCGCGCGGCGCCACGATCCTTGCCGAAATTGCCGGCGCCGGCCTTTCCGGCGATGCCTCCGACATCGTCGCGCCGACCATCGAAGGGCCGGAGGCGGCGATGCGCTTCTGCCTCGTCGATGCCAGGCTCAACCCGGAGGACATCGACTACGTCAATGCGCATGGCACCGGCACCAAGGCCAACGACCAGATCGAGACGGCGGCGATCAAGCGCGTTTTCGGCGACCATGCCCAAAAACTTTCGATCTCCTCGACCAAATCGATGCATGCCCACTGCCTCGGCGCGTCGGGCGCGCTGGAGCTGATCGCCTGCGTGATGGCGATCCGCGAAGGCATCGTGCCGCCGACAGCCAATTTTCGCGAAACCGACGCCGATTGCGATCTCGACATCACGCCGAATGTGGCGCGCGAGCGCAAGGTGCGCGCGGCGATCAGCAACGGTTTTGCGTTCGGCGGCACCAATGCGGTGCTGGCGTTCAAGGCGGTCTGACGGCAACCGGATCCCCAGCTTCGGCGAGACGCGTCTTGCCACGCGCCACGACGGCGCGCTTGCGCGAAAAAAAATCCCAGGAGTTTCGATGACCGACCTGTCCGCCTTTCCGATCGCCACGCGCTGGCCGGCCAGCCATCCCGGCCGCATCCAGCTCTATTCGTTCCCGACGCCGAACGGGGTAAAAGTGTCGATCGCGCTGGAGGAACTCGGCCTGCCCTACGAGGCGCATGCGGTGAACATCGGCAAGGACGAAAGCTGGACGCCGGAATTCCTGTCGCTGAACCCGAACGGCAAGATCCCGGCGATGATCGATCCAGATGGCCCGGGCGGCAAGCCGATCGGGCTGTTCGAATCCGGCGCCATCCTGCTCTACCTCACCGACAAGACCGGCAGGCTGATCCCGGCCGACCCGGCGCGACGTTACGAAACGATCCAGTGGGTGTTCTTCCAGATGGCCTCGATCGGGCCGATGTTCGGGCAGGTCGGCTTCTTCCACAAATTCGCCGGACGCGAAATCGCCGACAAGCGCCCGCTGGCGCGCTATCGCGACGAATCGCGGCGGCTGATCGGTGTGCTCGAGACGAGGCTGAAGGGCCGCAGCTGGATCATGGACGACGATTACACCATCGCCGATATCTCGATGCTGGGCTGGGTACGCAATCTGATCGGTTTTTACGAGGCAAGGGAACTTGTCGGCTTCGACGATTTTTCCCATGTCGCGGCATGGCTGGAGCGCGGCCTTGCCCGGCCGGCGGTGCAAAGGGGTCTCAGCATCCCCGCTCGCGGCTAGCTCATCGGTCGCAGGCGCCGGGAAGCGGCTATTTTGACTTGGTTTTGGGTTTCGAGCCGCCCTTGCCCATGACGGAAGCGGCGAGGGACGCAGCGGTCTTGGCGGTGGCGACAACTGCGCCGGCGGCGACATTGGCCGTCGTCTTGACGGTGCGCATCGCGCTGTCCGCCATCGAGCCGCCACTTGCCGACTTCCTCGACCTGGCCGGTTTTGCCGTGGTTTTGGCGGCGGTCGGTGTCACTTTCTTCGGTGCTGCCTTGCCAAAACTGGGCTTTGCATCCTTGGAGCGGGCGGCAACGGCCGGGCCAGCGCCGGTCTTCGATTCAGTTGCCTTTGATCCAGTTGCCCTGGATCGAGTTGCCCTGCCCTTGCCGGGCGCAGGCTTTCTTGCCTTGTTTGCCATCGGAGTAGCCATTGGACAGTCTTCCTCATGTCAGCATTATTGCCGTATTCGAGATAACGGCCGGAAAGTCCTAAGGTTCCAGGCCGGGCGGTCCTTGCGAATCAGGGTTGATCGCCAAGCACCAGATCGGCGGGGCGGCGGCGGGCAAGCACACGGTCGATGTTGGGCATGTCGTTGGAAGCGATCCAGGCGCGGGCGTCCTCGTCGGAGCGGCCATGCTCGTGCCATCGCTCGAGCAGCCGGCGCTCGAGCTCGGCGCGCGGCACATCGACAAAGATCGAGAAATCGAACAGCGGCGCCAGCCGCGACCACGGTTCCTCGTCAAGGAGCAAATAATTGCCTTCGACCAGGATGAACTTGGTGTCGGCGGCGATGATCGAAGCGGCCGCGCGCGACAGCTCCATGCTGCGGTCGAACACCGGAATGGCGATGTCGGGCTCGGCGGCGCGGATGCGCTTCAGCAAGGTTTCGAAGCCGGCAAAGTCAAAGGTTTCCGGAGCGCCCTTTCGCGCGCGCAGGCCGCGCTGCTCGAGCACGATATCGTCGTAATGGAAACCGTCCATAGGCACGATTTCGGCCGCGCCTTCCGGCAGCAGCTCATGCAGGCGCGCCGACAGCGTCGACTTGCCGGCGCCCGGAGGGCCGGCGATGGCAACGACAAAGCGCCGCGCCTTGCCGGCGCGCTTGAAGATGGTGGCGGCGAGGTGGGCAATCTCGGACATGGGAGCCTTTCTGGCCTAAGTGTTTTGGATCGCATCTTGGCTATAGTTGGCGGGATTTTCAAACGCGGGATTATTGAAGATCGACCAATTGTCGAGGTCGACGCCGCTGCCCCCTCATCCGGCCGCTTCGCGGCCACCTTCTCCCCGTTGGGGAGAAGAGAGAAGCGTCGGCGCTGGCGATCTCCTCTCCCCTCGGGGAGAGGTCGGATTGCCCCGAATTGCCCTTTGCAATTCGGTTGGCAATCCGGG